>DATCNU010000197.1:0-43141 GCA_036565085.1 Arthrobacter sp.
CCCCCAAGGTGGCCGGCCGCCGGGAATGTGGGACTTATCTGGTGAATTCGGAGGCCCTTGCCGCCGCCTGCTTTCTGATCTCCGTCACGGCGGCGATCTCCGGCTCCAGCTGCTGCATGCGGGTGGTGAGGTACTTGTCGAGGAGGGCGTCCAGCTGGCCGTGGAATGCTACCTGCTCGCGGCACATCGCGTCAATGACCGCGATTTTGAACTCGTTCAGTCCTCCTGCCTCCTGCCCCGCAGCCACGGCGTCCGCGGGGCTGCGGAAGTTGGCGTAGGGCGAATCTGCCATACAGTCTCTCCAGGAATCGATGGCCTTCTGGAACCCGGAATCGGACATGGCCGTGGCGGCAACGGAGTTCAGTGCATTCCTGGTGACCCCGGTGGCCAGCATGTAGTTCTCCACGCTGCCGTAGATCTTCCGGGCAGCTTCGCCACGGCAGCCGCCGCCGGACGTCCCCATGCCGTTGACCTTCACCATGCTGTCCTCTGTGTTCGGGCCTGAAAGGGCGGACGCGAAGGCGGGGACGGCCAAGAGCTTTGCCAGGTCCGTTCCCTCAGCCGGTTCACCCGGACCCGCCGGGCGCAGGGAGGCGTACCCGCTGGCCTGGGCGGCAGCGATGTCCAGTCGTTTGAAACCGAGGTCGCCGTTGAGATCCACTCGGTTGCTGTCCACGGGCGGGGCGTAGTCAAAACCGGCGGCCGCCATGCACTCCCTGATGGCGGCGGACCGGCCTGCCTCAGCCGCTGGATCAGGGCTAACGTAATTCTCTGCCCGGGCGGTGATTCCGCTGATGGGTTTTCCCGAGGCCGCGACCGTGCCGCCCGGAATTGTTGAGGCGGCCAGCGCCGCAGCTGCCCCTAGTGCGAGTACGGCGAGTCCGATCAGTCTGCTTTTCATGGTTCCCCCAATGGTTGGCGATGGTGCAGGTGGTTGGCGATGGTGAGGTGGAATTTTGGGTAGCCGGAATCTCCGCAGCCGGAACCTTGGCGGACCGAACGCCTCCGTCAGTTTCCGAGCAGGCCGTTTTCGTAGGCGAAGGCCACCAGCTGGATGCGGTTGCGAAGCTTGAGTTTCGCCAGGATGCTGCCCACGTGGGACTTCACCGTGGCCTCGCTCAACATCAGGCCGGCGGCGATTTCAGCATTGCCCTGGCCGCAGGCGGCCAGTCGGAACACGTCCTTTTCCCGTCCGGACAGTGCATCCAGCGCAGCCGCGTTGCCGGCCGCGGGCGTCGTGTAGTCGCGCAGCAGCTGGTTGGTGGCGTGCGGGGCCATCACGGCGTGCCCTGAGTGGACGGTCCTGATGGCTGCCAGCAGGAATTCAGGCGTCGCATCCTTGGTCAGGAATCCGGCGGCCCCGGCCTGGATGGCCCGCACGACGGCCTCGTCGTGCTGGATGGTCGTCAGCACGATGACCTTCGGCGGCGCGGCCGGGCCGGAGGTAATGGCGCGTGTTGCCGTGATCCCGTCCATGACAGGCATCCTGATGTCCATCAGCATGATGTCAGGCCCGACGGCGGCTGCAAGTTCCACGGCGGCGGCTCCGTCGTTCGCCTCGCCGACGAAGTCCAGGTCCGGCTGGCTGCGGAGGATCATCTTGAGGCCGGCGCTGAAGAGGGGCTGGTCGTCCACCAGGGCTATCCGGATGGCTTTTACTGCGGCGTCTGTTTCAGTCATGGCAGGAGTGCCTCCACAGTGAACCGGTTCCCGGCGGTGCCCGTGGTAAGCGAGCCGCCGACCGCCGTCGCGCGTTCCTTCATGCCGGGGATCCCCCTTCCGGCATGTGGGCCGGGCGGTGTTGCCCCCGGCGGGTGCGGATCGGCAAAAACGGCAGGGGATAACTCCGAACTGACGCGGACCATGAGTCCGCGTTCGCCAGGGCTGACCGAAACCGTGGCTCCTTTGGACCTTTCGCCGTGCCGGAACGCATTGGTCAGGCTTTCCTGGACCACCCGATAAGCCGTGAGTTCCTGCAGCGGCGTCACCCCGGGCGGCACTGCATCCGTCACAAGCGTGACGGGCATCCCGCTCGCGGTGAATTGGCCTGCCAGCGCCCCCAGTTGCCTGAGGGAAGGTGCGGGGGCCGTGGGTAACGGGACCGGGTTCGCCGGGGAGACATTCTCGAGCATGTGCCGGGTTTCTACGAGTGCCGTGCGGGCAGCCGAAGCGATGATCAGGACGGACTCCTCCACTGCATCAGGCTCGCTCCGGTGGATGTAGCGGATCCCTTCGGCCTGGGCAGCGATGACAGTGAGCGAGTGGGCCAGGACGTCATGGAGTTCGCGGGCGATCCTGTTGCGTTCCTGCTCCACTGCGAGTTTTGTGGCTGTCTGCTGCAGGTCTGTCTCCGCCCGGAGCTGTGCCCGCCGGCTGCTGGAGACGTTGTTGACCGCCAGCGCGGCGGCCCAGGCGGCAAGGTTGAAGGCCGCGAAAGAGCCGAACACCAGGAAGACGTAGGTGCCTGTCCGGATTGCGCCCCGGCCATATTGCCGGGTGCCGAAGACGAAGTTGACCCACGTGGCGTCGCCGAACCAGTTGACGGTGATCAGCCCGGCCGAGGCGACGGCAGCCACCGGCAGCAGCCAGCGGTGCCGGCCCCGGTAACCCAGGCCCGCGAACAGGATCGCGACCGGAACCGCGATGTAACTGAGGGCTCCGGAGACCATGACAGCCGGAAGGACCCTGGCGCTCTGGAGCAGCAGGGCAGCGACCGCAAATGCCAGCGCGCCCAAGGGGACCAGCCGGGCCGCCGCGACAGCGGACAGCAGGGCAACCAGCAGGGCGCTGTCCCGGTTGAACCCGCGTTGCTCCAGGACAAGGAGGGCCAGCAGTACTGCGAGGGCCGTCACAGGGGCGGCTGCCGTGGCGGCCGGCCGGCGGAAGCGCTTCAGGAGGGTGAGCATGGCTCCACCCTAAGCGGGCAAATCTACGGAACAGCCCTGATGCGCCGCGGTTCAGCACGGAGGATGACGAAGTTCAACCGGAGTGATGACGCCGTTCCCTTCTTCGGGCGCCCGGCCGGACGTTCCCGCCCGCTTGCTGCCGGGGATCCCGAGTCAAGGCCAAAAGGCGAAGATACGGACTGGAGATCGACCTTATGTCGCAAATGCGCTCTAGAATGGGCAAATGCCTACTATTCGCGTTTCGGAAGCAGCCCGGTTCCTTGGCGTCAGCGATGACACCATCCGCCGCTGGATGGAGAACGGCAGCCTAACCCCGGTCAAGGACGACGCCGGCCGGTTGGCCGTGGACGGACTGGAGCTGGCGCGGCACGCACAAAAACTTGCGCAGCTCCCGGACGACCCGCAGCGGACCGGCAGTTCCGCCCGCAACAGATTCGTGGGACTGGTCACCGGCATCACGGCGGACACGGTCATGGCCCAGGTGGAACTGCAGTGCGGGCCGTTCCGGGTGGTGTCGCTCATGAGCAGCGAGGCCGTGCGCGAGCTGGGCCTGGAGCCTGGCTCGGTGGCCACCGCCGTGGTCAAGGCCACCACCGTGATCATCGAGACGCCGCGCGGAAAGGGTTCCGCATGAGACGGGCTGTGAACGGCGGATTATCCGGCGCCAGGAGCGCGCTGGCCATCGTGGCTGCCATCGTGGCGCTGACCCTCGCCGGATGCGGCGCCGCAAGCCCGTCAGGCCGGTCAACGCAGGCTGGCCTGCCGGGAAACGACGACGGCGGCACGTCCGGATCCACAGGCGCCGTCACTGTCTTCGCCGCAGCCTCATTGAAGGGTGCATTCTCCGAACTGGCCCGGGAATTCGAGGCCAGCCATCCGGGCACCAGGGTCGCCCTGAGCTTTGCCGGCTCGGCAGACCTGGTGACGCAGATCAGCCAGGGTGCACCGGCGGATGTGTTCGCCTCGGCAGACACCGGGAACATGGCCAAGCTCCAGGATGCCGGCCTGGTGGAAGGCGAGCCCCGGAATTTCGCCACGAACACGCTCACCATCGCGGTTCCGCCGGGCAACCCTGCCGGCATCACCGGCTTCCGCGACCTGGCCAGGGCCGGCACGAAAGTGGTGGTCTGCGGCAGCCAGGTGCCATGTGGCGCGGCAGCCCGGACCATCGAGCAGGAGACGGGCGTCACGCTGAGCCCGGTCAGCGAGGAGTCCTCCGTCACTGACGTCCTGGGCAAGGTCGTCTCGGGGGAAGCCGATGCCGGCCTGGTTTACGTCACTGACGCCAGGAACGCAGGCGGCAAAGTGGACTCCATCCCGTTCCCGGAGTCAGGCAAGGCGGTGAACACTTACCCGATCGCCACGGTGAAGGGGGCCAGGAACAGGCAGGCAGCGGATGCATTCCTGGAACTGGTCTTGGGCAGCGAAGGCCAGGCCGCGCTGGGCAAGGCCGGCTTCGGCGCGGCCCGGCAGTGATACGCGTCATGAGCCGGGCAGCGGCAAGTCCGCGCAAGACCCATGCCTACACGGGCATCCCGGCCTGGACCTACGCCATCGCCGCGGCGGGCGGATTGCTGGTCCTGCTCCCGGTGACAGCAATGGTCGCCAAGGTCAACTGGCCCCAGTTCATCCCGCTGGTCACTTCGGAATCGTCGCTGACCGCCCTCGGTCTGAGCCTGCGCACCTCCGCGGCAAGCACTGCACTGTGCGTCCTCCTGGGTGTTCCGCTTGCCGTGGTCCTTGCCCGCGCCAGCTTTCCGGGCCAGCGCGTCCTGCGGTCCCTGGTCCTGCTGCCGCTGGTGCTTCCTCCGGTGGTGGGAGGCATCGCCCTGCTGTACACCTTCGGCAGGCAGGGGCTGCTGGGACGCACGCTTGAGGTCCTTGGCCTCCAGATAGCGTTCTCCACCACAGCTGTCGTGCTGGCCCAGACGTTCGTGGCCCTGCCGTTCCTGGTGGTCAGCCTTGAGGGTGCGCTGAGGACTGCAGGCCCCAGGTATGAGGCCGTTGCCGCCACCCTCGGCGCCCGCCCCAGTACCGTGCTGCGCCGCGTGACCCTCCCGCTGGTACTTCCGGGCCTTGCCTCCGGAGCGGTACTCTCCTTCGCCCGCAGCCTGGGCGAGTTCGGCGCCACCCTCACCTTCGCGGGGAGCCTCCAGGGCGTGACAAGGACCCTGCCCCTGGAAATCTACCTGCAGCGGGAGACGGACGCCGATGCAGCCGTCGCCCTCTCCCTGGTCCTCGTGGCCGTTGCCGTCACCGTGGTGGCGCTCGCCTACCGCACCCCGCGCCCTGCCGGCAGTGCACGCGCTGCCGGCAATGAAAGCCCGGCGACGCCGTTATCCGCCGTTGGCGGCGGCGTCCGGTGACGTGCACAGTCCGGGCAGCCGTGGAGGCCAGGGGGTTCGACGTGTCCCTCACGCTCGGCCCCTCCGAAACGGTGGCCATCATGGGCCCTAACGGCGCGGGGAAGTCAACCCTCCTTGCCGTCATTGCCGGGCTGCTCCACCCCGACTCGGGCAAGGCCGAGGTGGACGGGCGCGTCCTGTTCGACCTGGACGGCGGGCGGGGAACCTGGACAGCGCCGCACCGCCGCGGCACCGCGCTCCTGGCCCAGGAACCATTGCTCTTCCCACACCTCACGGCGCTGGAGAACGTGGCCTTCGGCCCCAGGAGTGCAGGTGTCCCGAGACGGCAGGCCAGGGAAACAGCGGGGCGATGGCTGGCCGAGGTGGAAGCTGAAGGGCTGCAGTCCCGCCGCCCTGCGGAACTGTCAGGCGGCCAGGCGCAGCGCGTGGCCATAGCGCGGGCGCTCGCCGCCGACCCCGGACTCCTGCTGCTCGACGAGCCCATGGCCGCGCTGGATATCCATGCCGCCCCCCTGCTCCGGCGGCTGCTCAAGCGTGTGCTTGCGGGCAGGCGCGCGATCATCATCACCCACGACGCCCTGGACGCGCTCATGCTTGCTGACCGGGTGATCATCCTGGAGAACGGCAGGATCAGCGAGGAAGGGCCCACCCGGGACGTGCTCCAGCGGCCGCGGAGCCGGTTTGCGGCCGGGCTGGCAGGGCTGAACTTCCTCGCCGGCACCATCACTGAAGATGGCCTCCGGGCAGGGCGGCTGGCCATCTCGGGGCAGCACCACGACATTCCCGGCCAGCTGCCCACCGGACAGCCCGGCGTAGCTGTTTTCCCGCCGTCGGCCGTTTCCCTCTTCCTCAGCGAGGCGCATGGCAGCCCACGCAACTCCTTCCCCGTCACGGTCACGGACCTGGAACCGCACGGGGACGGGATCAGGGTCCGTGCCGGGGACGGCGGACGGATGAGCGCCGACATCACCCGGGCGGCTGCCGCGGATCTCGGGCTGGTGCCGGGGATGCAGGCCTACTTCGTGGTCAAAGCCGGTGCTGTCGCCATCTACCCGGCCTGAATGATGTGCCCCAAAAGCCATTGAGATATCTGTCATTTTACGTGACACGCCTCACGACTGGCTCTAATATCGGGACGTGCCGTCCGTATTCATCCCCGCGCACTATCCGGTCCAAAACCGGACCTGGCCTAAACCAAAACCGGCCCAATCCAAAACCGGCCCAAACCAAAGCTGGCCACGAACCCCGCAGGTTCCTGCCGCATCCGGGTCGACTGGTCGAAAAGACGCCCTGGCGGGCGGTTTGTTGGGGGATCCTCCCGCCAGGGCCGCCCCGGCCATTGGCTGCTACATCCCCGGCACGTCCAGGGATTCGTACAGCTGGATGCTCGCGCCGGGCATCATGAGGTGCGGGTGGCCTTCCAGCAGTGCCTGGGCGCCGCCAAGGTCTTCGGCCTGGACGATGCCGTAGCCGGCCACGTTGGTATCAGCGTCAGAGGTGTCGGTCACAGTGATGACTTTGCCGTCGCCCAGCGGGGTGCCCATGTCCACGATGCCGTCGCCCGTGCGCTCTGCCCACTCCGTCCAGGCCTTCATGCCCTCCTGGGCGGCCTCCGGTGAGCTCTCCGCCATCTGGGCCTGTGCTGACTGCGGTGCGATGTAAAGAACCACGAATTTCTTCATTGCAATCCCCGTCTCTGGTGGCGCCGGGGAACGTGCTCCCCAGTCACACCTGATCCTAGGGTGATCCGCCGGTCGGCGATACAGTGCAAGGAGCAACCATTAGCGACGGTTGGCCGGAACTTCGACTCTTTCGGAAAACGCAGGTTCGCTGTGGGGCAAACAACGTGTCAACGAGGCGCGCTGGCTAAGTTGAGCGTAGTAGGCTCAACTTAGCAATGCATATCCCGGAAGGAGCTCTCTTTGGACGTCAAATTCACCACCAAGAGCCAGGAGGCTCTCTCGGCGGCAGCCATGAACGCCTCCACGGCAGGAAATCCCCAAGTGGAACCCGCCCACCTGCTCAAGGCCCTGATGGATCAGCGCGAGGGTGTCGCCGTCGCCCTTCTCCGCGCCACGGGGGCGGACCCGGACGCCGTCGGCGTCCAGGCGAGCAGTGCCATCAAGGCGCTGCCGGCAACGTCGGGAGGTTCCACCCAGCAGGCCCAGCTGTCCCGGCCGGCGCTGCAGGCCATCCAGAACGCCAAGAACGAGGCAGACAGGCTGGGGGACACCTTTGTCTCCACGGAGGTACTGTTACTGGGGCTCTCGACCGGAAGCGATGCCGTCGGCCGGTTGATGCGCGACGCCGGCGCCTCCCACGAGGCGCTGCTCGCCGCCCTGCCCGGTGTCCGCGGGGACCGCAAGGTGACCAGCCCTGACCCGGAAAACACCTTCCAGTCACTGGAAAAGTTTGGCACCGACCTGACCGCGATGGCGCGCTCAGGCAAGCTGGACCCGGTGATCGGCCGCGATAACGAAATCCGGCGGATCATCCAGGTATTGAGCCGCCGCACCAAGAACAATCCTGTACTTATCGGCGAGCCAGGAGTCGGGAAGACCGCCGTCGTCGAGGGCCTGGCCCAGCGGATCGTCGCGGGCGACGTCCCGGAAAGCCTGCGGGGCAAGACACTGATTGGCCTGGACCTGGCGTCCATGGTGGCCGGAGCCAAATACCGGGGTGAGTTCGAAGAGCGCCTCAAGGCCGTGCTTGAGGAGATCAAAAACTCGGAAGGCCAGATCGTCACCTTCATCGACGAGATCCATACCGTGGTCGGCGCAGGCGCCACCGGTGAATCCTCCATGGATGCCGGCAACATGCTCAAACCCATGCTTGCCCGCGGTGAGCTGCGCCTGATCGGCGCCACCACGCTGGACGAATACCGTGAAAACATCGAGAAGGACCCCGCCCTGGAACGCCGCTTCCAGCAGGTGTACGTGGGCGAGCCAAGTGTCGATGACACCATCGGCATCCTCCGCGGCCTCAAGGAACGGTACGAGGCCCACCACAAGGTGACTATTGCCGATGCCGCCCTCGTGGCCGCCGCCACCCTCTCAAATCGCTACATCTCCGGGCGCCAGCTGCCGGACAAGGCCATCGACCTCGTGGATGAGGCCGCGTCACGCCTGCGCATGGAGATCGACTCGGCGCCGGAGGAGATCGACCAGCTGCGCCGCGCTGTGGACCGGCTCACCATGGAGGAACTCGCGCTCGAGAACGAGAAGGACCCCGCGTCCGTGGAGCGGCTCGCCGCCATCCGGGCCGACAAGGCGGACAAGAAAGAGGAACTGGCCGCGCTCAACGCACGCTGGGAAGCCGAAAAGGCCGGACTGAACCGGGTGGGTGACCTGAAGGCAAAACTGGACGAGCTCCGCTCCGCCGCAGACAAGGCCCAGCGCGAAGGCGACCTGGAGACGGCCTCCCGCGTTCTGTACGGCGAGATCCCCGCCCTGGAGCGCGAGCTGAACGCCGCCGCCGCGGCTGAAGAGGCCGTGACAGACAGGTCGACGCAGATGGTGGCCGAGCAGGTGACGGCGGATGACATTGCCGAGGTCATCTCAGCCTGGACCGGAATCCCCGCAGGGCGCATGCTGCAGGGTGAAAGCCAGAAGCTGCTGCACATGGAGGAGGAGCTGGGGAAGCGGCTGATCGGCCAGTCGAAGGCCGTGGCCGCGGTCTCTGACGCCGTACGCCGCGCCCGCGCAGGGATCAGCGATCCCAACCGACCCACGGGCTCCTTCCTTTTCCTGGGCCCCACGGGGGTGGGCAAGACGGAACTGGCCAAGGCCCTGGCGGATTTCCTGTTCGACGACGAACGCGCCATGGTGCGGATCGACATGTCCGAGTACGGCGAGAAGCACTCCGTCGCCCGGCTTGTGGGCGCGCCTCCCGGCTACATCGGCTATGAGGAAGGCGGCCAACTGACAGAGGCCGTCCGCCGCCGGCCCTACTCGGTGATCCTCCTGGATGAGGTGGAGAAGGCCCACCCGGAGGTGTTCGACATCCTCCTGCAAGTGCTCGACGACGGCCGCCTCACCGACGGCCAGGGCCGCACCGTGGACTTCAGGAACGTGATCCTGGTACTGACCTCAAACCTGGGCAGCCACTTCCTGGTGGACCAGACCCTGGACGCCCAGGCCAAGCGCAATGCGGTGATGGCCACCGTCAATGCATCCTTCAAACCGGAGTTCCTGAACCGCCTGGATGAGGTGGTGCTCTTCGATGCCCTGACCGTGGACGAACTGGCGCAGATCGTGGAACTGCAGGTGGCCGAGCTGGTCAGGAGGCTGCACGAGCGGCGGCTGTCGCTGGAGGTGACCGACGGCGCCCGCGCTTGGCTGGCCATGTCCGGGTTCGACCCCGCCTACGGTGCCCGCCCGCTGCGCCGGCTGGTACAGCGGGAAATTGGGGACCGGCTGGCCAGAGCCATCCTCGCCGGGGAAATCGCGGACGGTGACACGGTACTGGTGGACACGGCGGCCGACGTCGACGAGCTCACCGTCGAGGGTCTGGAGGCACTGGCCGGGCCAGACGCCGGCACGGGCCTGGTGGTCCGGAGGAAAGTCTAGGTGCTCAGAGGGGCCCCTGGTCCGCCGGAGGGGCCCCTGATCCGCCAGGGGAGCGCACCTTCTCGGCGGATGTTCTGGGCGAACGTCCTCAGCGAATGTTCTCTGCGGATGTTCTCAGGGCAACACGCCGGCGTTGATGACGTTCCCGCCGTCGGCGGTGACATAACAGTCCACGCGCCGGTCACCGGATTCCCAGCTGGTGCTGCTGGGGTAGGTCCGTTGGAAGTTCAGGGCGTAATTGGCGGCCTGCGGAGCCAGCCTCGCGGCGCGGCAGGCTTCCAGCGCTTTCGCCTTGAGTGCTTCCGCGCCGGGGTAGGAGTCATTGGCAGGATAGCGGTAGATGGCCACCAGCTGCGCTGAGTGGCCGGTATCGCACGCCACGATCGTAGACTTCAAAGCCTCCGGCTGAAAGTCCTTGAAACAGTCCCCGAGCCGATAGTCCGGGGGCGCCACACCCTCGCGGGGCAGCGGCAACGGCGTGGCCAACGGAGACGGCAACGTTTCCATCACGCCGGAGACGCTGTCGCCGGATCCGGCGGGCTGTCCGTTGGAGTTGAGCCAGATGGCGAGCCACACCAGGGACCCCGCGACGCCGAGCAGGACCACTGCAAAAGCGGCCTTGAGCAAGGTCAGTCCCGTCCGGCTGGGTTTGCGGGCAGGAGGGCCGGGCTTCCGGGCCGCAGGGAGAACTGGAAACGGTGGTTCGGCGGCCGGTGCAGGCACGTGCGACGCAGGCGGTACCTGAGGCAGGCCGGCCGTTGGTGGTGAGGAGGGCCTGGGCGGGACAGGCCGATGGCCACGGCCGGTGGCGTCCGGGCCTTCGGCCGGCAGCCGGTCCGGCGTGTCCTGGTGGTTCACTGGGATGCACCCTCCTGCGTTCTCTCCGCATCGAGCGGCCGGTCCGTTGGGCCAGCTTCAGCAGTTGTTGAAGTGACTCTACCGAACAAAAAAGCCTGGAACCCCGGGGTCCGCCGTTTGGAATGCCCGGCTACATGCAGTCCGGCGCCCTGGCTGGCGAGCAGCGGCCGCCGAAAGCATGTAATCTAGGTGTACGACAAATTGACCAAACATTCCGGGGCCTCACCGATAGCCAAGGTGACCACCTCCGGTCCAAGTACAAAAGGGGGTCACGCCATGGGGCGCGGCCGTCAAAAGGCAAAAGCTACCAAGCAGGCTCGGGATATCAAGTACTACTCCCCGAACACTGACTACACGGCACTTCAGCGCGAGCTGACGGGTCCGGGAAGTCGTGCCACGAGCCATTTCGCGAATGACCCGGTCGAACCGGACTATTCGGCTTATGTGGATAAGTACGCGGACGATTTGGAAGAAGACGACGACGAGGTTGATACCCGTCGGATCGGCTAGTAGTCGCAGGCCGGTGTAGCCGTCAGGCACGCTGCGTCCGACGCCGAAGTACGTTCTTCAGTACGGCGCTTCATTTTCAGCACCCTGGAACCACCTGTTCCATGGTGCTTACCTTCGTTATCAGGCCCGTTGCCTGAACCGGAATTCCGGTTCAGGCAACGGGCCTTTTCGCTTAAACCACATCGAGTGCTCCGCTTACGGAGCACTCGATGGGGTCTGAAGCGGATCAGGCGATGAGCCTAGGCGTAGGCGTTGACCAGGTGCACAGCGCCGCCGTCGACGCCCTTGGCTCCCTGGATGTAATCAGGGCCGGACTTGAGGATGGAATCCGAATCCGAGGTGACCGTCCCCATGACCCAGGAGGGGAGGCCGCGGTCGTTGAGCCGGGCCACAGCTGCGTCCGCAGCCTCGGCGGACACGATGGCCACCATGCCTACACCCAGGTTGAGGGTGCGCTCCAGGTCCGCCAGCGGGACGTTGCCCAGTTCGGAAACCAGCTTGAAAATGGCTGGCAGCTCCCAGGTGGCCCGGTCCACAGTGGCCACCAGGCCCTGGGGAAGCACGCGGGCAAGGTTGGCGGCGAGGCCGCCGCCCGTCACGTGGCTGAAGCCGTGGACGGCTTTCCCGCCGGGCGCAGAGCCGTTCACCGGGAAGGTGCGAGCCAGGTCCAGGCAGTCGGCGGCGTAGACGCGGGTGGGCTCGAGGAGTTCCTCGCCCAGGGTCCTGCCGAGTTCCGAGACCTGGCGGTCCAGTGCCCAGCCGGCATGGTTGATGACGCGGCGGACCAGGGAATAGCCGTTCGAGTGCAGGCCGGAGGAGGCCATGCCGATCACCACGTCGCCTGCGCGGACCCGGTCCGGGCCAAGCAGTGCGTCTGCTTCGACAACTCCGGTGGCGGCGCCGGCGACGTCGTATTCGTGTTCGCCCAGCAGCCCGGGGTGTTCTGCCGTTTCGCCGCCAACGAGGGCAGTGCCGGCAACCGAGCAGGCCGCGGCGATGCCGCGGACGATGTCGGCGATGCGCTCGGGAACAACTTTGCCGCACGCAATGTAGTCGGTCATGTACAGCGGCTCTGCGCCGACCACCACGATGTCGTCAACAACCATGCCCACCAGGTCGAAACCGATGGTGTCGTGGATGTCCATGGCCTGTGCGATGGCAACCTTGGTGCCTACGCCGTCGGTGGACGTGGCCAGCAGCGGCTTCTTGTAGGTCAGGAGCCGGGAGACGTCGTACAGGCCGGCGAACCCGCCGACGCCACCGATCACGGAGGAGTTGTGGGTGGCCTTGACGGCGTCCTTCATCAGTTCAACGGCGCGGTCACCGGCTTCAACGTCAACACCGGCCGAGGCATACGTGATGCCGCCGGCCTTGGGTGAAGTGTTGCCGGCGGCAGGGGTTGCGGAAGTCATACGGACTCTTTCTTGTCAGCGCCGGTGGTGGCGGCGTCCAGATGAACGTCTGGCACAAGGTCGGCTTCGGTCAGCAGGTTCTCGAACTCTGCGTCCGGTCCTGGATCGCAGCCGGTGGCGCCCGCCTTATCTGCCGGGTCCTCGTCGGCGCCGATGGAGGACTCAGCCAAGGCCGCGGTTTCACCGGGCAGGGCCGAGGGCGACGGTGCCAGGCCGCCAAGGTCCGTGCGTTCCAGCAGGTTCTTGCCCAGCTTGTCGGAGGCCGGCAGCTCGATGGGGTACTTGCCCGTGAAACAGGCGGTGCAGAGGCGTTCGCGCGGCTGCCGGGTGGCGTCGATCATGCCGTCTTCGGAAATATAGGCGAGCGAATCGGCGCCGATGGCCAAGGTGATCTCGTCGATGGTGGCGCCGTTGGCGATCAGTTCCGCCCGGGAAGCGAAGTCGATGCCGTAAAAGCACGGCCATTTGACGGGCGGGGAGGAGATCTTGATGTGGACGCTCGCGGCGCCGGCTTCGCGGAGCATCCGCACGATGGCCCGCTGGGTATTGCCGCGGACGATTGAGTCGTCCACCACCACCACGCGTTTGCCGCGGATCACGGATTCCAGGGCGTTCAGCTTGAGCCGGATGCCCAGCTGGCGGAGCGTCTGCGAGGGCTGGATGAACGTGCGGCCCACGTAGGAGTTCTTAACGAAGCCGTGCGCGAAGGGAATCCCGGATTCCTCGGCGTAGCCGACGGCGGCGGGCGTGCCCGATTCCGGGACCGGGATGACGATGTCCGCTTCCTGGGTGTTTTCGCGGGCCAACTGGCGGCCCATTTCTACCCGGGACTCATAGACGGAGCGGCCCGCGATGGCGGCATCCGGCCGGGCGAGGTAGACGTACTCGAAAACGCAACCGGCCGGCGTCGGCTCCGCGAAGCGCTTCGAGCGCACGCCGTCCTCGTCGATGGCGATGAATTCGCCCGGTTCGATTTCGCGGATAAAGCTGGCGCCCACAGTGGCCAGGGCGGATTGCTCCGAGGCGACCACCCAGCCGCGTTCCAGCCGGCCGAGGACGAGGGGGCGGATACCGTAAGTGTCGCGTGCCGCATAGAGGGTGCCCTCGTCCATGAAGACGAAGCAGAAGCCGCCCTTGATTTTAGGCAGCAGCTCGATGGCGGTCTGTTCGAGGGACTTGCCCTCCTCGCCTTCCAGCAATGCCGTGACCAGTGCGGTGTCCGAGGTGTTGCCTTGCTTCATTTCGCCGCTGAGCTGGCCGCCGTTGCGTTCCAGGATCATGGCATTGAGTTCGGCCGTGTTGGTCAGGTTGCCGTTGTGCGCCAGGGCCACAGTGCCGGTGCTCGTGGCACCGAGGGTGGGCTGGGCGTTGGCCCAGTGGCTGGCTCCGGTGGTGGAGTAGCGGCAGTGCCCCACCGCCAGGTGCCCGGTCAGGGTGTTCAAAGTGGTCTCGTCGAAGACCTGGGAGACGATTCCCATGTCCTTGTACACGTTGATCCGCTTGCCGTCGCTGGTGGCAATACCAGCCGACTCCTGACCGCGGTGCTGCAATGCATACAGCCCGTAGTAGGTGAGTTTTGCTACTTCTTCACCTGGTGCCCAGACCCCGAAAACGCCGCAAGCGTCCTGAGGGCCTTTTTCGCCAGGGAGAAGATCATGAGAAAGTTTTCCATCGCCGCGTGCCACTGGTCGATTATCTCACGAGATGGGGTAACACTTTTCCGCGCCCGCCTTTGTGACTGCGCCGGCGACTGCGACTAGGGCTGGATGCCGTCGTCGGGCTCTGAGTCGGGGACGGCTTCCACGATGGCCCGACGCTGGCGCTTGACGCTGAGCCTGTCCAGGAGCAGGGCAACCGCTGCGCCCAGAATCGCGCCTGCCGCGCCGAACATCACCAGGAAGAACCCGAACACCGAGCCGCGGTCGTAGCTCTCGTCGCCCGGAAGCCCGTAGGAGACCACTGCGGCAGCGGCAGCACCCAACAGGGCGCCGAGGACGAGGAACGGCACATACCTGGGTGCCCGGCGGACGGTGACCTCGCGGCGTTCGGCGGGGGTTTCTTCAAAAGACATGCTATCCAGCCTACTTGTCCAGAGTTTTTGTCCACATAATGACCCGTTCGAAGCCAGCCCATTAGCTCGCCATATGTGGACCGAAACTCCCAGGCGAGGGGGTTAGCTGCCGCGGTAGGTGGAGTAGGCGAACGGGCTCAGGAGCAGGGGCACGTGGTAATGCTCGTCGCCTGTCACCTCGAAGACGACGTCGACCTCCGGGAAGAAGGTGGCTGTCCCCACGCCGGCGTAGTAGTCGCCGGTGCCGAAGTTGAGCCGGTAGCGTCCCGGAGCAAGCCGTTCGGGGCCCAGGTCCTTGGCGCGGCCGTCGGAGTCGGTGGCGGTGCGGGCCAGTTCACGCCAGCTGCCGCCGTCGTTCTGGTAGAGCACGACGGCGACCTCCGCCGCCGGGCGCCCGGCACCGGTGTCCAGGACATGGGTGGTGATGTGCGGGACGTTCATTCGGCGATCACTCCTTCAAGCCGCAGCAGGGCTATCTCGCGCAGCTGCCCGGCCACGATGGCGTCCTCTTCGGCAGAGGGGTGGGTGAGCCGTTCGTTGAGGGCAGCCAGGATTTCCGCCCCCGTGCGACCTGCGGCACGGATCAGGAACACCCTTCCGAACTTTTCCTCGTAATCCCGGTTCCCCTGGGCCATAGCCTGCCCGACACCGGCGTCGGAAGGGTCCACGCCCGACTGCTCCGAACGGGACATTGAGGCCTCGACAGTGCCGGACGTTGGCTTTTCGCCGATCCGTGGATGGTGTGCCATGGCCGCCTCGACCTCGTCGGCCGTGAACGGCCGGGAGGTTTTGGCGGCAAAGGCCAGCAGTGCCGCTTTGGACGGAAAAGGCCGGGCGGCTGTGATGGCCTCCACCCAGCGCGGGATATCGACGCAGGGCTTCAGGACCTCGCCGGCGCGCGCGGGGTCCAAACTGTTGAATTCGGCAAGCTTCATGCTGGCTGCTTCCTCGTTCAAGATCGGCCAGTCAGGGCTGGGAGGACCGTGTCAGGACCCAGGTGTTGGTGCCGTCCTGGCGCTCGAATGTCACGGTTGTCACCAGCGCCTGGATGAGCGCCAGGCCACGGCCAGACTCCGACTCGTCGTCCGTGATCCCGGGCTCCATCGGACCGAACGGAGGCTTGGCGTGAAAGGCGCTGACCCGGGCCCGGAGGAGCGAGGGCTGGACGGTGATTTCGACGCCCAGCTCCACAGGCAATGCCAGGGCCGGTTCCGCATGCCGGACGATATTGGACGCGGCCTCGATCACGGCCGTCGTGAACGTCATCTGGTCCATGTCCAGGACGAACGGCGCATCCTGCCACAGGCCGTCCAGTTCGTCGTGGACCGATTCGATGGCTTCAGGTGCGGCCAGTCCGCGGAAGCTCCGGCGGGCCAGGACGTCAGTCATTGCTGAATGCCTCGTCCGCGGAGGCGTAGGAGGTCAGCACCCGGTCCATGCTGGTCAGCTCAAGCACCATTTTCACCTGCGGCTGGACCGCCGCTATCCGCAGATCTCCGCCTGCCTGGCGCGCTGCCTTGAGGCAGCCGATGAGGGCGCCGAGGCCGGAGGAGTCCATGAAGGCGGTGTTTTCCAGGTTGACCACTATCCTGCTGGAGCCGCCGGCGATGACGTCCGTGACGAACTCGCGCAGCTTCGGGGCCGACACCATGTTCAGCCGCCCGTTTGCCTTCACCTCCGCGTACGAGTCCTTGATTTCGTAGCTAAACTCCATCGGATTTCCTCTCTTCCGGCTCTGACTCTACAAGGGGGGTGAACCCTTTGTAGCGAACGGCCCGCACCAGGACGCTCATCACGGCCAGGTCAAAAATCACCCAGGCGACGTTGACCAGCGTTCCAAGCGGCTCCGCCAGTCCCGCGGCCAGGCGAAAAAGGCCGACGGCGGCGGCAACCACCAACAGGACCGCCACCACGATCTGGGGACGGATCAGGCTCCAGGAGGGGCCGCCGCTCTGGCGGGCCTTGGGGGTGACGGCGAATCCCAGCGGGTGGCCGAACCAGACGTTCCGGGCCGCCGTCGAGCAGGCCTTGATCCAGGTGGGAAACAGGGCCAGGCTGTACTGCTGCCCGCGCCAGGTACTGATGCCGCGGCCGGCCACGGCGAAAAGCGCCTGGTTCACGACCATGAAGGGCACGAACCGGATGAAGAAGTCGGTGCTCAGGCTGACCACCGGCAGGATGCCCAGCAACAGGTAGATGATGGGTGCCGCGAAGTAGATGACCGCTGCGTAGCCGCTGAGGTAGGTCCACATGGTGGCGAAGTACATCAGGCGCTGGCCGAGTTTGAGGCCACGCTGGACCAGCGGGTTCTCCCGGAGCATCACCTGGATGGTTCCCTGTGCCCAGCGGAGCCGCTGGGTCAGCATTGTCTTAAGATCCTCCGGGGCCAGGCCGTAGGCGAGGATCTCGTGGTGGTAGACGCTTGCCCAGCCCATCGAATGCATCCGCATGGCGGTGGCCATGTCCTCGGTCACCGAGATGGTAGCGAGCGGCATGACCGGCTGGGCCTCGTCGTTGCGCTCCACCGACAGTGCGTCCAGGACCGCCTGCACCGATTCCAGGGCGCCCAGCGGGGACCAGTCCCGGGCCGACATCCGTTTCACGGCATCGTCGGCCACCACCGGGACCCCGGCCTCGCCTACACGGGCCAGCTCCATGGCTGCGATTTCTTCAAGGTCCGCCTGGAGCGCCGACACGTCGGCCAGCACCAATGCCTGGACGGCCTGGTCCACGCGGCGCCGCACCCGGTAAGTGATCTCACTCAGCGGTTCGCCGCCGTCCAGCTGCCGTTGGGCCTGGACGGTGGCGGCCTCCACTTCGTCCAGGACCCGGGCCACCAGCGGCGATTCCTGGTCCGCCGATTTCCTGGCCTGCCGGAGGGCGGACCGGGAGGCCGCCAGCGCCCGGCGGATGCTTTTCTCCGTCTCCTTGACGTACCCCACCAGGCCCAGTTGCATCAGGGCCTCGCGGCGCAGGACCGCGTTCGAACCGCAGAAGAAGGCCGCGTTCCAGCCGTCCTTGCCCTGCTGGATAGGTCCGTAGAACAGGGGTGCCTGGCTGCCAAGGGGGTCATCCGCCGGGACATTGCTGAAGTACTGGGGAGTCTGCACCAGCGCCACACGGCGGTTGTTGAAGTAGCCGACGGTTTTTTCCAGGATGTCCGGCTCGGGAATCTGATCCGCGTCCAGGATCAGCAGCAACTCGCCGTGGGTGACCATCAGGGCGTTGTTCAGGTTGCCTGCTTTGGCATGCCTGGGCCGGTCCGTCCAGTCCTCACCGCGGGTGACGTAGCCCAGGCCATGCTGTTCGGCGAGTCTTTTCAGCTCGGGCCGTGCGCCGTCGTCCAGGATCCACGTGCTGTGCGGGTGGCGGATCCGCTGGGCGGCCAAGGCGGTGGTCATCACCATGTCCAGGGGCTCGTTGTAGGTGGTGATGAAGACATCAACAGTGGCGTCGCGGGGCGCTTCCGGCGCGCCCTTGCGCAGCTTCAGTTTCCAGACGGTCACGCCAAACAGCAGGACGTCGATGAGGCTGTAGGTCTCTGCCAGGACCAGGGGAACGGAGATCCACCAGGCGTCCCAGTTAAGCGATGCGGTCCAGCGCCAGGCCACGTAGTTCAGGCCAAGGATGGCGGTCAGGACCACCACCAGGCGGGTCCAGAAGCGGGTCATGCCCGTTCTTGTCCCGGCGTTTGTCCCCGCAGCCGGCGCACCACCACGGCGGTGACGTCATCCTCGGCCGAGTCCGCTGGCGCCAGGGACAATATGGCGTCGCTGGCGGACTGTGCGGACTGCTGTCCCCGAGTGGCCTGCAGTACCGCCTCCGTGAAGGCTTCCACGGAGTCAAAGACGTCCAGCACACCGTCGCTCGCCACCACCAGCGAATCGCCGTGCGCCAGGGTGAGTGTGGACTGCGGCCAGGCGGACCCTGCCCAGGCACCGACGGGAGGGCCGCCCGAGGGGAGGCGCCGGGCCGTCCCCCCGTCGTGCACGTGCAGGGCCAGCCCGTGGCCGGCGTCGACGTAGTCCACGGTCCCGGAAGCGGCGTCAAGGCGGGCGTGGAAAAGGGTGACGAAGGAGTTGGATGAGTCCAGGTCTGCGGCGATGGCCGTGCTGGCCGCAGCGAATGCTCCCTCCAGGTCCTGGCGGCGGCTTGTGGAGCGCATCACCGCGCGCACGGTGGCGGCGATGAGGGCTGCGCCCATGCCCTTGCCCATGGCATCGGCGAAAGTCAGGTGGAGGCCGTCGGGGCTCGGATACCAGTCGTAGAAGTCGCCGCCCACGTTGCGTGACGGGCGGAAGGCGCCGGCCACGTCGTAGCCGTCCACCCGGACGTCTTCTTTGGGCAGGAGGCTTTGTTGCACCTCTGTCGCGCGCTCCAGTTCCTTGACGGCGGCGGTGTCCACTGCCGGTGACTGGCGCCGACGGAAGAGGGCATTGATCCTTGACTGCAGTTCCTTCGGGCTGAACGGCTTGCTGATGTAGTCATCGGCGCCATTGTCCAGTCCCGTGAGTTTGTCCAGTTCGTCGGCGCGCGCCGTGAGCATCACAATGAACGCGTCCGAGAATTCCCTGAGCAGTTTGCACACCTCAAGGCCGTCAAGGTCGGGGAGGTTGAGGTCAAGGGTGACGAGGTCCGGCCTGGCACGGCGCACTTCTTCAACTCCCGGAAGGCCTGCGGCGGCGTAGGTGACCTCGAAGCCCTGCCTGGTCAGGACATGTATCAGCAGACCCCGGATATCGACATCGTCCTCGATAACTACGGCTCGACGCGTTTCGGTGTTGGAGAGCATAGCTCTACTTCTACCGTATTAAGGCTTGCAGATCATTGTCATAGGTCCGACTGCGTCAGTTAAAAAGGTCAACTTCGGCGCGCAGCCCCTCTCCACCGACAGCCGGCGCCTTTATTGCCCGAATCCTTGGATTGCCTTGATTCGATATTGAGGAACGTTCGGAACACTCGAATCAGATGCAACATTGAAGATTTAGTCTGCTGGAATAAGGGATGGTCGGGGACGGTGCAGGGTCAGATGGAGAAAACTCGAGTTCGCCGGAATCGGCCGGCCGTTGTGCCCCGGCTGGCCGAATTGATCGGGAACCTGCCCAAGTATGAAAAGGGCGCACTGCTCTGGCTGAAGCACGAATGGAAGCTGCGCTCCCTTTCCCGGTCGCTCGCCAAAGCCCTGGGGGACTCCTGGGAGGCGTCCAGTTGGCCCGGTGACAGGCTGGCGGTCGGCGTCGAGATGTCCGAAAAGGTGGAAAGGCTCACGCGTCTGCTGAACCGTGAAACCAGGGTGCACAACCGTCTGGTGGCGCACCTGAGGTAACGGCGCACTGTGCCATGCTGACCCGATTCCCTACTGGCACTTTCCGTGCCACACTGGGAGCAATCGAGTGGCTGGGGGGATACCAAGTCAGGAGATTGCCGTCATGACGGTGCTCCTGAAGAAGGTGAGCTGGCCATGCTTCTCGGGTGGGCGTACCTACTTGCCGGCCTCATGACCATGGATGCGCTTCTCCTGGCCCTCTGGCTGATGAACAAAGACTGGCCGAAGCGGTGGAAGAAGTAGCCGGAACCGGCTAGCCGCGCAGGTCCAGGCGCATGAGGACGCGCGGGAAACCGTTGAGCACCGAGTCTGTGTCGGCTGCCTTGGTGAACCCGGCCCGTTCGAAGAGTCCGCGGGTGCCCACGTAGGCCATGGTGAGGTCAACCTTTTCGCCGCGGTTGTCAAGGGGGTAGCCCTCGATGGCAGGTGCCCCGTACTGGCGCGCCATGGCGACGGCACCTTCCAGCAGGCGGTGGGAGATTCCCTTGCCGCGATGCCCTGGCCGGACGCGAATGCACCACAGTGACCACACCTCAAGGTCATCCACATGCGGAATCTTGCGGTTGCGGGCGAAGCTGCTGTCCGCCCGCGGATGGACTGCCGCCCAGCCCACCACATCGTCGCCGTCGTAGGCGAGGACTCCGGGCGGCGGATCCTGTCCCACCAACTGCCTGACCAACTCTCCGCGGGCGGTCCCCCGCAATGCCAGGTTCTGCTTTGACGGGATGCGGTAGCTCAGGCACCAGCAAACGGTGGCATCGGGCCGTTTGGGGCCGACCATCGTCTTCACGTCCTCGAACACCGTCGCCGGACGAACCTCAATGCCCATTGCGCCCTCCGGGAAGTGCTAGACGCCCAGGGTTTCCCTCAGCGCGGAGACATGCCCCTGCGCCTTGACCTGGTACTGGGCCAGCGTGACTTTGCCTTCGGGGTCCAGGACCACCGTGGAGCGGACGATGCCCTCGGTGATCTCGCCGTTGACCAGCTTCTCGCCCCAGGCGCCGTAGGCCAGCGCCACCGAGTGGTCTTCGTCGGAGAGCAGCGGGAAGGTCAGGTCAAAGTCCCCGGTGAAGTGAGCCAGTTCTTCCGGGGCGTCAGGGGAAATTCCCAGCACCTCGAACCCCTTGCCCTGCAGGGATGCCAGGTTGTCCCGGAAGTCGCACGCCTCGGTGGTGCAGCCGGGGGTGGCGGCCTTCGGGTAGAAGTACACAATGACGTTCTTGCCGCGGTAGTCGGCCAGGGAGGTCCTGTTTCCTTCGGCGTCCGGCAGGGTGAAATCAGGGGCCTGGGTTCCGGGCTGAAGTTTGGTGATCAGTTGGGGGCTCATGGTATTCCTTCGGGAGACTCTGGGAGTTTAAAGGCAAACAACAATTGAAGCGGCTGCCCACGTAAGGGACAACTCCGGCGTCATATGCTGTATTCCGCCACGGACGGCGGCACGGGCGGCCTGTGCTCTCAGGAAGCACCGCGGCGGAGCAGTTTGCCGGTGGGGATCTGGCCGTCTACCACGTTGCCGCGCAGGAACGTTCGGCGGACCACGCCGGAGAGGGCCTTGCCGTCGTAGGGGGTAATGGCGTTCTTGTGCTTGAGCCTGGACACATCCACCACGAAGGCCTCGTCCGGGGCAAACACGGAGAAATCAGCGTCGTGGCCCGGCGCCAGCTGGCCCTTGTGCTGCAGCCGGACCAGGGCGGCGGGCTTCCCTGCCATCCAGCTGACCACCTGTTCCAGCGGGATGCCGCGGCGGCGTGCTTCGGTCCAGACCAGGGGCAGGCCCAGCTGAAGGGACGAGACGCCACCCCACGCCACGGCAAAGTCGCCGTTCTCCAGGTCCTTCAGGTCCAGCGTTGACGGGGAGTGGTCCGAGACGACGCAGTCGATGGTGCCGTTTTGAAGGCCTTCCCAGAGCAGCTCGCGGTTGGACGCTTCACGGATGGGCGGGCAGCACTTATAGGCGGTGGCGCCGTCGGGTATTTCCTCGGCAGTGAGCGTCAGGTAGTGCGGGCACGTCTCCACGGTGAGGCGGACGCCGTCGCGCTTTGCGGCGGCAATCATGGGCAGCGCGTCCGACGACGAGAGGTGCAGGATGTGCGCGCGCGCACCGGTCCGGCGGGCCCGCTCGATGACTTCGGCGACGGCCTTGTTCTCGGCACCGCGGGGGCGGGAGGCCAGGAAGGCGGAGTAGCGGCCACCGCCGGGACGGGGTGCGTGGTCGATCGCCTGGGAGTCCTCAGCATGGACGATCATGAGCGAATCGAAGGACGTCAGTTCGGCCATGTCCTCCTCCATCTCGTCGGCGTCCAGGTGGGGGAACTCATCGACGCCGGACGGCAGCAGGAAACATTTGAAGCCGAATACGCCTTCGTCGTGCAGCGGGCGGAGGTCCGCCCTGTTGCCTGGCACGGCGCCGCCCCAGAAGCCGACGTCCACGAAGGCCTGGTCCCCGGCCGCCTCGCGCTTGAGCTTGAGGCCTTCCATGGTGGTAGTCGGCGGGATGCTGTTGAGCGGCATGTCGATGATGGTGGTCACGCCGCCGGCTGCAGCGGCCCGGGTAGCGGATGCGAAGCCTTCCCATTCGGTGCGCCCGGGCTCATTGACGTGGACGTGGGTGTCCACCAGCCCGGGGATGAGGGTCTCGTCGTCGGCGAGTTCAATGACCTCGTTGCCGGAAAGCCCGCCGCCAAGCGGCTCGATGGCGACGATCCTGCCGCCGCGGACGCCGACTTCGCAGGCCGCAAGGCCGTCCGGGGTCAGGATGTGCCGGCCCCGGATGACCAGGTCGAAGGGTGATTCAGTCATGGAGGTCCTCCTTGGTGCCGGCAGTCAGCGCCAGCGTGCTCACTCAGTCAAAGCGTAGACGTCCCGGAGCCTGCATCCGCGGGTACGGGCCGTGAATTCATGCACGACGTCGAGGGAAGGAGCCTGTCTTGGGCCCCGGCGGCCGGAGGTCACAAACCGCCACCGGCAGCCCCTTCCTGCTGACGGCGTCTGGTGGGACGATGCCAGTATGAGCGAAAAAATGGATGAGAATCCGTACGAGCAAGGCCGCCCCCAGGATGGTTTCACCAGCTCACCCACAACACAGCAAATGCGTACCGTAGGTCAACGCCGCCGGGATGCGGAAGAGAAGCTGGAGCATCATCTGGAGGAAGCGCGCCACAAAGAACCCCCGCATGTCCACTCGCACCCCGAGGAAGACGCTGCCACCGGGGAGGACGCCGGCGCGGCCGCCGGCGAGGGCGCTCCCACCAAGGACGAGGCTGGCAAAGAGGACGACGCTGGCAAGAAGGACGAGGCTGGCAAAGAGGACGACGCTGCCGCCGGCTGACGGCGGTGACATTGCTGCCATTCAAAATGACGACGTTGTGTGAATAGTTCCCGGGGTTAACGCTTCGTCCGCAGCCACTGACCTGGCCATCCTTCGACCATTGCCGCAGGAGGGGCCGCGTGCGTGGGCGGGCCCATTGACTTCGGCAACCTGAGGGATACGGTTATAGATACACCATCTTCTGGATGCGTGTGCGCCGTGTCTCAACGGCACCACAACTTTATGGTCTCCCCTTTTACTAAGCCGCACATCGGTAACCTGCACTTCATCGCTTGGTTTCGCCGCCAGGCGTTCCGCTCCGTGACTCGTAGGCAGTGTCCTAATGACCGCAAATTTCATCAGAGCTTTGGCAGTTAAGTCCCTTGACATCCCAGACAAGAAACGGTGCCCGGACAAGGCGGAGTTTGATCTGGTCACCGTGGACGACTATTCGGTCGCGCGGCTCATCCTCGAACCGGGCTGGCGATGGTCCGAGTCCGCCAAACCCACCGAAATGACAGAGTACTGCGAGCACAACCACCTCGGATTCTGCGTCTCCGGCTCGCTGGAGGTTGAAACGTCCGGCGGCGTACGCTCCACGATCCGAGCCAACGATACCTACGCTATTCCTCCCGGCCACGACGAGTGGGTTGTGGGAACCGAACCTTTCGTTGCCATCGAATTCCTGGGAACGGCATCATTCGGGCGGCCCAGGAGCCGGGGGATGCACGCGCTGATCTGATGCAGCTCAGTGCGCCTACAACGTCAGGAGGTTTCATGGGTGAGGTATGGATACGCACTATCAACCAAGGACTGGTCCGGGCCGACATGGTCACGGAAATTGCATCCACCCGCGGGTCCGTTCACGAGGACCAGGGATATTTGCTGAAAGTCATCGTGGAGGGTAAATCCCACGTACTGATCGATGACAGCTATTTTCCGGGCACCCTGGCGGACCGGCTTGAGCACGCCCGGCACCTGGAGGATGCGTTGTTGCTTGCCTTGGACGCTGCAGCGTTGATGGAACAGTCCGTCGTGGTCTGCTTCGAGGCGGAGGGCGAACGGTGGGAACTCGCCACAGCATCGGAGTTGGCCGGCGCTTTGACTGCTGAAGGACGCGGTCTCGCCAGGTAGCCGGCAGCCCGCGTAACGCTTTCTGCCGCGACACCACTGCCCCGCGGCCCCGGGAACCCGGACCGCGGCCGCGCCCCGCATCGGGCTGCAGCACGCCCTGCTTTCTTCGCAAGCAGGGCTACTTTTCCATTTTGCGGTTAAACATTTCCGTAGAACGGATTTATCCTCCGCGAAACACTGCGTAACTAGTGTTGCCTGTGACCGAAACGGCCTCCTGCCGTTCCACCGTTGATAGGCAGCCCATGAACCTCTCCTCCGTCTCTGCGGCCATCTCGCCGGCCGACCCGGTCGCCGCGGCGCCCCACATTCCGGCCCGAACGAAGAAACCGTTCTACAGATCCCTGTTCTTCCAGATCCTCGTCGCTGTGTGCCTGGGAATAGGGATCGGCCAGCTCTGGCCGAACCTCGGTTCCAGCCTGCGTCCCCTGGGCGACGGGTTCATCCAGCTGATCAAGATGATCATCGCGCCCCTGATCTTCCTGGTGATCGTTACCGGGATCTCAGCCGTCGGCGACGTCAAGGCAGTGGGCCGTGTGGGCGTCAAGGCGTTGCTCTACTTCACCGGCGCAACGCTCTTCGCGCTGGCGTTCGGACTGCTGGTCGGCAATGTCGTCCAGCCCGGGGCGGGATTGAACATTGACCCTTCGACGCTTTCGCAGGACGCCCTCAACGCCAAGACGGGCACCGCACCTCCCCAGGACGCGGGTCAGTTCCTGCTGGGCATCATCCCCACCAGCGTTGTTGGCGCCTTCGCCGCCAACAGCCTCCTGCAAGTGCTCTGCTTCTCGGTGTTCTTCGGCGCAGCGATCGTCGTCGTCGGCAGGGAGCGGTGCATGCCCGTGGTCAGCCTGCTGGAGACGGTGCTGGAGCTCTTCTACAAGATCATGGCCTGGGTGATGCGCGTGGCGCCGATTGGCGCGTTCGGCGCCATGGCGTTCATTATCGGGCAGTACGGCCTGGGTTCCCTCGGCACCTACGCCCTTCTGATCGCGGCCTGCTATGGCGCCGCCATCATCTTCATCGCTCTGCTGTTCGTCGTTGCCTGGGTGTACCCCAGGGTTCCGCTGTGGCAGTTCATCAAATACTCACGGGAGGAATTCCTTCTGGCTTTGGGCACTGCGTCCACGGAATCCGTGCTGCCGCGCATCATGACCAAGCTGACCAATGCTGGTTGTTCCCGGGCCACCACCGGCCTGGTTGTCCCGACGGGCTACTCCTTCAACCTCGACGGCGCTGCCCTTTACCTGTCGATCTCGCTTCTGTTCCTGGCCCAGGCGTTCGGACATCACCTGGACCTGGGCCAGCAGCTTGCGGCGCTGGGGATCCTGATGCTCACCTCCAAGGGCATGGCCGGGGTTCCGGGATCCGCATTCCTCGCATTGTCTGCGACCGCCGGTGCCCTGGGCATCTTCCCTGTCGCCGGTGTTGCGCTGCTACTGGGCGCCGACCGCCTCATGGACTCCATGCGGGTGTCGGTGAACCTGCTGGGCAACTGCGTGGCCACCTTTGTGGTGGCCAAATGGGAAGGACAGTTCGACCGCGAAGCCATGCTCCTCGCGTTCCGGGGAGACCTCCCCGAGGGGGAGCCCGCTGAAGATGCAGTCCCTGAGAGTACGACGGCGGTCATCGCGACAGCGGGCAAGGAACCTGGGAGCGAAGCGGCAGCCCTTCCCGCCCCTGCTGCCGGAGTTCGCTAGGCTGGAGTGTCAGGGCGGGCACCTCTCCTGCCCTTCCACCGCAAACCCAGGAGCACTCCATGATCACCCGCGCCGACGTGGACCAGGCCGCTGCTCGGATCGACGGGCTGAGCAGGCGCACGCCAATACTGGAAGCGGACCGCGGCACCTTTCCGGGACCGGTGTGGTTCAAGTGCGAGTTCATGCAGCACACCGGTACGTTCAAGGCCCGCGGCGCACTTAACCGCGTCCTCGCGAGCCAGGAGCGCGGTGAGCTGCGGCGGGACGTTGGGGTGGTGGTTGCCTCCGGTGGAAACGCCGGCTTGGCCAACGCCTACGCTGCCGCCCAGCTTGGTGTTCCGGCGACTGTCTTCGTGCCTGATTCGGCACCAGCAGTCAAGGTCAGGAAGCTGGAAGCCATCGGCGCCACTGTGGTCCAGGGTGGCGCCGAGTACGCCGACGCGTACAACGCCGCGGTGGCCTACGCCGCCGAAACGGGAGCCGTGTACTGCCACGCCTACGACCAGCCCGAGATCGCGGCCGGCGCCGGGACGGTCGGATCCGAGCTGCTGGACCAGCTCGATGGCGTGGACACCGTGCTGGTGGCTGTGGGCGGCGGAGGGCTCATGGCCGGAATCGCCGCAGCTCTGGAGGGCCGGGCCAGGGTGGTGGCCGTGGAGCCGGAAGCCGCGCCCACACTGCACGCCGCACTGGCGGCCGGCGCGCCTCTGGATGTTCCCGTGTCCGGCGTCGCCGCCGATTCCCTGGGGGCCCGGCGCATCGGCAAGATCGGCTTCGCCGTGGCGGTCCGCACCGGCGTCGAAAGCGTCCTGGTCTCCGACGACGACATCGTTGCGGCGCGCTCGCGGCTCTGGGACGAGTACCGCCTGGCGGTGGAACACGGTGCCGCCGCAGCTTTCGCCGCCCTGCTTTCGGGGGCCTATGTGCCTGAACCGGGGGAACGTGTGGTGGTGGTCCTCTGCGGCGCCAATACCGATCCGGCCACCCTGTAAAGAGGGCCGGTGTGCGGCCTGCCGGCGGGCTCTGTTCAGCCCGTTGAGTGGTGCCTAAACTGACAGGACAATCGTGCGGAGCGTCCCGCCTATTGTTGCCGGCTGTTGCCCCGCGCGGATCAGTCCAACCAAGGAAGCATCATCCGCCCCACACCCCAGCATTCAGGAAAAGTGTAGCATTCAGAAAAAGTACGGCGCCGTGCCGCCGTCGGGCTCATCGCCCTTTTTGCCCTCCTCCTGCCGGCATCACCGGTAACCGCAGCCCCGCCCGCCCGCGACACTGTGATCGTGCTCGACGGCGCCACCTCCGCGGAAGGGATCGCGGCAGGAAAAGGAGACACCTTCTACGCAGGTGACCTGGCGCGTGGGGATATTTACCGGGGAGACATCAGCGAGGGCACGGCCAAACTCTTTATCGACGTGTCCGATTTTGGTTCAGCACCCCGGGCGGCCGTCGGCATGAAAGCAGACGTCCGCGACAACCTCCTGTTTGTGGCCGGCGGTGCCACAGGCCATGCGTATGTGTACAACACGGCGACGGGTCAG
Source organism: Arthrobacter sp. (assembly GCA_036565085.1). Lineage (GTDB taxonomy): Bacteria > Actinomycetota > Actinomycetes > Actinomycetales > Micrococcaceae > Arthrobacter. The sequence goes on from DATCNU010000197.1 coordinate 27,694, forward strand.
CCTGTTGCAGACCTGACCCTGGGTGCCGGCTTCATCAATGACGTGACCCTCACCCAGGACGGTGCCTGGTTTACCAACTCTTCGGCACCTGAACTGTTCTTCGTCCCTGTGGGGCGCTCCGGAAGCCTGGGTGCCGTGGAGAAGCTGGTGGTGAGCGGGCCGGCCGGCAGCACCGTGAACGCGGGCGAGTTCGGGTTCAACGGCATTGCCGCGGCGAAAGGCGGCAAAGTCCTTGTCGTGGCGCACTCCAAGGATGGCGTGGTTTACACCGTCAATCCGCAAACCGGCCAGAGTGCGCTCATTGAGGGCGTGAGCGTGCCCAATGTCGACGGAATCATGGTTCGCGGGGGCCAGCTGTGGGCTGTCCAGAACTTCTCCAACCAGGTCAGCCGCATCGACCTGTCCGGCGACCTTTCGTCCGGTGAAGTGGAAGGCGTGATCACAAGCAGCAACTTCCAGGTCCCGACGACGGCTGCCCTGTTTGGCAACACCCTCGCCGTAGTGAACGCGAAGTTCGGCCAGCCGGCCGCCACGCAGTTCGAGGTGGTTCTGGTCCCCGCCCGGAGTTAGGGCCCGGTGACAGGACATGAGGTCCCGTGGCCGGAGCGATGCTCAACCGATCCGGCCACCGGACGCCTCAGGGCACTGGACAGTCCCGCTCAGATAGTCCGCGGTGCTTTGGCCAGGTTTTCCTTCAGTTCAGCATCGTTCTGGCGGATGACGTAGGCTGGCCGGTCCCGCTCTGCGCGCCAGCTTTCAGAGAGCTGACCGATATTGACGGTGTCGAAACCGAACTCGTCGTACAGCCGGGTCACCAGTTCGGCGGCCTCCGGGTAGTCACTTGCCGTGGCCAGGGCGCGGCGGTCGGGCGTCCCGGGAGGGGTGCCGTCTGAGGTGATCTCGTTGGCCCTGATGTGGTTGAAGCCTTTGGCCACCTTCGACTCCGGCAGGTGTTCCTGCAAGAGCCCCGACGTGGTGGCCTCCCCATTGTCCAGGGCGGGGAAATGTCCGTCCCGTTCCCAGTAGTAGTTGTTGGCGTCGATGACGATCTTGCCGGCCAGAAGCTCCACCGGGACGTCCGCGTAGTTCCTGAGCGGAACGGCGACGACGGCGAAATCCGCTGCCGCCGCTGCTTCCGCGGGCGTCGCCGCACGGGCCTTGGGACCCAGTTCCGCCACAAGTTCCGTGAGGGTCTCCGGGCCGCGGGAGTTGCTGATGACCACGTCATAGCCAAGCTGGATGGCCTTCCGGGCTACCTGGCTTCCAATGTGACCTGCACCGATGATGCCAATAGTTGTTGTCATGTCCGGGCCAACAGCAGGCTGCGCGGATATATTTCATCCGGTCCGAGCCCAAGGCTTGTCATGCCACACGAACATCGGGTTTTCGTCCGGATATCGGGAGCTTGGAGGCGTTTATGTCGGCCTACCCGGATGAAAACTCCGTGGTGGTACCGGGACGGGCTGTGGCTGGACTACTTGTCCGGCTCAGGCTCCGTGTCCGCGCCCTCAGCAGGGTCCTGGGAATGCATTCTGATGTCGGTGGGGTCGGCGTCTATATCGCCTTCAGCCGGGGCTTCGCTGTGGATCCGCTGTGCCGCTATCAACTTCTCACTCATGACTGCCGCTCCTGTGCTGCCGATCGGGCCATGGACCATGCCCCTATCCATCATTCAGCCCCTGCATTTCCGGGCTGTCAAGAACTGCGGCTGTTAGCCGCCCAACCGCGTCCGCGTGACCACGTTCCGTCATGGACAAGATCAACTGGTTCCCTGCCCGACGGCTCAACTTATGCGCCTGGCAGTCCCGGCAGGCTAGTCAAGCGGCAGGGTGACTGTCACGGTGGTGCCGCACCCGGGGGTCGAGCAGATGTCGACTGAACCGCCAGCCTCGTGGACGGCTACCGACATGAGGCGGAGCCCGTACCCGTGGTGCCGGCCGATGACGGCGAGCTGGCTGTCAAAGCCGGTGCCGTCGTCGGACACTACCAGGCGAATCCCGTGGTCCACTGCCGCGAGCTGGACGGTCAGGTTGGCGGCGTCCGAGTATTTGAGCGCATTGCTCAACGCTTCCCGTGCCGATTGGTAAAGCAGGAACGCGCAGTGCGCCGGAATCTCGATGCCCCAGTGTGGAGTATCCCAGTGGACTGCGGTCCCTTGCTGACGAAGGGGCAGCGTAAGCCGGGCAATGCAGCCGGCCAGCCCCAAGCTGTGGAAGTCGAGCGGATGGTGATCCGTGATCAGGCCTCCCGTAACGACTACTTCATCCAGAGCTGTTTTGTTCCCCATGACTTCCTGCTTCCCCGGAGCTGGTGCTCTTATGGTTCAAGCGTGGACCGCCAACCGCATGGGCTGCGAAGGGTTGCCTCAAGATCGGATCAAAAATTCCGTGAATGCCGATCAGTAGTTCGGCGGCTGCTCAGACTTGTCCGGTGGCGAGCTCAGGGCTCCGCCCTTTGACGCCAAGTATGCTTGCGCTGTTCTTTACCAAAGCTTGTAGGTTTACTTCCATTTCTCTGCTGATGAATTGCGTTCCACTTGGAACACTCGAAGTCAATGTATCGTGGAAAATTCCGGCGGGGACTAGGAAATCAATGAGCAACACATCACTATGGCGCGCGATAAACCGCGCGTGCGGGCCGAATTTAGCGGGCGGCAATTTAACGGGCTGCAGCGGAATAAAACGTGACGAAATACTCCGGTGATAACTGTCCTTATTCCAGCCCACAATGAGGCCGCCGGCATACGCGAAACGCTGAATTCCCTCAAGACCCAGACCTGTCCGCCGGACAGGGTGATTGTTGTTGCCGACAATTGCACGGACGCCACCGAGCTGATTGCGTTGACCGAGGGTGCCGAGGTCATCCGCACAGCGGGAAACGCGGACAAGAAGGCGGGGGCACTGAATTTTGCCCTCACCGGACTCCTGCCGGGGGCAGGGCCCGAAGACCTGTTCCTTATCCAGGACGCAGATTCCCAGCTTTCCCGGGATTTCCTTGAGCGTGCCATGACGCATCTGCGGGCCGACTCGCGGCTGGGTGCCGTGGGTGGCGTATTTCGTGGGGGGCGCGGCGGAGGCTTCGTCGGGCACCTGCAGCGCAACGAGTACGCGAGGTATGCGCGCGACGTGAAGCGGCTTCAGGGGAAGTGCCTCGTGGTGACGGGTACTGCCGCACTGTTCAGGGCGCGGACGCTCCGGGATGTCACCGCCGCCAGGCTGGACGGGTCCCTGCCCCCCGGCAACGGGCGCGGAGGGGTATATGACACCTCGGTGCTGACCGAGGACAACGAACTTTCTTTCGCCCTGCTTACGCTGCGGTACCGGATCAAGTCTCCGGCCGATTGCACCTTGGTCACCGAAGTCATGCCGACCTGGCGCGAACTTTGGGCCCAGCGCCTCCGGTGGAAGCGCGGCGCCGTCGAGAATTGCGTGCAGTACGGCTGGACGAGGGTCACCCGCCCCTACTGGGGCAGGCAGGTCCTCGCCATTCTCGGTGTGCTCGTAACGCTGGCCTATTTCAGCACGCTGGCGATTGCACTGGGCACGGGGGCAGGGCTGCATATCCAGCCGTTCTGGCTTGCCGTGACCGGTGTCTTCGTGATCGAACGAGTGGTGACGGTGCGGCTGCGGGGATGGAGATACATGCTCGCCGCCGCCACCATGTACGAAGTGGTGATCGACCTCTTTCTGCAGGTGGTCCACGCGAAGGCGTACGCAGATGCTGCCCTTAACAACAAGAAAGCCTGGTAACAAATATGTATGACAACCCTGCAGCTCCTGCTGCCGCCGGAATCGGTTCAGGAACGCTTGCCATGACCGGGGCGGGAGACCTGTTCTGGGTGGCCATGGCGGCCTTTGCCCTTCTGGCCCTCGGCATGGCCGTCAAGCGGATCATACCTGTGCGTGGCGGAAAGTCTTAGGCCGCAAAAAACCGGGGGCTTCACCCCTGGCATCAGCAAAATGCAGGGCAGCCGGTTGGAAGCCCTGCGTTTTGCTGTTCCCTGGCGCCTGGCTAGGTCACCAGTTTGACCGTGTTGGAGCAACCCCCGGTGTCACACACCTTGTAGGAGTTCGTGGCCGATCCCTTGAATGTGGTCACGAAGCTGCCGCTGTTCGGAACGGACTTTTGCGCGCCGTTAATCCAGAGCGTGACGTATGTTCCGGTGGCTCCCGACCATTTCAGGGTGGTGGTGTTCATGCCCTTCGCCTTGACGTTGCCCGCGGTGAGCTGGATCGCGGGCGCCGGCGCCACGGCCGCCGGAGCCACCGACTGTACCGATGCTGCGGCAGTGAAGGAGAAGTCACGGATCACCACACTCTCGGGCTTCACATGGGCGGGATCCCCGCCGCCTCCACCCGTGACCCAGAGGTTGAAGTGGATTTGCTCCTTGGCCGGCACCGGAACGGTCGGCCCTTCAAGGACAGTGCGCTTCAGGAGGGTGCCAACGAAACCCTCTCCGGCGTACGTTTCAAATGTCAGCTTGCCCGGTTCCCAGACCATACGGTGCGTGGTTACAGGGCTGGCGGTTACATCGAAAACAACGGTGTTATTGCCCTGTCCGGGGGGTTTGCTGGCATCGAACCAGTAACCGTGGCCCTGGGTAACGGGCCAGGACTCGCCGTAGCTCGCGCCTCCGCCCCAGGCCGAGGCCTCACACAGGTCGATTTCGGTGAAGCCGGGCTGAGCCAGGGGATCGTAGGTGAAGAGGCATCCCCAGACCACTTCCTTCTGCAAAAGGCTGAGGTTCTTGGCCACCGTGGTGCTGTAGGTTCCGTAACCGAAACCCTGCCGGGTGGACTGGAACTCCGCGCCCACAGGTGCCTGGCCCGTGGGGTTGCTCAGCTTCATGGTGACGTAGCCGTTCGTGTCAGGACTGCTGACGTTGGCGGCGTCGAACGCCTTGTTGTATTGGGGAGCCCCGCCCCAGAAGCGCTTTTCCCAGTTGAAACCCTTCCAGGCAAAATTTCCTGCCGGGCCAGGGTTTGGATTCATCGGGGTGGTGTCTGCGGCCTGCGCGGCCGGAACGCCCGCCAGCATCGTCAAGGCGGCGACAGCGAGCATGGCGAGTGGTCTCTTAGAGCGGGCCGGATGTAAAACGAAAAACCGAGAAGAAGCCATGTAATGCCCCCTATGTGGTGCTCCCAGTGAGCAGCTTTGCGCCCCATTGAGCACAACTTGATCATCAGTCACATCCGACCCACAAGCAATAGAGCCCGTGTGGTTATTTTCCTGCAAGAAGAACTCAAGAAATACGCAATGTTTGCGCAATCTCAAGACTAACTCAAATTAACAGCAATTTGACAAACGACGGCATACGAATGTGTAGGCTCAGTCAGAAGGGAATCCCAGTGAATTGAAGAATTGAATTCGTGCGGCAGGCACGAACGCAAAGAACACCAAATATGTGGTCCGCCGAGGCGGACCCCCGGTGTCGATCAGGACAAATGCAGAAATTGGCCGGGAACCAGCCAGGTCAAGTCGTAATCCGCGGCCCAGGGAACGGCCGCGGAAACAAACACACAACGGGGGAACGGGCAGATGGTAGACCGCGGCACAGCGGTCGTCGTGGAGGACGACGACGACATCAGGGCATCGCTGACGCAGGTGCTTGTGCATTCCGGGTTTGCCGTGCACGCAACCACCTCAGGTTTTGAGGGCGTGGAGGCCGTTAGGGAGCACAACCCCGTCATCGTCACCATGGACGTCGGACTGCCTGACTTCGACGGGATCGAAGCGTCCCGGCGGATCCGCACTTTCAGCGATGCCTACCTCATCATTGTCACGGGGAGAGCCGAGGAAGCGGACGCCCTGATGGGATTCGAGGCTGGCGCAGACGATTACCTCACCAAGCCGTTCCGTCCCCGCGAACTGCGTGCCAGGATCGCTGCAATGCTCCGGCGTCCCCGTTCTCTCAATCAGGGGGCGCTGCCACCGGGCGCCATCCCGGGAACATACCGCGAGTCACGGACCGGCGCCCTGGCCGCTGCCGCGCCGCCGTCCCCATCTCCGGCGGAATCATCAACAGAGGAATCACCGTTCGGATCCAGGGGAACCATTGTCCGCTGCGACTTCGAACACAAGGGCCTGACGCTTCACGAGGGGTCCCGGGCCGCGGCTATCAACGGGGAGCCCGTGGACCTGACCCGGACCCAGTTCGACTTGCTGTTGGTCTTGATGGAAAACGGGCGGGTGGTCCAGACGAAAGCTGAGCTGGTCCGCCGGCTGCGCAATGAACCGTACAACACCGGCTCCTATGTCAGCACTGGCGAGGAGCGCGCCGTCGAGGTCCACCTGGGGAACCTTCGCAAGCGCCTTGGTGACAGTTCGCGGGCCCCCCGCTGGGTGGAGACGGTCCGGGGCGTGGGCTACCGTTTGGCCCCGTAACCCAACGCCTGATGCTTCCGACCCCGACGCCGAAGGTCCACAGTAGCGGCGGGCGGAGTGCGCGGAGCTGGAATTGCCCTCGGGGTGCCGCTGCCCGGGTGCTGTGACACCTGCATGCCGGTTACTCACACAGGCAATCCCGACCAGACCCTTGCGCATTCGCTGAGATGCGTGCCACAATGTTCCTCGATACGCATCGACGATACGCATCGATGCTAATCGGCCAGACCCATATTCGGCCAGAGCTATATTCAGCCCGGCGAACGATAATCGGCGAAGGCCGACGACGCCCACCATGACGAAAGGTGCCCCCGTGCCAACGAGCAAGGATGTGGCGGCCGCGGCCGGCGTCTCCCAGAGCACGGTGTCCTACGTCATGAGCGGCAAACGGCCCATCTCCGAGAAGACGCGACTGCGCGTCGAAGCTGCCATCGAACAGCTGACGTACCGCCCGAACGCCGGAGCCCGCGCCCTGGCCAGCCGCAAGTCCCAGGTCATCGGGCTGGTTATCCCGATTACGCCCGAAGCGCACCTGGGTTCCCTGATGGAATTCATCGCCGTCATCGCGGCAACGGCACGGCGCCACGACCATGACGTCCTGCTGGTTACGGACGAGGAAGGCTGCCAGGGCCTGGAGCGGGTTGTCGGGCAGCAGCTCTGTGACGGATTGATCCTGATGCAGGTTGAAGCGGAGGACGAGCGGATTCCGGTAGTACGGAATCTGCGCGTTCCAGTGGTCTTCATCGGTATCCCCAATGATTCGGCCGGCCTGAACTGCATTGATGCGGACTTCGCCCGGGCCGGCGAAATGTGCGTCGAAGAGATGGCGGCCGCAGGCCATACCAGCGGTGTCATCATCGGCTGGCGCCCCAGGCTGGTCGGCAGCAGGCTGAACTACGTGGACAGGTTCCTCAGTGGGGCCTACGGTGCCGCACAAAGGCTGCAGGTGTCGCTGCGGCACGTCCCGGCCACCTCCGACCGCGATAGCATCGAAGCCGCCGTCGACGCTTGCATTGCCGATGCGGACGGAAAGCCTGCCTTCGTTTCCCCTGACATGACAGTTCTGGAACTCCTTCCCCGCATCCTCCGCGAGCGTGGCCTGGAACCCGGAAGAGATGCCACGGTCATTGGGATGGGGCCAACTCCCGAGGCCCTGATCGAACTTCAGGAATCCACAGTCCTGGACATCCAGCCTCGAGTGGTTTCGAGGCGGGCCGTGGAGATCCTTTTCAGCCTGATGCAGGCAGAGAACCCTGACCCGGGGGGACTGCTCGAACTCATTCCACCGCTGGTGATCCACCGGCACGGCACAGCCAAGCCTCCTGTTCCCTCGGCCCAGTCCACCCACTAGCGGCCGCACGGCTCCCGGCCCACCCCAGTCCTGAAGTCGCCCGGCAATAAGCTTCGTCGATACGCATCGACGAACGCCGTATGACAGCAACCCACGTATGACAGCAGCCCACGTATGACCACGCATGTATGACAACCAATCGAAAGACCGGGGCGAAGCCGCCGCGGTTCCAGCACAAAGGACCTGATAATGAAGTCAGCTTTCACCAAAACCAAAACCACAACCAAGGCCGTAGCCGCCTCCGTTACGGCGCTCGCGGCGCTTCCCCTGATCCTCTCCGGCTGCGGGGCCGGCAGTCCCGCCGCAAGCGGGCAGGTTTCCGAGCTCTCGGTGGTCGACTACTACAACAACGAACCGGACAAGACGATCATCGGTGACACCCTCGCGGCCTGTGGTACCCAATCGGGGGTCACCATCAAGCGGGAAACGGTGCCCGGAAAATCCCTCATCGCCAAAGTGCTGCAGCAGGCGTCCTCGAAAACCCTTCCCGACGTCCTGATGCTGGACAACCCGGACCTCCAACAGATTGCCGGCACCGGGGCGCTGGCGCCGCTGACCGACTTCAAGATCAGCACGGAGAACTATCCCCAGGGAATCCTGAGCGCCGGTACGTACAAGGACAAGGTGTACGGCCTGGCGCCCACGGTGAACACCATCGCACTCTTCTACAACAAAGACCTGTTCAGCCAGGCGGGAGTGGCCGCGCCCAAGACCTGGGATGAGCTCAAGGCAACCGCGGCAAAACTGACGTCCGGCGGCCAGTACGGACTGGCCTTCGACGCCAACGCCACCTATGAGGGCACCTGGCAGTTCCTGCCGTTCATGTGGTCCAACGGCGGCGACGAGAAGAACATCGCCACGCCGGAAACCACCGAGGCGCTGCAACTCTGGACGGACCTGGTCAAGAGCGGATCCGTATCCTCGTCCGCCCTGAACTGGACACAGGCAGACGTCAAGGACCAGTTCGTGGCGGGCAAGGCGGCCATGATGGTCAACGGACCATGGCAGATACCGACGCTGGACAAACAGACCGCCCTTCACTACGGCGTAGTGAACATCCCGGTCAAGGATTCCAGCAAGACCGCCGTCGGCCCGCTGGGCGGCGAAGTCTGGACAGTACCGCAGACAGGCAACAAGGCCAAGCAGGCCAAGGCCGCGGAAATCGTCGCCTGCATGAACAGTGACGTGAACCAGCTGGCCATGGCGAAGGCCCGCAACACCATTCCGTCCAAGTCCACCCTCGCGGCACAGTTCGCCGGGGAGAACCCCAAGCTTTCCTCGTTCACGGAGCTGGTCAAGACGGCCCGTGCCCGCACCGGCCAGCTCGGCGAGGCCTGGCCTTCGCAGGCGACCAAGATCTTCACGGCAATCCAGAACGCGCTGACCGATAAGGCCAACCCGGCGGATGCCCTCAAACAAGCCCAGCAGGGCTAGGGGCCGGTCCCGATGTCAGCAGCTGTCCAATCCAGGCTCCGCCTCGCGGTGCCGGAAACGAAGAACGACGGCGGGCCGCGCCGTTCCGGCTACCGGAGCCGGGAGCGGGTCTACCAGTGGCTGTTCCTCACCCCTGCCGTGGCCTACCTCGCGCTCTTCTTCGGCTACCCGGTGGTCAAGAACGTCGCGATGAGCTTCCAGGACTACACCACCGGAACGTTCTACACAGGGGAAGCCCCGTGGGTGGGGTTTGCCAACTACGTGACCGTCCTGTCGTCGTCGTTGTTCTCCACCTCGCTGATCAACACGGCCCTTTTCACAACGGGCTCGATCGCCGGGCAGTTCGCCCTGGGCCTGGGCCTGGCGGTGTTCTTCAAACGGAAGTTCCCGCTCAACGGAATCCTGCGTTCCCTGCTGCTCCTGCCATGGCTGCTGCCGCTCATCGTGTCCAGTGCCGTGTGGCGCTGGATCCTGGATAAGGACAGCGGGGCGCTGAACAATTTCCTGGAAAGCTTCGGGATCATCAGCACCGGCATCCCGTGGCTGACCAGCACGTCGCTGGCCCTGGCCGCCGTCGTCGGGGTCAACATCTGGATCGGCATCCCGTTCAACGTCACCGTCCTGTACGGCGGGCTGCAGGACATCCCGGACGAGCTCTATGAGGCGGCGTCGCTGGACGGTGCCACAGGGTGGCGGGCTTTCCGCCACGTCACCTGGCCCATGCTGCGGCCGGTGGTCAGCGTGGTGCTGGTGCTTGGAGTCGTTTACACCCTGAAGGTCCTGGATATCATCCTGGGCCTCACCAACGGCGGACCCGCCAACTCGACGCAGACCATCGCCACCCAGTCGTACGCCCTGTCCTTCCTGAACTTCAAGTTCGGCGAGGGTGCCGCGATGGGCAACATCCTGGTGCTGATCTCGCTGGTATTCGCGGTTCTGTACCTCCGCGTCAACCGGCGCGCAGTGGACGAGTGAGGAATCCCATGACCACCGATACGCGTCCGGACACTGCGGTTCCGGACACCTCCGGGCCAAGGAGACCCGCCCCGTTGACCGACAGCAGCAGGCGGTGGGGGACCACTGCCCTGGCCATGGTGTTCCTCGCCATCATGCTCTTCCCCGTCTACTGGATGGTCAACGCCTCCCTGCAGCCGAACGGGACCACGTTGCAGACTTCATGGCTGCCCCTGGCCCCGGACTTCACCGGCTACGCCACGGCCATCAGCCAGCAGGGCCGGAACCTCGGAACCAGCCTGGTGGTGGCCCTCGGCAGCGTGGTGTTCAGCCTGGCCATTGCGGCGCCCGGGGCCTACGCACTGGCCTGTTTCAAGGTCAGAGGCGCCGGCGTCGTGCTCTTCGCGATCCTGATCAGCCAGATGATCCCCGGGATAGTAGTGGCCAATGCCCTGTACACGGCGTACAACGACCTCGGCCTGCTGAATTCCATTCCCGGGCTCATCCTGGCGGATTCCTCGCACGGGATCCCGTTCGCCATCCTGATCATCAGGGCCTTCATGAACAACATGCCGGCGTCCGTCATCGAGGCGGCAAGAGTGGATGGTGCGGGCCATTTCAGGGTTTTCCGGTCCATCGTGCTGCCCCTCAGCCGCAACGCGCTCATCACTGCAGGGCTCTTCACCTTCCTGTTCACCTGGAGCGACTTCCTCTTCGCGCTCACCCTCACAACCACCGACGACGTGCGTCCCGTGACGCTGGGCATCTTCCAGTACATGGGCGCATACGTGAACGACTGGAGTTCGGTCATGGCCACGGCTGTCCTGGCCTCCATCCCGGCGATCGTCCTGCTCATCGCTGCGCAGAAGTACGTGGCTGCCGGGACCGCCGGCGGCGCCGTCAAGTGACACGACCAGACCCGCCCGCCTGAAGACCGCCCAAACAAACACGAAGCAATGCCGGAACCACAAGGAGATGCAATGAGTAACACCGCCCCCATCAGGGTCACTGTCTGGAGCGAAAACCGGCACGAGCAGGAACACGAGCACGTGGCAAAGCTCTATCCGCAGGGAATGCACACTGCCGTCAAGGAGGGCATCGAGGAAAACCTGGGTGCCGCCGTCGTCGTCCGGACTGCGACGCTGGACGAACCCGAGCACGGCCTCACCGAAGAAGTCCTGGCCAACACCGACGTCCTGACGTGGTGGGGGCACATGGCCCACGGCGACGTCGACGACGAAATCGTGGAACGCGTCCACCGCCACGTGCTCTCCGGCATGGGGCTGATCGTGCTACATTCGGGCCACTGGTCCAAGATCTTCACCAAGCTCATGGGCACCACCTGCACCCTTCGCTGGCGCAGCGGGCAGGACCGGGAGCTCGTCTGGACCATCGATCCCACCCACCCCATTGCCAGGGGCGTTCCGCACCCCATCATCATCGACGAGCAGGAAATGTACGGCGAATTCTTCGACATCCCCACCCCTGAGGAACTGGTCTTCATCAGTTCGTTCAGCGGGGGCGAAGTCTTCCGCTCGGGCTGCACTTTCCGGCGCGGCCACGGCAGGATCTTCTTCTTCAGCCCCGGCGACCAGGATTACCCGGTGTATGACCACAAGGACATCCGGCGCGTCATCGCCAATGCTGTCCAGTGGGCTGTCACCGACAGGCCGCGGCGGGAACTTCCGGAACTGCTGCGGTACGACACGAATGAGTTCTACAAGGGCGCCGGATACCAGGGTGCCGCCGCCATCTACGAGGAAACCACCGCATGAGCCGGCCATTCGCAACAATCGACGACGACGGCACGCCATTGAAGGTGGTCGTGGTGGGCGCCGGAGCCATGGGTCGTGCCTGGCTGGGCGCCGTGGAAGCCTCACCGCTCGTTGAGCTCGGCGGCATCGTGGATCTTGACCTGGATGCCGCGCGTGCGGGCGCCGCCTCGACCGGCAAACCGGACCTGCCGGTGGGGACGGGAACCGCCCGGCTGGCGTCCGACGTCGGCGCCCAGGCCGTCATCAACGTCACCGTTCCGGCGGCCCACCACCCGGTGACCACCGAAGCCCTTTTTGCCGGACTGCCTGTCCTGGGAGAGAAGCCCGTTGCGTCCACAGTCGCCCAGGGCCTGAGCCTCGCGGCAGCAGCCGAAGCCACCGGCCAGCTGTTCATGGTCAGCCAGTCCCGCCGGTACAACCGCGGACTGTTCGCGGCCAGGGCGCTCGCCGGCGGGCTGGGCCGGCTGGGGATCCTGTCTGCCGATTTCTTCAAGGCGCCGCATTTCGGCGGTTTCCGGGACCAGATGGACCACCCGCTGCTGCTGGACATGGCCATCCACCAGTTCGACATGGCCCGCTTCCTCCTTGACGCGGACCCCGTCTCCGTCTTCTGCGAGGAATACAATCCCGCCTGGAGCTGGTACCGCGGGGACGCGGCGGCCGTGGCCTCGTTCGAAATGTCCGGCGGGGAACGCTTCGTGTTCAACGGAAGCTGGTGCAGCCCGGGGCAGGAAACGTCCTGGAACGCGGCCTGGCGGCTGGGCGGCGAACACGGGACGGTCTTGTGGGACGGCGACAACCCGCCGACGGCGAGTGGCTGCTCTGCGGCGGAAGCTGCCTTGCCCGCGGACTCCGCCGTCGTCGCGGACTCCGCCGTCGTAAAGGATCCGGGTTCGGACGTCCATGGGTCCCTGCGGGAGTTCGTCTCAGCGCTCCGGACGGGGACCCCGCCCATGGGGCAGGTACATGCGAACATCCTCAGCCTGGCCATGGTGGAAGCGGCGATCGAAAGCGCAGCCACCGGCCGGCGGGTGCGGATCGGCGCGCTGCTGGAGCGTTCCTACGGGCAGGCCGTCCGGAATGAGAAACGGCCGGACGTGGCCGCCGTCCTCCACTCCTGGTCCGTCGAAGGCGGCTTCTCCGCCGCAGCGGCCCTCGGTGCGGCCCATGGTGCGGCAATTCCCAGCCCGATCCACTGAAACGGCTCCTCTACTAGGCTGGCACCCATGACCCGGAAGATAACTGTGAGCCTGCCCGATGCCGCGCTGCGCGAGTACCTGGAACCGCATCCGGACGTCACGGTCCTCGAGTGGGACCTGGCCGGCGAGGCGCCGCAGCCGCAGATAGACATTGTGGTGCCCCCGTATATGGGCGGGACGCAGATGCTGCGGAATCTTGAGGCAGTGAACACGGAGCTGGTGCAGAGCCAATCCATCGGATACGACGGCGTGGCTGACGTGCTCCCGCCCGGGATGGTCTTCGCCAACGCCACCGGCGTCCACGAGACCTCCACCGCCGAGCTGGTACTGGCCATGGTGCTGGCCAGCCAGCGCGAGTTTCCGCGGCTCCTGAGGAACCAGCAGCAGGGCATCTGGGAGACGAAGCCCACCGCGAGCCTCGCAGACCGCCGGGTCCTCATTGTGGGGTACGGCGGCGTCGGCAAGGCCATCGAACAGCGGCTTCTCCCGTTCGAAACCACTGTCACGCGGGTGGCCAGCACAACGCGGACCGACGAGAAGGGTGTGGTGCACGGAATAGCGGAGCTTCCCGCGCTCCTGCCTGACCATGACATCGTCATCGTGGGGGTTCCCCTCAGCGACGCCACCAGGCACCTCATCGACGACGCTTTCCTTGCAGCAATGCCCGACGGCGCGTTGCTGGTTAACGTGGCACGCGGACCAGTGGCAGATACGGAGGCCCTGGTCCGCCACACAGGCTCCGGACGCATCCGCGCCGCGCTGGACGTGACCGACCCCGAGCCCCTGCCCCGCGAACACCCGCTGTGGAAGACGCCCGGCGTCATCATCACGCCCCACGTTGGCGGGGCGAGCTCAGCGATGCGTCCGCGGATGGGCCGGCTGATACAACAGCAGATCGATCTCATGCTGGCAGGGGAGCCTGCCGTGAACGTGGTGCTCGTCGGCTAGCCGGCCGGGATGATGCAGCCTGCCTGCAACCTCTGAACTCCTAGCATGGGGCAGGACGAAGACGTCCGTTCCCTAGAGGAGTTAAACCATGACTGTTTATCTGCAGCCCGGCCAAGAAGGATCCAAGGTCCAGTTCAAGGACCGCTACGAGAATTGGATCGGAGGCGAGTGGGTGGCTCCTACCACCGGCCAATACATCGAGAATGTCTCGCCCGTGAACGGCAAGCAATTTACCGAAGTGGCGCGCGGTGCCGCCGCCGACGTCGAACTGGCACTGGATGCCGCCCACAAGGCCGCGCCGTCCTGGGGTAAAGCCTCGGCAACGGAGCGTGCCGCGGTGCTGAACAAGATTGCCGACCGGATCGATGCCAACCTTGAACTGCTGGCCGTCGCGGAGACCTGGGATAACGGCAAGCCCATCCGCGAGACCCTCAATGCGGACATCCCCCTGGCCGCGGACCACTTCCGCTATTTTGCCTCCGCGATCCGGGCGCAGGAAGGCCGGCTGTCCCAGCTCGACGAGGACACCACCGCGTACCACTTCCACGAGCCGCTTGGCGTCGTGGGCCAGATCATCCCGTGGAACTTCCCCATCCTGATGGCCGTGTGGAAGATGGCGCCTGCCCTGGCGGCAGGCAACGCCGTGGTCCTCAAGCCGGCTTCCAATACCCCGGCCTCCATCCTGGTCCTGGCCGAACTCATCGCTGACCTGCTGCCGGCGGGCCTGCTTAACATCGTCAACGGCTTCGGTTCCGAGGTGGGCAAGCCGCTGGCATCCAGTCCGCGGATCCGGAAGATCGCCTTCACCGGCGAGACCTCCACGGGGCGGCTGATCAGCCAGTACGCCAGCCAGAACCTGATCCCGGTCACCCTGGAACTCGGCGGCAAGAGCCCGAACATCTTCTTCGCCGACGTTGCGGCATCCAATGACGCCTTCTACGACAAGGCGCTGGAAGGCTTCACGCTCTATGCCTTCAACCAGGGGGAAGTCTGCAGCAGCCCGTCGCGGGCCCTGGTCCAGGACTCGTTCTACGACTCGTTCATGGCGGATGCCGTGGCCCGGACCGGGAAGATCATCCAGGGCAACCCGCTGGACACCGACACCCAGATTGGTGCGCAGGCTTCGGCAGGCCAGATGGAAAAGATCCTCTCTTACATCGACATCGGTTTGGCTGAGGGCGCAAAAATCCTGGCCGGCGGAGCACAGACGGAGCTCGACGGCGACCTCGCCGGTGGCTTCTATGTCCAGCCCACCATCTTCGAGGGCCAGAACAAGATGCGGATCTTCCAGGAGGAAATCTTCGGCCCCGTCGTCTCGGTGGCACGCTTCAGCGACTACGACGACGCCATCAGCATCGCCAACGACACCCAGTACGGCCTGGGCGCCGGCGTCTGGTCCCGCA
>DATCNU010000198.1:0-19687 GCA_036565085.1 Arthrobacter sp.
AATGTCCAAATACTGGTACTCCGTTGCCAAACCGTGATCGGTTAAACATCAAGAGGCAATTTGTGCGCGGGCGTAGCGCACGTCACATGTTACTCGCTGGTACGAAACTCTGCGAATTGGACGCGGGGAGGGCCGGTCGGCCCGGTCAGGCTGCCCTGTTTGGGCTCAGGACACGTGCCAGTCCCACACGTTCCACCAGACGCCCAGTGGACCTGGGCTGGATTTCACACCGGCGATCCGGCTGCTGAAGGCAGTGGTTCCGGTGGTCTGGTACAGAGGCAGCCCGTATGCGCTGGCCCACACCCGCTTGTCGATCTGCGCCATCAGCCCGTCTTGCTTGGCCAGGTCAGTTGTAGTGGCCAGTTGCTCCATCGCCTTGTCCGCGTCGCCGTCGGAAAATCCGTTGAAATTGCTTCCTGCACCCGTTCGAAAGATCTGCGGGATTCGGCTGACTCCGACTCCCGTGCTGAGCCAACCGGAGATGGCGGCGTTGTATCCGCCGCCCTCGAGCGCCTTCGCCCAATCGGCATTGCCGAGCCCGGCATCAACCACCTTGAACCCGGCAAGGGCGGCGGATTCACGGATCATCGAGAAGACCCGGGCGCGGTTCGGGTTGTCCCGGTTGTAGAGGATGCGGACCGTCGGCGTGGCCCCGTGCAGCAGCGACCTGGCGCCGTCGATGTCCACCTTCGAATACTCCGAGGACCCGTTGTCCCTGACAGTGTCGCCGTATTTTGGATGGGAGGGGAGGAACACCTGTGAATCCAGGGGTTTGGAATCCGGTATGGCTCCGCCGACGATCGCGTCTACAATTTCCTGCCGCGGGACGGTCTTGAGAAATGCCTTGCGAACGTCTTTGTCGGCGAAAACGCCGGTGAAATTCAAATCGAGGTGGTCATAGCCGGACTGGCTGTACCGCTGTACGGTCGAGCCTTGAGCCGCGAGGCCGCTGAAGAGGTTCTCGGTGTCGGCCGAGGGCTGGGGTGAGATGATGTCGGCCTTTCCGGTCCGGAGTGCGTCGACGGCAGCCTCGGCCGCTCCCGTGAACCGGATAGTGATGTCGTCCAGATGCGGTTCGGGTCCCCACACGTAGTCCCGGTTCCTGACCAGGCGGACGGAGGCTCCGGGGACGATGTCCCTGACAATGTACGGTCCGCTCGAGAGATAAATTGACGGGTCATCTGGCAGGGTCTTGGAATCGAAGCCTGAGTTCCAAAAGTCGCTGACCCTTTTCAGCGCCGCATTAAGCGCGGGCTTCTTGCTGTCGCCCCGCGGAGAGTTCTTGAGCAGGTCGATGAGGTCGGCCTCATCATTCAGGCCACTTTTCGCGGCCAGCACGTGGGCGGGAAGTCCGACGTCGAAGGCCACTTCCCAGTCAGGGTACGGTTCTGCGTATTGCAGGGTTATCGAACGTCCGTCTGGCCCAATTTCGGGAAATGTTGTCTTGGCGAGTCCGCTGGTATCGGATGCGACCGAGAAATACTTGGTCCCCGTGCCCGCCTTGGCATCCCGGTCATCAAAATAGCCGGAGCCGGCCGCCCAGGCCAGCAGGAGGTCGCCTGCGCCGATTGCTTCGCCGTCGGACCATTTCACCCCTTCGTTGACTGTGTACTTCACCTTCAGGGGTTGGTCGGAGATCTTTTCGTAGTGGCCGAACTTGTCGTTCCGAACCACCCTGGCGGAGTCATCCACATAGAAGAATCCGGAGTGGGTGATGTAGCCGACCTTGGAATTGATGTCTGTGTTTCCGGCCGTACTGTACGGGTTGAAGGAGGAAACCGCATTGACCTCAGCGACAGTTGCGCTGCCACCGCGCTTAGCCTCACCCACCACCGCCGGAGTTGTTCCCCCGCTGGCAGACGAGCAGCCCGAGAGTACGAGCCCTGCAGTCACAAGCCCGGTGATGATCTGCATCAGGCGCCTGAAAGGCATGCCGTCTCCTTATGTGTTCCCTCTTCGCGAGGGGTCCCCCTGGAGTCGCCAGGATCAGTCCTAAGTCCTTCAGTAAGGATACGGCGCCTGCCCCGCCGGGATCACACGTTGAAGCGGAACTCCACCACATCGCCGTCGGCCATGACATACTCCTTGCCTTCGATTCGGACCTTGCCGCGGGACTTGGCCTCTGCCATGGACCCGGCCGCGATCAGGTCGTCGAAGGACACTACCTCGGCTTTGATGAAGCCGCGCTGGAAATCGGTGTGGATGACGCCGGCGGCCTGGGGCGCGGTGTCTCCCCGGTGGATGGTCCAGGCCCGTGTTTCCTTCGGACCGGCGGTGAGGTACGTCTGCAGGCCCAGTGTGTGGAACCCGACGCGCGCCAACTGGTCAAGGCCGGACTCGTCCTGGCCGTTCATTTCCAGCATTTCCCGCGCCTCTTCCTCATCCAGCTCAACGAGGTCAGATTCGAGTTTGGCGTCCAGGAAGATGCAGTCCGCCGGGGCCACCATGGCCCGCAGTTCTTCCTGCTTTTCCGGGCTGCCCAGGATCCCTTCGTCCGAGTTGAAAACGTAGATGAATGGCTTCGCCGTCAGGAGGCTGAGCTCCTTCAGGTGCTCCATCTCCAGTTTGTCGCTCTTAATCGAGGAGAAGATGGTGTCGCCGCGTTCCAGGACCAGCTGCGCTGCCTTAATGGCTGCCAGTTCCGCGGCATCACGTTTCTTGATCTTGACTTCTTTTTCGATGCGCGGAGCGGCCTTTTCAATCGTCTGAAGGTCGGCCAGGATCAGCTCGGTGTTGATGGTTTCCATGTCTGAGCGGGGATCCACCTTGCCGTCCACGTGGATGACATCCGGATCGTCAAACACACGCACCACCTGGGCGATCGCCTCGGCCTCGCGGATGTTGGCCAGGAACTGGTTGCCCAGGCCTTCCCCTTCGCTGGCGCCCTTGACGATGCCGGCGATGTCCACGAAGGAGACCGCGGCGGGGAGCAGCCGCTGGGACCCGAAGATTTCCGCCAGCTGCTTCAGCCGTGGATCCGGAAGGTTCACGACGCCGATATTCGGCTCGATGGTAGCGAACGGATAGTTCGCTGCCAGCACCTGGTTACGGGTCAGTGCGTTGAAGAGAGTTGATTTGCCGACGTTGGGCAGTCCGACGATGCCAATAGTAAGTGCCACGAGCATTGATTCTACCCGCAGCCGGCGCCCAGGCTTCCAGCGGGTGGGATCGCGCGACGGCGGGACCTCCTCGAAATGTCGCTTCGGCAAATTGTCACAGGGGCATGCCAGAGTGAGGACATGGATGCTTTCACCCTGATTCTTGCCCTCTTGACGCTGCTGCTTGGTGTGCTTGCCGGCGCGGCCGCCACCTACTTTTCCCTGCGCAGGCGCAGCCATGCCTTGGAAGAGGATTTCGACGCCGTGTCATCCCGGCTTTCCGACGTCAGCGCGCAGTACGCGGCCGCCGACGCCGAGCGGCGCCTGCTCGCCGCGCAGAACCGCGAACTGGGTGAGTCCCGCAGCCAGGACGGGAATGTGCTCAGGGCTTTGGCGCCGGTGGCGGAAAAGCTGACGGCCGTCCAGCAGCAGGTCGCGCTGCTGGAACGCGACAGGCTGGAACAGTACGGACAGCTTGCCCAGCAGCTGCAGGAGGCGCGGCTGTCCGATGAGCAGCTTATCCGGTCCACCCACGCCCTTGAATCGGCGTTGCGCTCCAACAGCGCCCGCGGGCAATGGGGCGAGGTCCAGCTGCGGCGGGTGGTGGAGGCTTCGGGGATGCTGCGGCACGTCGATTTCCTGGAGCAGGTGCACAGCGGCGGGGGCGATTCAGCTGTCCGGCCGGACCTGGTCGTACAGCTGCCGGGGGAAAAGCAGCTGGTGGTCGATGCCAAGGTGCCTTTGTCCTCGTACCTCGAAGCCCAGGAACTCGGGTCCCAGGCGATTGGGCCCGGTTCAGACTCCGGGACCAGTGCCGGCACCCATCACAGGTCGCAGCAGGCCCTGCTGGCCGCCCATGCCAAAGCACTCCGTGCACATGTGGATTCTCTCAGTACCAAGAAGTACTGGGATATCCCCGGGAACTCGCCCGAGTTGGTGATCTGTTTCCTTCCCGCCGAATCAATTCTGGCGGCGGCCCTCATGGCCGATGCGACGCTCCTGGACCACGCCTTATCCAGGAACGTGGTCCTTGCCTCGCCCAGCACCCTGCTGGCTGTGCTCAAGTCCGTGGCGTTCACGTGGCGGCAGGATGTGCTGACGGACAGCGCCCGCGAGTTGTTCGACCTTGCCCGGCAGCTGTACGAGCGGATGGGAACCCTGGGCGAGAATGTGAGCAAGCTGGGTTCGTCCCTGAAGTCCTCGGTGGACAGGTACAACTCCCTGGTCGGCACCCTTGAAGCCCGGGTCCTGCCCACCGCCCGGAAACTCAATGCCCTGGATGAATCAGGTCTGGTGACGCCCGCGGCGGTGGAGGTGACACCGCGTTCTGTGGCTGCCCCGGAGCTCCAGCAACGCGAAACCGCTGCGTGAGGCGGGGGCTAGCTGCGGGACCGGCGTCCGCCGAGGGCACGGCTGACGTCCCCGGCCTCCTTCAGGGTTGCCCGGAGCTCTTTGGGGAGCGAGAACAGAAGGTCCTCTTCAGCGGTGACGACTTCTTCCACGATGCCGTAGCCGTAATCCGCCAGTAGCCGCAGCACGTCCTTTACCAGTACCTCGGGAACGGAGGCTCCCGAGGTGACGCCGACAGTTGCAACGCCCTCGAACCAGGTCTCGTCCACCTCGTTCGCGAAGTCCACGCGGTACGAGGCCTTTGCCCCGTATTCGAGGGCGACTTCCACCAGGCGTACCGAGTTGGAGGAGTTCGCCGAACCCACCACGATGACCAGATCGGCCTGGGGAGAGATCTTCTTGATAGCCACCTGGCGGTTGGTGGTGGCGTAGCAGATGTCGTCGCTGGGCGGGTCCTGCAGTGTGGGGAACCGTTCCTTCAGCAGCCGGACCGTTTCCATCGTCTCGTCAACGCTCAGGGTGGTCTGGGACAGCCAGATGACCTTTTCCGGATCCCTGACGGTCACCTTGTCCACCTCGTGGGGCCCGTTAATGATCTGGATGTGTTCGGGAGCTTCTCCCGCCGTCCCTTCGACTTCTTCGTGGCCGTCATGGCCGATCAGCAGGATATCGAAGTCGTCCTTGGCGAACCGTACAGCTTCCTTGTGCACCTTGGTGACCAGGGGGCAGGTGGCGTCAATGGTGCGCAGCCCGCGGTCCTCCGCGGACTGGACGACGGCGGGCGACACGCCGTGCGCGGAGAAGATCACCAGGGCACCTTCCGGCACCTCATCAGTTTCGTCGACGAAGATGGCGCCTTGTTCCTCCAGCGAGCTGACCACGTGGACGTTGTGCACGATCTGCTTCCGGACGTAGACCGGAGGCCCGTAATGTTCCAAGGCTTTTTCTACCGCAATTACTGCCCTGTCCACGCCCGCGCAATAGCCGCGGGGAGCAGCCAGCAGGACCTTCTTGGGGCCGGAAACCGGCGCCGCCGCGGATACGTCCTCAGGGGAACGCCGCCTGCGCGGGACGGTTGGCATCGAGAGGGAAACTGCTGAGGAGGTCATCTATCCATGCTACCGGGTTGCACGCCTGCGTCCCCGTGAGGCAATCCTGATCACCACGGCGGCCACCACAAGGCCGCCGCCGGTAACGGCGGCTGCGGCGATCCATGTCCTGAAGTTGCCGGAAGCTGCGGCGGCGAACTCATTCTTGAACATGTCCGCCACATCGTTCCCGCTCGCCGCGCCGAGCACTGCGCCTGCGGCCAACTGGGATCCTGCAGTCCACAAGGCCGCCAGCGACAGCGCGGCAACGCCGGCAGCGAAAACCACCGCCCAGCGGCGGCGGGCGGCAATCAGCGCCAGCGCGAGCGCGGTCCCCGCCGCGATGGCCAGGATGTATCCCATCGGAGCATAGGCGGAAACCCGTTCGACCAGTTGCCGCTGGTTGGGCTGCCCAATGCTGATCAAGGTCTGGTCGGGTGCATCCAGCGGAAATCCGGAGGCCTTTGAAATCTCCTTGACCCCCAACGCAACCAGTGGCGCCACGTCCAGTGTGAGCGATGTCGTGGAGTCCGCTTCGGGCGGCAGGCTGCGCGGATCCGTGAAGCTGAGCTTGTGGCTTCTGCGCAACGTCTCCTCCCAGGCCGCCGGGTATCCGGGCAGCGCCGCCATATTGCCCGCTGCGGCTTCCAGGACCGGCTGGACAAGGGAGGCAAGGGCTTTGGGGACGGCGCCGGTATCGATGGTGCCGACGGCGGCAGCCGCAAGACGATGCTGGAACGCTTCATCCTTGCCCAGCGGGCCGGCCAGGGACACAAAGCCGTCCTCCTGCACGATGTTGCGGTCAAGCCAGATCGCCGGAACAGCCACGGCGGCCAGAACTGCGCCGAGGATGACGGCAACTGCTGAAACAAAAGTGCGCAAGACGTTTCCTTATTGGTTGGCAGGCGGTGGTGCCATCCTATGTGAGCAGGCTGGACAAAGATTGTCAGAGTCCGGTGGTACAGCTTATGGATAAGGTGGGATGGCGGCCTGCTACACGGAGTCCCGTCACAAGAAGTCAACAGCACCAGCAGTCAACAGCACCAGAGAAGGAACACCCATGCCACCAGCCGCAGCTTCATTGGGGCATGGGCATGTCTGAACAGGCCGCCCTTCCCGGCTCAGAACCCACCACGCTGCCCGCCACGGCAGCTGAAACGACGCCGGAGAACCCTTGGCCTCTGCAACTGCTGTCCCAGAAGCTGAAGGCCCATATCGACCGGACTCCGTCGGCGTGGGTAGAGGGCCAGGTCATTGAGCTGAACCGGCGCGGCACGAACGCCTATCTGACGCTGCGCGACGTCGACGCAGAAGTTTCCCTTCCGGCCTCTGTCTGGACCAAGGTCCTGGAGCGGCAAAACCTGCCCCTGGAGCGTGGCTCCCGCGTGGTTGCCTTGCTCAAACCGGAGTTCTGGTTGAAGACCGGCCGCT
Source organism: Arthrobacter sp. (assembly GCA_036565085.1). Taxonomy (GTDB): domain Bacteria; phylum Actinomycetota; class Actinomycetes; order Actinomycetales; family Micrococcaceae; genus Arthrobacter. Next base: position 6,968 of record DATCNU010000198.1, read on the forward strand.
TGAACATGCTGGTCAGGGATATCCGGCCGGTGGGCCTCGGAGATCTGCTGGCGCGCATTGAACGGCTGCGCCAGGCCCTGTCCGCTGAGGGACTCTTCGCCGATTCGCGGAAAAAGCCGTTGCCCTTGCTCCCCCACCGCATCGGCCTTATCACCGGCCGCGACTCCGACGCCAAGAAGGACGTCATCCAGAATGCCGCCCTGCGCTGGCCCGCCGTCGAATTCGAGATCCGCGAAGTGGCGGTTCAGGGCAACACTGCCGTGTCGCAGGTCATCCGGGCCCTCCGGGAACTCGACGGGCGTCCGGACGTGGATGTCATTGTCATCGCCCGCGGTGGCGGCGCACTGGAAGACCTTCTGCCTTTCAACAGCGAAGAGCTGATCCGCGCCGTTGCCGCTGCTGCAACTCCAATCGTCAGCGCGATCGGGCACGAGGCCGACCGGCCGCTCCTTGATGATGTTGCGGACCTCCGGGCCTCCACCCCCACCGATGCGGGCAAGCGGATCGTTCCGGAGGTTTCCGAGGAGCTCGCCAATGTGCGCCAGGCCCGGGAGCAGTTGAGGCGCTGCATCAGCCGGCTGGTGGACCGGGAGGCCGACCGCCTCCTGTCCCTTCATTCCCGGCCGGTCCTCGCCACACCGGAGGGCATAGTTACGGTCCGATCCGACGAAATTGAGCGCCTCCTGCGGAGGTCTTCTGCCGCCGTCAGCTCCACTGTGGTGCGGGCGACAGACCAGCTGCTTCACCTTCAGGCCCAGGTGCGGGCTCTTTCGCCGCAAAAGACCCTGGACCGTGGCTACGCAGTCGTGGAGCTGGCCCGCGGCCGGGCCGCCACTAGTGAAAACCCGTCCGGCCACGCCGTGGTCCGCGACCCGGCAGAGGCACCCTCCGGCACCCCTTTGACGGTCCGTGTTGCACAGGGCCGTTTTGGCGCCACATCCACCGGAAGAATTCAACAAGGAGAAGCACATGGCTGAGACAAAGCCTGATTCGGACATCGATGCACTGAGCTACGAGCAGGCCCGCGAACAACTCGTGGCCGTAGTGGGCAAACTTGAGGCTGGAGGGGCCAGCCTGGAGGAATCCCTGGCACTGTGGGAACGCGGTGAAGCCCTGGCCAAGCGCTGCGAAGAGTGGCTTGAGGGGGCGCGGAAACGCCTCGCCGCCGCCCGTGACCAGCCCCTCTGACCCAAGGCGAGGCCGGATGCCGTACCGCCAGGCGGCTTCAGCAGGCGCTCAGGACCTTGCCACCAGCTCCCGTTCGGTCGCCACGTCGAACGCGGCCTGGGGCCACTGGAGTTTCAGGTCCGACAAGGCGCGGAGCACCAGCTGTTGCACGGCGATCCGGGCAAACCATTTCTTGTTCGCCGGGACCACATACCAGGGCGCCGCCTCGCTGTTTGTCTCGTCGAAGACAGCCTGGAAGGCCGCCATGTAGTCGTCCCAGGAGGCGCGCTCATCCAGATCGCCGTGGCTGTACTTCCAGTGCTTGGCCGGGTTGTCCAACCGTGCCAGAAGCCGCGACTTCTGCTCGTCCTTGCTGATGTGGAGCATGACCTTGATGATCTTCGTTCCTGATTCGGTCAGTCGTGACTCGAATTCGTTGATGGCCACATACCGGCGCTTCAGTTCTTCCGGCGCTGCCCAGCTGTGGACCCGGTGAATCAGGACGTCCTCATAGTGGGAGCGGTCGAAGACTCCGATCATGCCTGCGGCCGGAACCTCCTTCTCGATCCGCCACAGGAAGTCATAGGATTTTTCCTCATCCGTGGGAGCTTTGAACGCCTTGAACTGGACGCCCTGCGGGTTTGTGGCGGCCATGACGTGGCTGACAATGCCGCCCTTGCCAGCGGTGTCCATGGCCTGCAGGATCAGGAGGATGCGCTTGGTGCCCCCAAAGCGTGACTCGGCAAACAGCTTTTCCTGCAGTTCAGCCAATTTGCCGTCCAGGTCGGCCAAGAGTGCCTGCGCATCCACCTTGTTGCCGCTGTAACCGGGTGTGGAGTCCGGGTCGACGTCAGACAGCAGAAACCCTTTTCCGATCCTCAGTGACTCGGAAGGGTGCTGCTCGAACTGAACCGTGCCGGTCATGAGGATCCTTTTCCCGCAGTGTCACGGGCCGGAAAGGCCCGTCACCACAGGCTAGTTGCCCTGGTACCGGCTAAGGAAGTCCCCCATGCGCCCGACGGCCTCTTCAATATCCTTGACGTTGGGCAGCGTGACCATCCGGAAATGGTCAGGGCGTACCCAGTTGAAGGCACGGCCGTGGGACACCAGGATCTTCTGCTCCTTCAACAGGTCCAGGACAAACTTTTCGTCGTCGCGGATGTGGTAGACCTCCGGGTCCAGGCGCGGGAACAGGTAAAGGGCGCCGCGGGCCTGCTGGGTGCTTACACCAGGAATAGCGTTGAGCATGTCGAAGGCCTTGTTGCGCTGTTCCAGCAGCCGCCCGCCTGGCAGGATCAGATCCTTGATGCTCTGGTATCCTCCCAGCGCAGTCTGGATGGCGTGCTGGGCAGGCACGTTGGCGCACAGGCGCATGTTGGCAAGCAGGCTGATGCCCTCCAGGTAGTCCGAGGCGTCCTTCTTGGGGCCTGAGATGGCCATCCAGCCGGCGCGGTAGCCGCAGACCCGGTAGGCCTTGGACAGGCCGCTGAAGGTGAGGCAGAGAACGTCGTCACCGGTCAGCGACGCCAGGTTGACGTGCACGGCGTCTTCGTAAAGGATCTTCTCGTAAATCTCGTCGGCAAACAGCACCAGCCCGTGCTTTTCGGCGAGCGCCACGATCTTCCTGAGCGTCTCTTGGGGGTAGACGGCCCCGGTGGGGTTGTTCGGGTTGATCACCACAATGCCCTTGGTGCGGGGCGTAATCTTGGCTTCCATGTCTTCAAGGTCCGGCTGCCAGCCGGACTCCTCGTCGCAGAGGTAGTGCACGGGCTTGCCGCTGGCGAGGGCAACTGACGCAGTCCACAGCGGGTAATCCGGAGTGGGGATCAGGACTTCGTCGCCGTCGTCCAGCAACGCCATGAGGGACATGGTGATGAGTTCGCTGACGCCGTTACCCAGGTAGATGTCATCCACGTGGATGTTCTGGATCCCTTGCGTCTGGTAGTACTGCGAGACGGCCGTCCGCGCGGAGAAAATGCCGCGGGAGTCACTGTAGCCCTGGGCGTGCGGCAGGTGGCGGATCATGTCCACCAGAATCGCGTCCGGCGCCTCAAATCCAAACGGTGCGGGGTTGCCGATGTTCAGTTTGAGGATCCTGTGACCCTCCGCCTCCATCTGCTGGGCGGCCTGAAGAATCGGTCCACGGATGTCGTAAAGGACGTTATGAAGCTTGGTGGACTGCTTGAATTCTGCCATCCATCAAATATGCCATAGGAAGGATGTACTTCCGTTGAGACCTCGGACACAGGACAAAGCCCGTTCCGCGGGCCTGGCGAAAGCCCGGTGGCCTCAGAGTGGTAAAACCTGCCCGGCGGCGGGAGCCTGACTTCCAAAGGTCCGGCTCCCGCCATCGGGAATCTGGCCCGTGGGGAATCAACCTGATTCGGCCAAGGGTGCCCGATCCCCTACTTGACGATTCCCTTGTCCTTCAGCCAGGCTGCTGCCGCATCCTTGGCGTTCTGCTTCTGGCTTCCGCTGACTGCCCGGTTGAGATTGATCAGATCGTCCGTGGTCAGGGTGTGTGAAACCGCGTTGAGGGCATTCTTGGCCTTGTCCGTCATGTTCGCCTTGTTGTACAGCGGCAGCACCTGCTGGGCCTTGAAATTGTTCTTGGGATCCTCCAGCACCACCAGATCGTTGTCCGCGATGGACGGGGTGGTCGTGTAGATGTCGGCCACCTGGACATCATCTGAGAGCAGGGCCTGCAGGGTCAGGTTGCCGCCGCCGTCACTGAACGGCTTGAGGGCCTTGAGTTCGCAACCATACTTGTCTTTGAGGCCGGGGAAGCCGTACGCGCGCGTCTCGAAGGTGGCCGGGGCCGCCATGGTCAGGTCCTTGCAGACCTTGGCCAGGTCCTGGATGGACTTCAGCTGGTACTTTTCGGCCGTCGCCTTGGTGACCACCATGGCGTCCTTGTCCTCGGCTTTGGAAGCGTCCAGGACAGCCAGTCCTTCGGGGAGTTTGCCCGGCAGTGCCTTGTACACGTCATCGGCCGAAACCTCGGGTGCCTCGGGATTCACATACGACAGCAGGTTGCCGGAGTACTCCGGCACAAGGTCGACGGAGCCGTCCTGAACGGCCTTGAAGTAGATCTCGCGGGAGCCGATGTTCGGCTTGGTAGTCGCGGTGACGCCGGCGGCGTTCAGTGCCCCGGCGTAGATCTCGGCGATGACCTGGCTTTCCGGAAAGTCGGCTGAGCCGACCACCAGCGGCTTGCCCTGCGCTCCCCCGCTTCCGGCGCTGGTGCTGGGGCTCGACAGCGGGTTGGTGCCCCCGCATGCGGAGAGTGCGACGGCTACGCCGACGCTGGCCGCCAGGCCTGCCAGGCCTCGGCGGGTCAGGGGTGTCCGGACATGGATCTTCATGGGTTGCCTCCTTGGACAGAAGCTGGCGCCGGTGCGACAGCTGTGAGATCGGCGGCGGCCTTCTGGCCACCGGGGGTTTCGGGTAAAAGTCCTGGAGAGAGGAGCAGTCTCTGCACCGCGGCCAGGATGAGGTCAACGACGATCGCCAGCCCGGCTATGAGCAACGAACCGCCGAGCATCCGGGGGAAGTCCTGCAGGACCAGGCCGTCAAAGAGATAGCGGCCCAAGCCTCCCAACGGCAGGTAGGCCACCACGGAAACGGTGGCGATGACCTGGAGGACGGCCGTGCGGACGCCGCCGAACATCACTTGGAGGCCGTTGGGCAGTTCGACGCCGAAGAGGATCTGCAGTTCGGTCATGCCCATGGCACGAGCCGCGTCCACCACGGTGTTTTCCACACTGGAGATGCCGGCATATGTACCCGCGAGAAGCGGCGGCACGGTAAGGATCACGAGGGCCCACACCGGCGGCATGAGGCTGCTGCCCGCAATTAACGCGAAGAGAACCAGCAGTCCCAGCGTCGGCAGCGCCCGCAGCGCCCCTGCCACAGCGACGGCAACCACCCGGCCGCGGCCGGTGTGGCCGATGTACAGTCCCACCGGGACCGCGATGGCTGCAGCAATGACCAGCACCAGGCCGCTGTACTCCAGGTGTTCCAGCAGGCGGACGGGAATGCCTGAACTTCCGGACCAGTGGATGGGGTTCGCGATCCAGGCCAAAGTATCTGTGAAAACGTCGCTCATGACCGGGCCCCTGCGTGGATCCGCGCATCGGCAACCATTCCCGCGCTGACTGCCGGGGAAGGGCCGGCGGCTTTGGCTGCCCGGGTCCAGGGCGTGAGCAGCCGTTCCAGCAGGACCAGCACCGCGTCCATGGCCAGGGCCAGCACCAGGATGGCCAGGATGCCAACTACCACTTCAGTCACGAAGGTGCGTTGCAGCCCGTCGGTGAACAGCATGCCCAGGTTCCCGACTCCCAGGAGCGCGGCCACGCTCACGAGGGAGATGTTGCTGACGGAGACCACCCTCAGGCCGGCAAACAGCACAGGGAGGGAGAGCGGCATGTCGATCTGGAGAAACCGCTGCCACGGCTTGTACCCCATGGCGACGGCGGCCTGGCGCAGGTCTTCGTCCACAGAGTCGAAGGCGTCCAGGGCGGCGCGGACCAGCAGGGCCACCGCATAGATGGTCAGGGCGACGATTACGTTGAGCGGGTCAAGGATTCTGGTGCCCAGCAGCGAGGGCAGGATGATGAACAGCGCCAGTGAGGGGATGGTGTACAGCAACGAACTGGCGGTGAGCACCACAGTCCGGAGTACGGGGCTGATGCGGGCCAACTGCGCGAGGGGCAGGGAGATCACCAGGCCAAGGACCATGGGCACGAGGGCAAGAACCAGATGCTGGCCTGCCCGCTCAAGGACCATGGCACTGTTTGACAGAAGCCATTCCATCAGAGCGCGGCCTGCCTGACCCGGCGGGCATCCTCAATGACGGCCAGGACTTCCTGGCCCCGGATGGCGCCCAGGACCCGGCCGTCGGAATCCACTGCGACGCCCAGCCCGGACGGCGAGGACAGTGCCGCGTCCAAGGCACGCCGCAGGGTGTCTCCGGGGCGGAAGAGGGATCCGCCGGGAACGAACTCAGAGTCTGTTCCCGGTCCTGCCCAGCCAAGGGGACGCATGTCGGAATCCACCACGAGCTGCCAGTCCGCTGCTGCGGCGCGGTCCGTGGAAACCCCCGAGCCGGTGAAAGTGAGTGTCGGCACCGGATGGATGGTGACGCCGTCGGACGCCGCAAAGCCCAGGTGGCGGAAACCGCGGTCCCGCCCCACAAAGGACGCAACGAAGTCATTTGCCGGAGCCCTCAGGATCTCCTCGGGTGTGGCGTACTGAGCCAGTTTCCCGCCCACGGAAAAGACCGCCACCTTGTCGCCGAGGACAGTTGCCTCGTCGATATCGTGCGTGACAAAGACAATGGTCTTGGCGAGGTCCTTCTGCAGCCTGAGCAGCTCCTGCTGCAGTTCATCACGCACCACAGGATCCACGGCACTGAACGGTTCATCCATCAGGAGCACGGGAGGATCGGCGGCGAGAGCACGGGCGACTCCCACACGCTGCTGCTGGCCACCCGACAGCTGCGACGGGTAACGCTTTCCGAGGGCGGAAGCCAGCCCGACAACGTCGAGCAGTTCCTCCGCGCGCTTGCGGGCCTCGGCCTTCGGGACGCGGTTCAGGCGCGGCACGGTGGCGATGTTGTCCAGGACCGACCGGTGCGGCATGAGCCCAGAGGACTGCATCACATAGCCCATGGACCGGCGAAGTTCGGCCGCCGGAACGGAGCTGACGTCCCTGCCAGCCACGGTGATAACCCCTGAGGTTGGCTCCACCATGCGGTTGATCATCCGCAGCGAGGTTGTTTTTCCACAGCCGGACGGTCCCACAAAAACCGTGATGGACCCCTTGTCGATGGACATGGTCAGCTCATCCACGGCCGGCTGGCCGCCTTGATACTGCTTGGTGACGCTCTGGAACTCAATCATGGCTTGGTCCATTTCCGGACTTACCTGTTCTCTCTCTGACGGCATCGGACAGCGGAGCGAAGCGGTTATAAGCACAGTGACTATTACGGTAACCCCAACCCGGCTTCAGCTTATCCAGTGCCGGCGACAAAGCGGGCAAAGGAATCCCTACTGTAATCATTCGGAAACCTGCCCCGCACGGATGGGTCCCGCTGTCCGAGAAGCCTTTCACCCGCTGACCTGCTGCCCCCGGCGGCCTAGAGTTGGACTGTGACTAACTTGGAAGTGGCTCCCCAGCAGGAAATCTGCCCGCCCGCCGGCCCCGAGGCGACCTCCGGTCCTTGCCTGCAGCTCTGGCCCCAACGGGAGGTTCCGCTGGGCGGTGTGCGTGCCATGAACGTTCAGCGCACACTCCCGCAGCGCGGCCTTCCCACCATCGGCGCCTGGTGTTTTCTGGACAGCTTCGGCCCGGACCGGACCGCCATGTCCGTCCTTCCCCACCCCCATATTGGGCTGCAGACTGTCACCTGGCCCTTGGCCGGGCACATCCGCCACCGGGACAGCGTGGGAAGTGACGTCGTGGTCCGCCCCGGTGAACTGAACATCATGACGGCCGGTCACGGTGTCTCCCACTCCGAATTCGCTGTACTTTCACACCCCGACGACGGCGGGCAGTTGCCGCTGCAGCGCGGACTTCAGCTTTGGGTGGCGCTTCCGGACGGAGAACGGCACCGCGAGCCTGCCTTCGAACAGCACCGGGAACTGCCTTCGGTAACCGGCGAGGGATTTACGGCAACGGTGATGGTGGGTGAATTCGCGGGCGCAGTATCCCCTGCCACCATGTACTCCCCCATCGTCGGGGCGGACGTCTACTGCTCGGGTCGTGTCATCCTGCCGCTGAACGGGGACTTCGAACATGCCATTCTGGTGCTCGACGGCGGACTGACGCTGGACGGTCAGCAGGTTCCGCCGGGGCCGCTGGGCTATCTGGGCCTTGGCCGGACAACGCTGGAGGTTCAGGCTGACCCCGGAACGCGTTTCCTCCTCATCGGCGGGGAACCATTCCGGGAGGAACTTCTGATGTGGTGGAACTTCGTGGGCCGCACCCATGACGAGGTGGAGCAGGCCCGCGAAGAATGGGAAGCCCAGGACGGCCTGCCTGAGGCCGGGGCCCGCGCCTCCCGCTTTGGGCTCGTCGAGGGGCACGGCCCCGGGGCCGGGGCCGAGGCCGGCCGTATTCCGGCTCCGCCGTTACCCGCGGTCAGGCTGACCCCGCGGAAGCGGGCTTAGACGGTCCGACTCTTAGCGGCGTCGCGCTCGCTCACGAGCTGCAGGACGCCAAACACCGGTTCCTGGTCCAGGACCCGCACGTCACTGACTCCCGCGGCGGCCAGGTGCTTGCGGAATGCATCCTGGAGTGCGGGGACATTCATGCCCAGGCCCCCGCCCAGGATGACGGGACCCTCGATTCCGAGCTTCCGCAGCGCCTGCAATGCCAGCCCGGCAAGATCACGGCCGGCCTGGTCCAGCAGTTCCCGGCTTGCGGCATGGCCCGCTGCAGCCGCCTCAACCACCAGGCGTGCCTGCTGGGCCCAGAAGCGCCGGCCGGTGCCCGGGGAATGGAAAAGTGCAATCAGGCGGTTAGGGTCATCCACGCTGCAGGATTCCAGCAGCGCCCCGGTGAGCTGGTCGACGGGGAGTCCCTGGTTCATCCGGCGCAGGCTGTACCGGACGGCCTCACGCCCCAGCCAGTAGCCGCTGCCCTCGTCGCCCAGCAGGTAACCCCAGCCGCCCGCCCGGGCTTCCTCCCCGGCGGCGTTCTTGCCCCACGCTGCGGAGCCGGTTCCGGCGATCACCGCAACTCCGGTGCCTGCCCCGCCTGCGGCCAGCAGCAGGCGGGAATCGTGGACCACTGTGATCTTGCCCCCCGGCACGTGCGGTTCGATCAGGGCAGCCAAGGCGGCAGCGTCGTCGTCGGTGTCTATTCCGCCGGAACCGGCATACACCTGGGCCACGTTCCGGCCACCGGTCGGCGCGATCCGCGCAAACAGGTCGGCGAGGTTAAAGGCGGCCTCCTCACGGCTCACGTTCTGGACGTTGGAGCTTCCGGCCGATTCGTCAGCCACGGCGATGCCATCCTCAAAACGGACGCCGCGCGTCTTGGTGCCGCCGATGTCCAGGCCGACAATGACTCCCGCCAGCGGGCCGGCCGCGTTGCCGGGCTGCAGGGTTTCGGCAGGGAGGTTTCGGGACGAGGCGGCAGGAGGGTGTTCGGTGTTGGTCACGCCACAAGCCTACTGAAGCGCAGCCGGTAGGCCTGCACCGCCGTCGCCATGTTTCAGCAGCTCCGTTTCAATAGCTCCGGGACCGTGCCCTGACCAGGCCGGCCAGTAACTGGGGGCCTTCGAGCAGGACCATCTCCCGGAACAGCCGGACAGGGTCGGGTTCGACATCACGGCCCGGTTTGCGGCGGCGCCAGGCCAGCCCGATCTCCCGATAGGCAAGGCCGGATTCGAGCGGAAGTTCAATCCATCCGAGGTTGCCCGTCTCCGCGCTGACGCGGCGCCCAGGACCATTGCCCCCGGGCGGCAGGATGCTGACGCCAAGTCCTGCGGAAACCAGGCCCCGGACCGTGTGCGTGTCCTGGCTTTCAAAGGCGATCCGCGGCCGGAAGCCTGCCTCACGGAAGAGTGCATCGGTGAGGGACCGGAGGCCGTAGCCAGGACCCATCGCCACAAATGGGTCCCTCCGGATGTCCTCAAGGCGGGCGCTGCCCTTCCCCGCCAGCGCGTGCTCATGATGTACGACCAGTCGGAGGGGTTCACGGTAGAGGACCGCCGACGAGATGGTGCCGCTTGCTGCCGAGACGGGAGCCGTGAGGGCCAGATCGGCCTGGCCCGAGGCCAGCTCAGCGAGGCAGCCGTCCCGTGCCCCCTGGCTGAGCGTGAAGCCCGCTTCCGGGTGGCGGCTCCGGAAGGCGCTGATGAGCAGGGGAAGCGTGGCCTCGCCGAATGTGTGCTGGAAGGACACCGAAATCTTCCCCCGTACCACGTCCGACTCGTGCCGCACGAGGTCCAGCCCGGCCTGGAATTCGGTCAGGGCCGACTCGATGTACGGCAGCAGCGTCGTCGCGGCGGCCGTGAGGCGGACGCCCCTCCCGTCCCGGATCAGCAGTTCGGTTCCGACGGCGGCGCTGGCCCGGGCGAGTGCCCTGCTGACGGTTGACTGGGGTACGCCCAGGAGTTCCGCCGTTTCGGTGACGTGCTGGGTGCGGCCCAGTTCGGCCAGCACGGGAAGCAGGGGCAGCAGTTGGACCAGCTGCCTGTAATCGGTATCCACTTGGCTGCCCTTCTGAAAGTCGGCCTGACCGTTCCGTTTTTGACATGAATATTCCACAAACCATGCATTGGAAGCATACATTCAGGGTGCATACGATGGGTCCATGCCATCGAAAGTGTCAGAGCCCGGTACCCACGCTGCCATCGTGCATGCCTGGACCGGGCAGCCCAAGGACTCTGCGGCCTACGGCAGGATCCTTGCCGGCCTGGGCTTCGCGGGCGTGGCCACTTTTGCCCAGCTCTACTCCACCCAGGCAGTGCTGCCGATCATGGCCGACGACCTGCGCGTCACGGCGGCTGACGCGGCGCTGACCATCTCTCTGGCCACGGTTGGCCTGGCCGTCACTGTCATCCCCTGGTCCTTCCTGGCTGACCGGATCGGCAGGATCAGGGCCATGACCCTGGGAATTTCAGCGGCCACTGTCCTGGGCCTGCTGGTGCCCCTGGCCACCAGCTTCGGCATGCTGCTGTCCCTGCGGCTGCTCGAAGGAATGGCACTGGGGGGAATCCCGGCAATCGCCATCGCCTATCTCAATGAGGAGGTGAACAAGGCGCATTCGGCGCTAACCGCCGGAAGTTACGTTGCCGGCACCACGCTTGGCGGCCTTGCAGGGCGCCTGGTGGCCGGTCCGGCGGGCGAGCTATGGGGTTGGCGGGCCGCCGCCCTGGCCGTTTCCGTGCTGGCTACCGTCGCCGCAGTCCTCTTCCTGGTGCTGGTGCCGAAAGCAAGGGGATTCACCCCGGCGAAGGCGGCCGGGCTGCGGGGCGCGGTCCGGATCCTGGCAGGCCACGTGCGGACCCCCCGGCTGCTGGCGCTCTATGTCCAGGCATTCCTGTTGATGGGTGGCTTTGTAGCGGTTTACAACTACCTTGGCTTCCGCCTGTCCGGTGACCCTTTCAGTTTGCCCGCCACGGTGATCAGCCTGATCTTCCTGGCGTACCTGTCCGGTACCGTGTCCTCCCGCTGGGCGGCAGGTCTCACGCTGCGCCACGGCCGGAGGAACGTCCTGCTGGCGGGTATCCTCCTCATGGTGGCGGGGCTGGTGCTGACCCTGACTTCGTTGCTCGCCCTGATCCTCGCGGGCCTGCTGGTATTCACCGGCGGCTTCTTCGCGGCCCACAGCATAGGTGCCGGATGGACGGGGAGTATCGCCGCCGCTGGCCCCGCCCAGGCAGCGTCCCTCTACAACCTGGCCTACTACCTGGGGTCAAGCGTTATCGGCTGGGCCGGCGGCCTGGTGTTCCAGTCCTTGGGCTGGACCGCACTGGCGCTCGCCGTGATCGTGTTGGCCTGCCTCACGGCGGTGACTGTCGCCGTCGTGCATCCATCCCTGAAGGGCGAGGCCCCATCTGGCCCGGCGCCTCACCCGGGGCGGGCCGCTGCCTGAATTAACTGTGGTCAAAAGGCCGTAACTTCCGGCGGTTATTCGGCCAGGGCGGGCCGCACAGGGTGATCGGCTGCAAACTCGAGTCTAGGATGAACCCAGAACACTTTGAGGAGACTCCATGAGCAGTAACGCGAAACCCATCCGCCCCGGGGCGCACCTTGAGCCCCTGGACGCCATTGATGAACGGCTGCTCGCAGCACTCGTGGACGACGCCCGGATCTCAAACAAGCAACTGGCAGAACTGGTAGGCATCGCCCCTTCGACGGCTCTGATGCGGACCAGAGCACTGTCCGAACGTGGAATCATCCAGGGATTCGAGGCTAAGCTCAGTCTCTCTGCGATCGGCAGGTCGGTCCAGGCGCTGGTTGCCGTCCGGCTCCGGGCTCATGACCGGGACCAGATCGACCGGTTCACGGCGCGGGTTCCGCACCTCCCGGCAGTCCTCTCCACATTCCACACCTCAGGCTCAGTGGACTACCTGCTGCACATAGCAGTGGCGAGCACCGAAGACCTGCGGGACTGGGTGCTGGACAACCTGGCGACAGACCCCGTGGTTGGGCACACGGAGACTACCCTCGTCTTCGACCACATCCAGGGGAACCACGGGCCGCTGCCCGACTAAGCGCTCCCCGGTTAATGGCCTCCCGGTTAAGGGCCGTCAATTGAGCACTGCCTAGGCTGGCTGCCGCTGGGCCGGCCGCAGAGCGGCTCTCAGGGTAATGCCGGCGAGGACCAGGGCGGCGGCGCTGCACAGCACCACGAAGCCAGCCACCGATGCCTCGAGGCCGGAGCCGGCAGCCGCCCAGCCCAGTCCAATCACCGGAACAGCACTTCCCAGGTAGGTAATGACATAAAGGGTGCTGATCACTTGGGCATGGGCGGACGGCTCGACCTTGCCAGCCACGTCGTTGAAGACCGCGCGGAAGGCGACGCCCTGCCCCAGGC
>DATCNU010000199.1:0-20993 GCA_036565085.1 Arthrobacter sp.
ATACTGCAAGCTGGCCATCGTGGAAACCAAGGTCACGGCCGCCACCGCCGTCGCCGACCTGGAGCGCCGCCTGGCGGACCTCGCGGAGTCCGGCCAGCTGCCGCACGCACTGTCCCTCCACATCAACGGCTGCCCCAACTCTTGCGCCCGCATCCAGACGGCGGACATCGGGCTCAAGGGCATGATGCTCCCAACGCCCGACGGCGACCCCTCCCCGGGTTTCCAGGTCCACCTGGGTGGCGGGCTGGCTTCCAACGAGCGCGAGGAAGCAGGCCTGGGACGCACCGTCCGCGGTCTCAAGGTGTACGTCGAGGACCTGCCGGACTACGTGGAACGCGTCGTCCGCACATTCGTTGCCCAGCGGGCCGAAGGCCAGACCTTCGCCGAGTGGGCCCACGCAGCTGATGAGGGGGACCTGCAATGACCAAGTCCGCAACCGGCGTCGACCCGGTACTCCGCACCAAGGACGAGCTGAAGGCCCTCGCCGAGTCAGGCGCGGCCGAGCTTGGCTGGGACGCCCCGGCCCGCGACGTCATCGCCTGGGTGGAGCGCAACTTCGATCTCTCCGCAGTGGCCGTCGCCTGCTCCATGGCCGACTCGGTCCTTCCGGCGCTGGTCGCGGACCAGATGCCCGGCGTCGACGTCCTGTTCCTGGAGACCGGCTACCACTTCCCGGAAACCTATGCCACCCGTGATGAGGTGGCCGCGAACCTCCGCGTCAACGTGGTGGACGTGCTGCCGGAGAACACCGTGGAGCAGCAGGACCGGCTCCTGGGCAAGGACCTGTTCGCCCGTGACGCCGCCCAGTGCTGCGCCCTCCGCAAGGTGGCCCCGTTGCGCCGCACCCTGGCGGGTTACGAACTCTGGTTCACGGGCGTGCGCCGCGACGAGTCGCCCACCCGGACCAACACCCCGCTGGTGACCTGGGACGAGGCCAACGGCCTGGTCAAGGTCAACCCGGTGGCCGCGTGGACGTTCGACCAGCTGGTCCAGTACTCCGACGACAACCTCCTGCCCGTCAACCCGCTGCTTTCCCAGGGATACCCCTCCATTGGCTGCCAGCCCTGCACCCGGAAGGTGGCGCCGGGCGACGACCCCCGCGCCGGCCGCTGGGCAGGGACCGACAAGACAGAATGCGGACTACACGTATGAGCACTTTCCTATCCGAGGAGACCACCCAGGTGACTGACGCCGGCGTCTCAGCCCGCCTCTCCAGCCTGGACACCCTCGAGTCCGAGGCCATCCACATCATCCGCGAGGTTGTTGCCGAGTTCGAGAAGCCTGCGCTGCTGTTCTCCGGCGGCAAGGACTCCGTGGTGATGCTGCACCTGGCCACCAAGGCGTTCTGGCCCGGCAAGGTCCCGTTCCCCGTGCTGCACGTGGATACCGGCCACAACTTCCCGGAGGTCATCGAGTTCCGCGACCGGACGGTGGAGCGGCTGGGATTGAAGCTCGTCGTCGGAAGCGTCCAGGAGTTCATTGACCGCGGCGAGCTGGCCGAGCGTGCCGACGGCACCCGCAACCCGCTGCAGACCATCCCGCTGCTGGACGCGATCCAGCAAAACAAGTTCGACGCCGTCTTCGGCGGCGGCCGCCGCGACGAGGACAAGGCCCGCGCCAAGGAACGCATCCTGAGCCTGCGCGACGAATTCGGCCAGTGGGACCCGCGAAACCAGCGCCCGGAGCTGTGGAACCTGTACAACGGCCGCCACACCGTGGGCCAGCACGTCCGCGCCTTCCCCATCAGCAACTGGACCGAACTGGACATCTGGCGCTACATCGAACGCGAGAACATCGAGCTTCCGGGCCTGTACTACGCCCACGACCGCGAAGTGTTTGCCCGTGATGGCATGTGGCGTGCCGTGGGCGAGGTCTCCCAGCCGCGCCCCGATGAGGAAGTCATCATCAAAACGGTCCGCTACCGCACCGTGGGGGACATGTCCTGCACCGGTGCCGTTGAATCGGCTGCAGCCACGGTGAGCGACGTTGTGATCGAAGTTGCCGCCTCCACCATCACCGAACGTGGTGCCACCCGTGCAGATGACCGTATCTCCGAGGCAGCCATGGAAGACCGCAAGAAGGATGGTTACTTCTAAATGAGCACATCACTTTTGGCCTCGGAACTGGAAACAGCCCTGCCCACCACCCTTTTCCGCTTCGCCACCGCCGGATCGGTCGACGACGGGAAGTCCACCCTGGTGGGCCGCCTCCTTCACGACTCCAAGGCGATCCTGGCCGACCAGCTCGACGCCGTCGCCCGCACCTCAGCGGACCGTGGCTTCGGCGGCTCAGGCGCCACCGACGCCAACGGGAAACAGCGGATCGACCTGGCACTCCTGACCGACGGCCTGCGGGCCGAGCGGGAGCAGGGCATCACCATCGACGTGGCCTACCGCTACTTCGCCACGGACCAGCGCAGCTTCATCCTGGCGGACTGCCCCGGGCACGTGCAGTACACCAAGAACACGGTGACCGGCGCGTCTACCGCGGATGCCGTCGTCGTGCTCATTGACGCCCGCAAGGGTGTCCTGGAGCAGACCCGCCGGCACCTGTCCGTGCTCCAGTTGCTCCGGGTGGCGCACGTGATCGTGGCAGTGAACAAGATCGACCTCGTGGACTTCAGCGAGTCCGTGTTCCGCGGGATCCAGGCCGACGTGCAGCGGGTTGCCCGTGAACTCGGCATCGGCTCCGCCGAGCTGGGCACCGCCGACCACATCGATGACCTGCTGGTGATCCCCGTGTCCGCGCTCGACGGCGACAACGTGGTGGAACGCTCCGCCCGCACCCCCTGGTATGACGGCCCGGCCCTGCTCGAGGTCCTGGAAACACTGCCGGCCGCGGACGAGATCGACACCCAGCTGGAGAGCTTCCGGTTCCCCGTGCAGCTGGTCGTCCGGCCGCAGGGTGCGCTGGCTCCCGATGCCGTGGCTGCCGGACTGGATGTGGAGGCCTACCGCGACTACCGCGCCTACGCCGGCCAGATCACCGAGGGTTCGGTGAAGGTGGGGGACTCCGTGTCCGTCCTGACGCCCGGCCAAGGTCCCCGCACCACCACGGTGACCGGCATCGATTTCGCCGGAGCCTCGCTCCAGGAAGCCGCCGCCCCGCAGTCCGTGGCGATCCGCCTGGCCGACGAGTTCGACGTCGCCCGCGGTGACACCATTGCGGCCGCGGGACCCGCCGGTGGCAGAATACCGGAATCCTCGGCCGACCTGTACGCCGCACTGTGCTGGCTCTCGCCCAAGCCGCTGCGCGAAGGCGCCAAGGTGCTGGTGAAGCACGGCACCCGCACCGTCCAGGCCCTGGTCCGGAACGTCAGCGGCAAGCTGGACCTCGCCTCCTTCAAACTCGAAGCCACCTCAAGCCTGGAACTGAACGACATCGGCCACGCGCAGCTCCGGCTCGCCGCCCCGCTCCCGCTGGAGAACTACTCGCACCACCGCCGCACGGGAGCTTTCCTGGTCATCGACCCGCTGGACGGCAACACGCTGGCCGCCGGCCTGGTCAAGGACCACCCCGGCGACCACGAAGACGAGCGCTACTCCATCTGAGCCTCGGCTTGAACTGCCCTGCCCCGCATGAACGGTGTCGTCCCGCACCGGTCATGCGGGGCAGAGCCGTTCCTGGACCTTGCCACCCCGCGCCCAGCCCACCATCATCGTCAGTGGGAAGGCAGACCGATGGAGACCATCAACAGCAAGCTCATCAACTGGGCCTCGATCCTGGACGAGAAGACCCGCGAGCAGGCCGTGGCGACCTCGCGGCTGCCGTTCATCTATCCGCACCTGGCCCTGATGCCGGACGCCCACCTGGGCAAGGGAGCCACCGTCGGCTCGGTCATCCCAACGCTCCACGCGATCATCCCGGCCGCGGTGGGCGTTGACATCGGCTGCGGCATGATCGCTGTCAGGACGCAGTACACGCTGACGGACCTGCCGCGGGACCGGAGCAGGCTGCGGGCAGATATCGAGCGGGCCATCCCGCTGTCTGCCGGGCACAACAACCGCAACGTCCAGCCAACCGCCGAGCCGCGCATTGCCGAACTGGGGAAGCTGGCAGCCAAAGCGGGGTTCAGTCCTTCCCAGTACGTGGACAAATGGGACCTCCAGCTCGGATCCCTCGGTTCCGGCAACCACTTCATCGAAGTCTCAGCCGACGAGAACGACGCCGTCTGGCTGTTTCTCCATTCAGGCTCACGCGGAGTCGGGAACAAGATCGCCCAACACCACATCGGGGTGGCGCAGCGGGTCATCCAGAAAAAGGGGATCAGGCTGCCGGACGCTGACCTTGCGTATCTGGAGGAGGGCACGGCCGAATTCAACGCATACATCAGGGAACTGCGCTGGGCCCAGCACTTCGCGCTGCTCAACCGCGAGGAAATGATGGACCGCGTGATCACCAGGTTCGGCAAATGGGTAGGCGGCAGGGTACGGGAACTGGAACGGATCAACTGCCACCACAACTTCACCCAGCAGGAAACGCATTACGGCAAGTCCGTCTGGGTTTCGCGGAAGGGCGCCATCAAGGCCGAGGCCGGCGATCCCGGGCTCATCCCCGGGTCCATGGGGACGGCGTCGTATGTAGTGGAGGGACTCGGCAACAAGGCGTCGCTGAACTCCTCCCCGCATGGCGCCGGCCGGGAGTACTCACGGAACGCGGCACGCAAGACCTTCTCCCTGGCCGAGCTGAAAGAGGCGATGAGGGGCATCGAGTTCCGCGCCAGCGAGGCCTTCATTGACGAGATTCCGGCGGCATACAAGCCGATCGACCAGGTCATGCGCGATGCCGCAGACCTGGTGAAAGTCCGCCACAGGCTCCGGCAGCTGATAAACGTCAAAGGCAACTGATCCCGCCGAAACCCACCCCGCCGGCACCCGAATATGACGCTAGATGAACCCGCGTGACCCCCCGTTTCCCCTTCATTGAACCCCGTTTGTGACACTCCCTATGGTGAAAGCATGACTAGCTCCAAGCCCGGGATGACCCGTATCGAGGCAGGCGAAAATGCCGTGCCCAAGCGCCGGCGTGCCATTGAGGCCGGCCTGGCTATAGGACTCGTCCTGCTGATAGCCGTCGGAGCGGTCGTGGCCTCCACAGTTTCCCGCAGTGCGGACGCGCAGGCAGCATCACCGGCGACTCCCGCGGCGGAGCTGAAGCTGGGCTATTTCGCAAACGTCACGCACGCCCCCGCCCTGGTTGGCCTGGGCAAGGGCCTCATTGCGCAGGAGCTGGGCAGCACGAAGCTGAGCACCCAGGTCTTCAACGCCGGACCCGCAGCCATCGAGGCGCTGAACGCCGGCGCCATCGACGCCGCCTACCTCGGCCCCAACCCGGCCATCAACTCCTACGTCAAGAGCCAGGGTGAGTCCATCAGCATCATCGCCGGTGCCGCGGCCGGCGGCGCGCAACTGGTGGTCCGCCCGGACATCACTTCGGCGGCCGACCTGAAGGGCAAGACCCTGGCGAGCCCGCAGCTGGGCGGCACCCAGGACGTGGCGCTGCGCGCCTGGCTTACAGGCCAGGGCTACAAGACCAGCGTGGACGGCAGCGGCGACGTGGCCATCAACCCCACGGACAACGCCCAGACGCTGAAGCTGTTCCAGGACGGAAAGCTCGACGGCGCGTGGCTGCCCGAGCCCTGGGCCTCCCGCCTGGTGCTTCAGGCCGGAGCCAAGGTTCTGGTGGACGAAAAGGACCTCTGGGACGGCTCGCTATCGGGCAAACCGGGCGAATTCCCCACCACCATCCTGATCGTGAACAAGAAATTCGCCGCCGAGCACCCCGAAACCGTCAAGGCGCTGCTCAGGGGCCACGCCAAGTCGGTGGACTGGCTGAACGGCGCCACCGATGCGGAAAAGTCCTCCGTCATCAACGCCGCGCTGCAGGAGTCTGCCGGATCTGCCCTCCCGCCGGACGTCATCAACAGGTCCCTGAAGAACATCGTGTTCACCGTGGACCCGCTCGCCAGTACCTATCCCAAGCTGCTCAAGGACGGGGTGGAAGCAGGGACCACGAGGCAGGCTGACATCAACGGCATCTTCGACCTCCGCGCGCTCAACGAAGTCACCGGGCAGTCCATCTCCGCTGCCGGACTCGGCCAGGGCTAGCGCCACCGTTCACCGACCACCTCCGGAACACCAACTCAAAGGACGGGACCATGCCAGTCGTACTGGAAAACCTGGGCAAGCGCTTCGGCGACGGCGCCCCGGTGCTGGACGACGTCAACGCCAACATCGGGAAAGGCGAGTTCGTCGCCCTCCTCGGTGCTTCAGGCTGCGGCAAGTCCACCCTGCTGAACATCATGGCGGGACTGGAAGTCCCGACGTCGGGCGCGCTGGAAGTGCCCAGCGACGGCGCCGCCTTCATGTTCCAGGACGCAGCACTGTTTCCCTGGCTGACAGCCCGGGAAAACATCGAGCTGGCCCTGAAGCTGCGCGGCGTGGGCAAGTCCCAGCGCAGGGTCAAAGCCGATGAGCTGCTGGACCTGGTGCACCTGGGCGGCGCGGGGGACAAGCGCCCGCATGAGCTTTCCGGCGGCATGCGCCAGCGCGTGGCACTGGCGCGTTCACTCGCGCAGGACAGGCAGCTGCTGCTGATGGACGAGCCGTTCGCTGCCCTGGACGCCATCACGCGCGACCTCCTCCATGACGAGCTCGAACGCATCTGGAAGGAAACCGGGCGAACCATCGTTTTTGTCACACACAATGTCCGCGAGGCCGTGCGGCTGGGCCAGCGTGTGCTACTGCTGTCCTCCCGCCCCGGCCGGGTGGTCCAGGAGTGGGCCGTCACGGAAGAACACCGAACCGATGCAGGACTTGCCGGACAGCTGACCGGGGCCATCACCGCCCGGCTGCGGGAGGAGATACGCCGCCATGCCAAGTAACACCACCCCGGTGGCTGAGGCCCCCTCCGCAGAGCCCACCGAAACCCGGCACATCACCGCGGCGCTGACCCGGTCATCCACAGGACACGAGGACCTGCGCGAGCTTGAGTCCGGCCTCGACTCCCTGCAGTCCGACGCCGCGCGCAAGCACCGCATCGACTGGAGCCGTATCCTCCTTCCCGTGGCCGCCATAGTGGTCCTGGCCCTGGCCTGGCAGTTCTATGTGTCGCTCGGCCTGAAGCGGCGGGACCTGGTCCCCGGCCCGCTCGATGTGCTCGAACAGGTCGGCGTGCTGTGGGGCGAAGGCAAGCTGCAGGAAGCCGTCTGGACGTCGCTGCAGCGCGGTCTCGTGGGGTTCCTGATCAGCGTTGCCGTCGCCACCCCGGTGGGGCTCCTGCTGGCACAGGTTGCGCCGCTGCGCCGTGCCTTCGGGCCGCTCATTTCGGGCCTGCAGGTGCTGCCCTCCGTGGCCTGGGTACCGGCCGCCATCATCTGGTTCGGCCTGACCGACGCCACCGTGTACTTCGTCGTGTTCATGGGCGCCATCCCGTCCATCATCAACGGGCTGATCTCCGGCGTGGACCAGATCCCGCCGCAGTACCGCAGGGTGGGCACCGTCCTGGGTGCGTCAAGACTCCAGATGGCACTGCAGATTGTCCTTCCCGCTGCCCTTCCCGGCTACCTCAGCGGCCTCAAGCAGGGCTGGGCCTTCTCCTGGCGGTCCCTCATGGCCGCGGAAATCATCGCCGTGGGCGGCACCATCGGCTTCGGCCTCGGCTCGTTGCTGGACCAGGGCCGCGCCCTGTCCGACATGACGGTGGTGATGTCGGCAATCCTGCTGATCCTCGCCGTCGGCATCCTGATCGAACTGCTGGTCTTCGCGCCGATCGAAAAGCGCCTCCTCCGCAGCCGGGGGCTCCTCGCAGGCAGTACCCGCTAGGGGCCGCAACACCAGACGCGGAAGTACCTGACGGCCCTTGTCCCACCGGGGGCCCCGGCCTAGACTCGCGCCTAGGCCGGCCCTCGGCCCGATTCCACAACTCTTGAGGAGGCAGCAGTGGCGCCAAAATACGGAGTGCTGGCACTGGTCGAAGCCAAGCCGGGGAAAGAACAGGATGTCTGGGACTTCCTCAACGGCGGCCGCGAGATCGTGCTCAATGAGCCCGGCACGCGGACCTGGTACGCCTTCCGGGTCAACGCGAACACGTTCGGCATCTTCGACACCTTTGACACCGAGGAGGACCGGCAGGCCCATCTGAATGGAGCCATCCCTGCGGCCCTCGGCGAACACGGCCCGTCGATGCTGGCCAAGGACCCCGACATCAAAGTCGTCGAACTCATCGCCGTGAAGTAGGCGCGGCGCCTGCGGACAAAATGCCTGCGGACAAAATGCCCCGCGGCCGGCCCGGCCCCCAACGGCAAGGTCGTGGCTAGCCGAACGGCGGCGGCCCCAGGATTTCGACGCCGCCATTGACCCGCCCTGATTCACGGATGCGCTCGAAGTCCACCACCCCTGTTTCCTGGCCCGGGGCGAGTGGCTCGCTGGCGCCAAAGTAGAACGCCTGGGCCCCGCCCGGAGTGTGGAGGCAGAGCACGCGGGTCCCCTCCTGCAGGACTTTGAAGGCGTGGGGGACGCCCCTTGGCGCTATCGTTACGCCGCCCGCGGCGACCCGGTGCTCCACCCCGTCCATATTCATCAGGATCTCCCCGGCCAGGATGTACATGATGCAGACATCGGCCGGACCGGCCAGAAGCGGCGCACCCTGGATGCGCTCGTTGCGGCGGCCCGGCAGCTTGTTGCCTCCGGGGCTTCGCCCACCGTGGACGATGCTGCCCTCCTGGCCGGGGTGGCCCGCAGCACGGCCTACCGGTATTTCCCCGGCCAACGGGAATTGCTGGCAGCCGCCCATCCGGAAACTGCCCGGGAGTCGATGCTTCCGGAGAATCCGCCGGCAGATGCAGCGGAGCGGCTGGATACCGTCGTCAGGGAGTTCACCCGGATGATCCTCGAAACCGAGGCCCAGCAGCGGACCATGTTGAGGCTTTCGCTCGAACAGAATGCGGATGAGCACCAGGGCCTGCCGCTGCGGCAGGGCCGCGCCATCGGCTGGATCACCGAGGCGCTCACCCCGCTTCAGGGGCAGATGGAGGAGCGCGAGATCCATCGGCTGGTCCTGGCAATCCGCAGTGCCACCGGCATCGAGTCCCTGGTCTGGCTGACGGATGTCGGCGGCCTGAGCAGGGAAGAGGCAGTTGCCTCCCAGCGGTGGACGGCGGCGGCGCTCCTCAAACAGGCTCTGCTGCACGGCCCGCCACCCGGCGCGTAACCTCGCTACGTTACGCCCGGTTACCTTACGTGAACTGGTGTTTCTGCCGCCGTTGGTGGGGAATATGACGCGGCCCTATCGTCGACTTATGGCAATTCAGGATATTTACCCCACAGCACTGCGGTTGTTGGGCCGCCCCGTGCTGGTGGTGGGCGGAGGCCCCGTGGCTGCCCGCCGCGCCAAGGGGCTGCTCGACGCCGGTGCCCGGGTCACCGTCGTCGCTCCTGTTGCCTCCGCCGCGCTCCGCGAACTGGCCGACGCCGGCCTGCTCACCTGGGAGCCGCGCCCCTACCTTCCGTCCGACGTCGACGGCGTCTGGTTCGTCCAGACGGCCACCGGCGACTCCGCCGTGGACACCCAGGTGGCGGCCGACGCCGAGGCGCAGCGCGTCTGGTGCGTCAACGCCTCCGACCACGAAGCCTCCGCGGCCTGGACCCCTGCCGTCGCCGTCGTGGATGACGTACAGATAGCCGTCAATGCCGGGGGAGACCCGCGCCGTGCCATGGCCCTCCGGGACGCGGTCGCCACCGCGCTTGAAACCGGCGACCTGCCGCTGCGCCGGCGCCGTGCCCACCGCGGAAGCGTGGCCCTCGTGGGCGGCGGGCCCGGCGACACCGGCCTCATCACCGTCCGCGGCCGCCGCCTCCTGGGCCAGGCCGACGTCGTGGTTGCGGACCGCCTTGGCCCGCGCGGCCTGCTCAACGAACTCGCCCCCGACGTCCGCGTCATCGAAGTGGGCAAGACCCCCGGCCACCATCCCGTTCCCCAGTCGGAGATCAACAGGATCCTCGTCGACGAAGCCCTCGCCGGGCACCGCGTGGTCCGGCTCAAGGGCGGCGATCCCTACGTCCTTGGCCGCGGCGGCGAGGAAGCCGAATACTGCCGGCGGCACGGCGTCGAGGTTGAAGTGGTCCCCGGCGTCACGTCCGCGATTTCCGTTCCCGCCGCCGCCGGGATCCCCGTCACCCACCGGGGCCTTGCCAAGGGCTTCAGCGTGGTCACCGGACACGAGGAACTCTCCGAGATTCCGGCCCGCGCGGACCACACCATCGTGCTGCTCATGGGCGTTGGCCAGCTGCGGGATTCCGCGGCAGCCCTTGCAGGTGCCGGTTTGCCTCAGGACACACCGGTTGGCATCGTTGAGAACGGCTATCTGCCGAACCAGCGCGTGACGATCGGCACTCTCGGTTCCATCGCCGACCAGGCAGAAGCCACCGGCGTCGCAAATCCTGCGGTCATTGTGATCGGCGACGTGGTGCGGGTGAGCCCGTTCGCGCCGTCGCACTTCAAAACCGCCGACTACAGCACCACCACCCCGAACAAGCCCCGAGTCGTTACCACCTGAAACCCATCGATTGCTCCATAACGGCCGTTATGAAGGTTCAAAACGGCGATTACGGAGCAACCGGTGCAGACGAAAAGGAACACAGCCGTGTCATCAAGCACCTCCGTAGGATCTGCCGGCCGTCCGCTGCGCGTCGCCGTCGTGGGCTCCGGCCCGGCCGGTGTCTACGCCGCGGACATCCTCACCAAGAGCGAGGCCGTCAAGAGCGGCGAGCTGACCGTGAGCATCGACCTCTTTGACCGCTACCCGGCCCCCTACGGCCTGATCCGCTACGGCGTTGCCCCGGACCACCCGCGCATCAAGGGCATCGTGAACGCCCTGCACAAGGTGCTGGACCGCGGCGACATCCGCTTCTTCGGCAATGTGGACTACGGCACCGACCTGACCATCGAGGACCTGCGTACCCACTACGACGCCGTGATCTTCGCCACCGGCGCCATCAAGGACGCGGACCTGAACATCCCGGGCATCGAGCTGGAAGGCTCCTTCGGCGGCGCGGACTTCGTCTCCTGGTACGACGGCCACCCGGACGTTCCCCGCGAATGGCCGCTGGACGCCAAGGAAATCGCCGTGATCGGCAACGGCAACGTGGCCCTGGACGTGGCCCGTGTCCTGTCCAAGCACGCTGATGACCTCCTGGTCTCGGAAATCCCGGACAACGTCTACGCCGGCCTGAAGGCATCGCCTGTCACGGACGTGCACGTCTTCGGCCGCCGCGGACCGGCCCAGGTCAAGTTCACCCCGCTGGAGCTCCGCGAACTGTCCCACTCCAAGGACGTGGATATCATCCTCTACGCCGAGGACTTCGAGTTCGACGAGGAATCGGACCGCCTGATCCAGTCCAACAACCAGGTCAAGACGATGGTCGGCACCCTCACCAACTGGATCGCCGAGCAGCCCGAGGACCTTTCCGAGCTCACGGCCTCGCGCCGCCTGCACCTGCACTTCCTGCACAGCCCGGTGGAAATCCTTGGAGCAAAGACAGACGGCGCCGAGACAACCGGCCGCGTCGCCGCGATGCGGTTCGAGCGCACCGAACTGGACGGCACGGGCAACGCCCGCGGCACCGGCGAGATCGTGGAATACCCCGTGCAGGCCGTGTACCGCGCCATCGGCTACTTCGGCTCGGCGCTGCCGGAGATCGAGTTCGACCACAAGAAGGGCGTCATTCCGAACGACGGCGGCCGCGTGCTGGATGCCTCAGGCACCCACGTGCCAGGCATCTACGCCACCGGCTGGATCAAGCGCGGACCGGTCGGCCTCATCGGCCACACCAAGGGTGACGCCCTCGAAACCGTGACGTATCTGCTGGAAGACCGCGAAAACCTGCCGGTGGCATCCGCCCCGGAGGCGGACGCCGTCGTCGAACTCCTGGAGACCCGCGGCGTGCAGTTCACCAGCTGGGAAGGCTGGCTGGCCCTGGACGCACACGAACTTGCCCTGGGAGCCGAGGCCACGGCCGCCGGCGGATCGCACGGCGTGGAGGTCAAGCGTGAGCGCATCAAGGTGGTGCCGCGCGAGGACATGGTGGCCATCTCCCGCGACGGGGTAGCCGCCGAGGTCTGAGTTCTTCACAACGCGGGGTCAAATTTCGTCCAACCCAACCTGGGATCATGGGCGCACCGTGACCCCGCGTTGGCTGTTTAAGCGGGGCCTGTCTCCCTGGGCCCGCCCAACCCCGGTGATGGGTTCGCCTTCTCGCACGGGCTAGCCGTTCATGGGACCTTCCGCGTGCAGCTTGGCCGCGCCGGGACCCGTCACATGCACCGTGGCGCGGACCACGAGGGTGTCCGGTGCCGTGTCGAGTTCAACCAGGGTTTCGTGGGCGTTCAGGATGGTGAAGACCTCCGAGCCGGCTTCCACAGTCAGACCCTTCGCTTCCGCCGTCTGCCGGGCGTTTTCCAGCGCCTCACGCTCAAGCCCTTCCAGGTATTTGCGATCGCCTTCGCGGGCGGCGTCGCCGAAGGCCCAGCCGAACAGGGTGCCAGTGTTGTCCATGGCAACGATGTTACGCATACCGGAAGCCAAGACGGGGTTCCGTAATATTAGTAAGTGTGCTTACCATGGGCGGACCGTGACCTTCATGGGACACAGCCAGTGAAGCCCCCAGACGCGGCATTCGGAACCAGTTCGACGTTAGGAAACACATCATGGCAGGAAATCTCATTGCCCGGTCGGTTCACGACCTGACGGCCGCGGCGTGGTTCGGCGGATCGCTCATGGGCGCCATCGGCCTGAACGGCGCGGCAGCCGAAGCCAGGGATCCGGCCGAACGCACGAGGCTCTCCAGCGCGGGCTGGATGAAGTGGGCACCTATCCAGACGGCCGCATTCGCGTCACACCTGGTGGCCGATCTCGCCATTGCCTGGGAGAACAAGGGGCGCATCGCCCAGCAGAAGGGCGTTGCACGGGACACCGTGATCAAGACTGCCGTGACCGTGGCGGGTGCGGCCGTGACACTCTACGCGGGCGCCCTTGGCAAGAAGGTGGAGAAGCTGGCCGACCAGGGCGCCAGGGGTGCAACGGAGCCCAGCCCGGACGCCTCGGAGGAGCTGAAGTCCGCGCAGCAGCAGCTCAAGATACTCCAGTGGGCTATCCCGGCGTTCGCTGGCGTCGTCATTATCCTCGGTGCCAAGCACGGCGAGATGCAGCGGCCCAAGAACGTGTTCGCCGGCCTCCGGCAGTAGTCGTTCCCTAGGCGCGGAGCCACTCCGCGCAGGAGTTGAGGTTCCTGTTGACGCTGGCCACGGCGGCGTCGGCGTCGCGGGCCTCGATGGCATCCACCAGCGCGCCGTGGCCTTCGTGCGGAAGCCCCTCGAAGCCCGCGCGGCGCTGCTGGCGGAGCAGATCCTTGTGGAACACGTCGCCGAAACTGATGTAGAGCTCGTGCAGCAGGGGATTGCCGGATGCCAGGGCTACCCGCTGGTGGAAGCCCCAGTCCGCGCCCGCCCACGCCGCATAGTCGGCCGCCTGCCAGGCCGTATCGCGCTCGGCGAGCAGCGCGCGCAGGGCGGCGACGTCGTCGGGCGTTGCGTTCCGGGCAGCCAGCCGGGCGGCCTGGGTGTCAAGGCCCACCCTGACTTCCAGGATGTGCTCCTCGGTGTGGTCCTGGTATAGCCGGCGCGCGGCACCCGAGATCTCGCTGGTGGCACGGACGTAGGTGCCGTCTCCCCTGCGGACCTCCAGCATCCCGCCGTGTGCCAGGGCCTTGACGGCCTCCCGCAGGGTCCCGCGGGAGACTCCCAGGCCGGCCATCAGTTCGGTCTCGGACGGAATGCGCTGCTGCAGCGGCCATTCACCCGAATGGATCATGTCCCTGAGTTTGGCGGTGATCTCGTCCGCGAGCGGCTGGCGGTGGGACGTGCTGAGGGTCATGACTGCACCTTTCCGGTCGGGCGGCTGGTGATCAGGTGGGCCACCACTATCTGGACGAGCGCGATGGCCAGCAGCAGGATCAGCGGCAGGGTCCAGCCGCCGGTGGCGCTGTGCAGCAGGCCAGTTCCAAAGGGTCCCGCCGTCGCCAGGAGGTAGCCGGTGGACTGTGCCAGCGTGGAAAGCGCCGTGGTCTCCGCGGTGTTCGCCCCGCTGCGGCTGATCATCACCATCACCAGCGGGAAGATGCCCAGCCCAAATCCGAGGAGGATTGCGGGGACCACTGCGAGGCCCACTGGCAGGAAAAGCAGCGAAGCAACACCGGCGGCCATGGTCGCGGACGCGAGGTAGAAAGCGGGCCGCAGCATCCGGGGACGGGAGCCGACGGCGATGAGCACCATGCCGGACGGGACGGACACCAGCTGCATGAGCCCGTACATGAGGCCGCTGTCCGCTGCGCTGAGCCCCATGGTGGTCAACATGTACGGGAACCAGCTCAGCAGGGCGTAGGCGAGCAGGGCCTGCAGGGTGAAGATGGAAGTGAGGAGCAGGCCTTTGCGGGTGCGGAGCAGGGGCCACGGGGAGATGTGGCGAGCGGCGGTCCGGACGCTGTTGCGGTGTGTGTGCAGGGCCACGGGCAGGAAACCCGCGAACGCGGCCAGGGCCATGATCCCGATGCCACCCACCGCGGCCGAGGGCGAGCCGAGAGCCTGCGCCAGCGGGACCACGGCCACGGCAGTGACTGTGGCGCCGGTGGTCATGGTCACGGTATACAGCCCCGTCATGAGGGACGTGCGCTGCGCAAAGTGCTCGCGGATGAAGGACGGCATGGCCACGTTGCAGATGGCCAGGCCGGACATCCCCAGCACCGTGCCGGCCACCAGCGCGCCTGTGGCCGGTATCCCGCGGACCAGCAGTCCGGCGGCCAACATCGCCAGGGCCAGGAGGATGGACTTCTCGACGCCGAGCCGTCCGGTGAGCCACGACGTTGCCGCCCCCGCCACGGCGAAGCAGAGAGTGGGAATGGACGGAATGATGGCCGCCACCAGAGGGCCGTACCCCAGCGTCGACTGCAGATCGTGCAGCAGCGCCGACGCTCCGGTGATTCCTGCTCGCAGGTTGAGACCGATGAGCACCAGCGCAATGACGGCAAGAACGACGCCGGTGCGGGGCTTGGGCGGCGCGGTATTCGGCGGTGCGGAATCCAGTGCGGGCGGAGCGGAGGTGGTGACGGGCATTCCTTAACGTTAGACGTTAGACGTTTGATGTCTCCAGTTTTGTGGCCAACCTCTCCCCGCGGCCGGCCCCGGGGCAATAGACTCAGGGCCACGGCACTGATTGGGCGTCCACGGAACGGACCCCTGCGGTCGTTGCACTGATTGCGGAAGGACGGCTGCCAATGGCATCCCACGGTATTGAGATCGAGAAGAAGTACGACGTCGACGACTCCGCCGTGGTGCCTCCGCTCACTGACCTGCCGGGCGTGGCGAGCGTGGGGGAGCCCCACATGGCGACTTTGGAAGCGGTCTACTTCGACACAGAGGGCCACACGCTCGCTTCCAGGCGCATCACGCTGCGCCGCAGGACAGGCGGCACCGACGCCGGATGGCATCTGAAGCTGCCGGCTGCCACATCCGCCGGCGCCGGTTCCGATCCCGGCCCGGACCCAGGCCCCCGGCAGCGCCAGGAGCTCCACGCGCCGCTGGGCCAGGCCGCCGTCGTGCCCGACAAGCTCATGGCGCATCTGCAGGCCTACCTCCGGGGAGCCGGGGTGGCTCCGGTGGTCCGGCTGGAAACCCAGCGCACCACCTACCCGCTGTACGGCGGGGACGGGGTGCACCTGGCGGACCTCGCCGACGACCGGGTGCAGGCCCAGGCCTTAAACGGAGGCGGACCCGCCGGTGAGGGGCAGACGCAGCATTGGCGCGAATGGGAGCTGGAACTCGTCCACGGCAGCCTGGACCTTTTCCCCGCCGCGGAAGACGCCCTCGCGGCGGCCGGCGCCCGTCCGGCACCGCATGCCTCCAAGCTTGCCCGGGTGCTCGGGCAGGCTGAAGGCGCCGCCGCCGGGGGCACGCCGCCTGATGTCACCGCCGCGCCGGGCAAGAAGTCCCCCGCCTCCGCCCTCGTCACCGCATACCTGGCAGGGCAGATCCGGGAGATCCTGGCACACGATCCCGGCGTGAGGCTGGAGGAGAGGGAAGCTGTGCACG
This sequence comes from Arthrobacter sp., assembly GCA_036565085.1. Classification (GTDB taxonomy): domain Bacteria; phylum Actinomycetota; class Actinomycetes; order Actinomycetales; family Micrococcaceae; genus Arthrobacter. The sequence continues at coordinate 16,141 of DATCNU010000199.1, forward strand.
CGATGCGCTCGGCCACGCGGCGGGCACGCTCGGCGCTGGGGGCGTACCGCCGGCTCTACAGTGCGGTGGCCGTGCGCCGGCTGCGGGACGAGCTCAAGTGGCTTGGCCGGGTTCTCGGGGCGCCACGCGATGCCGAGGTATTGCTGGCACAGCTGCGGGGGCACGCTGACGACCTGCCCGCGGGGCCGGCCGCGGCGGCAGTGAAGGCAAGTATCGAGCGTGAACTTGGCACCAGATTCGATTCCGGTTACCGGAGAATGCAGGAGGTGCTGCAGTCCGAGCGGTATTTCCGGCTCCTGGATGACCTCGAGGCGTTCCGCGACCGACCGCCTCTACGGCCGGAGGCAGCCGCATCCGGCCGGAAGCTCGCAGCCAAGCTGGTGGACAAGGCGGCCAAGAGGCTGCGCCGTTCGCACAAGGCAGCCAAGGATGCCCGCCGGGGAGCTCCGCACGAAACTGCACTGCATCAGGTGCGCAAGGATGCCAAACGGCTCCGGCATGTGGCGGAGTCCGCGCGGCCGGTCCACGGCAAGCGTGCCGCCAAGATCGCCGGGGCCGCAGGCCGGCAGCAGAAGGTGCTGGGCGGATTCCATGACAGTGTGATGGCCCGGGACCTGCTGGGCGATCTCGGTGCGGAGCCGGATCTCCCCGAAGCCGTGGCCTCTGCCTACGTCACCCTTCGGACCCGCCAGGTGCAGCTCGTGGCGGACGCCGAGGCCCAGTACCGGAAGGCACGGAAGAAGTCGCGCAAGCTCCTGCGGCGTGGGGTGATTTAGGCCCTCCCCGCCCGGCCCCGCCGTCAGGAAGAAGCCTGGCGCGCGCCGAGCCGGGAAACGGCGAGCGCCAGCCACAACTGCACGCGGTCCGCCGTCACGGCGGGATCGTAGCCGGTCAGTTCGGTGATCTGGGCCAGCCGGTACCTGACGGTGTTCCGGTGCAGGGTCAGGGCTTCGGCGACGGCGGCGACGGAACCGTTGTTGTTGAGGTAGCTTTCCAGCGTGGTCATCAGCTCGGCGCCGTGGGCGGCGTCGAAGGCCCGGAGCGGGTTCAGGGATTCGTTGGCCATATCGGCCAGGGGCACGTCCTCGCTGGCCAGCAGGAGCGAGGTCAGGCTGAGGCGTTCGGGCTCGTTCACGGGCATGCCGTGGCTCGCTGCCTCCCGCGCCTCGAAGTAGCTCCAGCGCAGGCCGTTGGGTTTGGTGTATGCCCCGCCGATGCCGATCGTCGCATGGATTCCCGCTTCGGCCAGGTGGTCGCTGAGCTTCCGCGCCAGCGCCGGTGAGCCGCTGCCGTCGTCGTTGACCACCAACACCAGATCCTTTCCGACGACGGCGGCCACCGCGTTCTCCAGCTGCTGGGGCACGGAGGTGCTCGCCAGGGCCTTATGGTGCGCTGCGGAAACAGCCAGCAGCACCACGTTCTTGCGGGTGCTGTTGAGCCCGACGCCGGCCAGCCGGCGCTGCGCCTCGCTGGTCTCCAGCGCGCCGTGGATGACGTCCTCCAGCACCTGGCCGCACAACGCCCGTTGGGCCTGCCGCTGTTTGACCATGTTGTTCAGCTCCACGCTGATGAGGTTCTGGGCGTATCCGATGATGCCCGAATCCTCGAAGGGCTGCCGGACCCAGAGGGTGCAGGCGTCCCGGCGCCCGGTGGGGATGGGATAGGACGCCCAGCCGTCCGCGGTCGCGGGGTCCTTGGCGCTGTTGTGCAGCTGCGCCGTGAACTGGGTGAGTGCGATATCGGTCCGGAGCATGCTGCCCAGGTGCTTGAGGAGCTCGGCCAGGCCGCCGCCGGTCAGGAGCGCCCGGGCCAGGACCTGGTGCCCGGCGATCAGGCGCTCAAGCTTGGCGTAGTGGTCCGCCGACTGGGCGTCGGCCACCAGCTTGCCGATGGCGATGAACGGGGTCTCATAGGGGACCTCCACCACCGGCAGGCCCCACCGGTTGGCCTCGGCGAGCAGGGCCGGTGGGACGGCGTCGTGCGTTAACCCGACGCCGAAGCCGATGCCCACCGCCCCCGCGCGCTGGACCTGGCGGACAAAGCGCCGCTGCTCAGGCGCGGAGCGCAGGCGCATGCCCGTGGTGAGCACCAGCTCGCCGCCATTGATGAAGCGCTGTGGATCTTCCAGTTCGGTGACTGCAACCCAGTTGATGTCCTGGTGCCAGGTGGTCTCGGCGAGGCCGGCCTTGGACAAATTCAGGGACTTCACGCCCAGGAGGGCAGCGAGGGAAATGGCCATGTCCCAAGGATAGTCCGGCGCTGGTCAACCGCACTAAACAATTTGCTCGAGGGTGTGCAGGTGGCTATTCCCTGGCTCAGGGGGCTGGCATAGGCTCAAGGAAGTCGCATCCATCCGCGTCACGGCTGATGGTCCTATGAAAGAGGTTGCACACCGTGGTTCAAACCTTGCAGAACTTCATAAACGGTGAGTTCGTCACGCCCGCCGGAACCGGCCTGCTGGACATCGTCAATCCCACCAACGGCGAGGTGGTGGCCCACTCGCCCATCTCCGGCCAGGCCGACGTCGATGCCGCCATGACCGCAGCCAAGGACGCCTTCAAGACCTGGAAGCACGTCACGCCGGGCCAGCGCCAGCTGATGCTGCTCAAGCTCGCCGACGCCGTCGAGGCGAACAGTGACGAACTCGTGGAAGCCCAGCACCGCAACACGGGCCAGGTGCGCTCGCTCATCGCGTCCGAGGAAGTGGCCGCAGGCGCCGACCAGCTCCGCTTCTTCGCCGGCGCCGCCCGCATCCTGGAAGGCAAGTCCGCGGGGGAGTACTTCGAAGGCCACACGTCCTACGTGCGCCGCGAACCCATCGGCGTGGTGGCGCAGGTGGCCCCGTGGAACTACCCCTTCCTGATGGCCATCTGGAAGATCGGCCCAGCCCTGGCAGCCGGCAACACCGTGGTCCTCAAGCCCTCCGACACCACGCCCGAATCGACCCTGGTGCTGGCCCGCCTGGCCGGAGACATCCTTCCCGCCGGTGTCCTGAACGTTGTCCTGGGCACGGGCGAAACCGGCGCCCTGATGGTGGAGCACAAGGTCCCCGGGCTGGTCTCCATTACCGGTTCGGTACGCGCCGGCATCGCCGTCGCCTCCGGCGCTGCCAAGGGGCTCAAGCGCGCCCACCTGGAACTCGGCGGCAAGGCCCCGGCCATCGTGTTCAAGGACGCCGACATCAAGAAGAGCGCCGCTGCCATCGCGGAGTTCGCCTTCTTCAACGCCGGCCAGGACTGCACGGCGATCACGCGCGTTCTGGTGCAGGACTCAGTCCACGACGACGTGGTGGCAGCCATGGTGGAGCACACCAAGACCCTGCACACCGGGTCGCAGAACGATGAAGAGAACTACTTCGGCCCGCTGAACAACGTGAACCACTTCAACCAGGTCAGCTCCGTGGTGGAGCACCTCCCGGAGAACTGCAAGATAGTCACCGGCGGCCACCGGGCGGGGGAGAAGGGCTTCTTCTTCGAGCCAACCATCGTCACCGGCGCCAAGCAGACTGACGACATCGTCCAGAAGGAGACGTTCGGCCCGGTCATCACGGTGCAGAAGTTCAGCACCGAGGAAGAGGCAGTGGAACTGGCGAACGACGTCGACTACGCCCTCGCGTCCAGCGTCTGGACCAGCGACCACGGCACGGCCATGCGATTGAGCCGGGATCTGGACTTCGGCGCCGTCTGGATCAACACCCACATCCTTCTGACGGCCGAAATGCCCCACGGCGGCTTCAAACAGTCCGGCTACGGCAAGGACCTCTCCATGTACGGCGTCGAGGACTACACGCGCATCAAACACGTGATGAGTGCGCTTGATGCATAACTTAGCTGCTTGCCCGGCTTCCCGACATTCGTGCCCCATCCCCGGCTTCAAGAAAGGCCTTCTCCCATGACCACCACCGCAAGCGAAATCACTTACCGCCTTGAGCAGAAACGCCGCGTACGGGCCGACTTCCCGGGCCCGAAGTCCATCGCCCTCGCCGAACGCCGCAAGGCAGTCGTTGCCGCCGGCGTCGCCTCCAGCGTGCCCGTTTATGTTGCGGACGCCGACGGCGGCATCATCCACGACGTCGACGGCAACTCCTTCATCGATCTCGGCTCGGGCATCGCGGTGACGAGCGTCGGCGCGTCCGATCCCGCCGTCGTCGGTGCCGTGAAGGAAGCGGTGGAGCACTTCACGCACACCTGCTTCATGGTCACCCCGTACGAAAGCTACGTGGCGCTCGCCGAGCAGCTCAACCGCCTGACCCCGGGGGAGCACGAGAAGCGCACCGTGCTGTTCAACTCCGGCGCAGAGGCAGTGGAGAACGCCGTCAAGGTGGCGCGCCTGGCCACCGGCCGGGATGCCGTCGTCGCCTTCGACCACGCTTACCACGGCCGCACCAACCTGACCATGGCCCTGACCGCGAAGGCCATGCCGTACAAGACCAACTTCGGCCCGTTCGCTCCCGAGGTCTACCGCGTGCCCATGAGCTACCCGTACCGCGAGGAAAACCCCGCGATCACGGGTGCGGAGGCTGCCAGGCGGGCCATTACGATGATCGAGAAGCAGATTGGCGGCGACCAGGTTGCCGCGATCATCATCGAACCCATCCAGGGCGAGGGCGGCTTCATCGTCCCGGCCGAGGGCTTCCTGCCGGCGCTGGCTGACTGGGCCAAGGACAAGGGCATTGTCTTCATCGCGGATGAGGTCCAGTCCGGTTTCTGCCGGACCGGTGAATGGTTCGCAGTGAACCACGAAGGCGTTGTGCCGGACATCATCACCATGGCCAAGGGGATTGCCGGCGGCATGCCGCTGTCGGCCATCACGGGCCGTGCGGACCTGCTCGACGCCGTCCACCCGGGCGGCCT
>DATCNU010000200.1:0-36616 GCA_036565085.1 Arthrobacter sp.
CACCTGGGCAGCCGCCGATGGCACCAGCCGTTGCCTCCGCTGGAACGGACGGCGTCCGGGACCGGGAGGCCCCGGAGCGGGAGGCGGTGCTGGCCATGGCTTCCACGGAGGAACGCCTGCACGATATGTCGTTCGCACAGCTCACCGAGGCCGAAGTCCTGGAGATCAGACGGCAGGCCTCCCAGCTGCTGATCGGAACACCCTTGCGGTTGAGCCGCCGCACCCGCAAGTCCGCCCGCAGCAGCGCCCGCTTGGATGTCCGTGCCACGGTCCGGGCGGCGCGCCGTTCCGGCACCGACACCACCCGGCTCTTGTATGCCCGGCGCCGGGAGCAGCGCCGCAAACTGGTGATGCTGTGCGATGTCTCCGGTTCCATGGAACCGTATGCGCGGATTTTCGTGTCGCTGCTGCAGGGAGCGGTGGCAACAGCGGGCGCCGAGGCCTTCGTGTTTTCCACCCGGTTGACCCGCCTGACCCGGCAGCTGGCGCTGCGTGATCCCGACGCGGCCCTGGCCCGTGCTGCCGGGGCGGCCCCGGACTGGGCCGGCGGCACCCGGATCGCCGATAGCATCCGCCACTTCATCGACGGACACGGCCGCCGGGGCCTGGCCCGGGGCGCGGTGGTGGTGATCTTCTCGGACGGCTGGGCCCAGGAGGACCCCGAACAGGTCGCGGCGCAGATGGCGCGGCTGCGCCGCCTGGCGCACAGGATCGTGTGGGTCAATCCGCGAAAAGCATCCCCGGACTACCGGCCGCTGGTGGGCGGCATGGCGGCGGCGCTGCCTTACTGCGATGCTTTCGTCAGCGGACACAGCTACACGGCTTTGGCAGAGGTTGCGGCCGCCATCCGCGGCGGCGGCCAGTCATCACTCAAGGGAAGAGGGAACTAATGGAGATCAACAGCAGTTTCTCGGTCGTTGCACCGATCGACACGGTCTGGGACACCATCATGGACTTCGAACGTGTGGCCGGCTGCGTGCCCGGCGCAAGGATCCTGAACAAGCTTTCCGATGACGCCTACCAGGTGGGCATGACTGTGAAGCTCGGCCCGGTGAATATGCAGTACAAAGGGCTGCTCAACGTGATCGAGCGCAACGCCGCCGAGCACCGCGCCGTGCTCGGCGGCAAAGCCCAGGAGACCCGCGGCCAGGGCACCGCCGAGGCCAGGGTGACACTCCAGCTGACGGGGGATGACGGCGGCACGACCCGCGGCAATGTCAGTGCCGAGCTCTCGCTGTCCGGTAAGGCCGCCGCGATGGGCAAGGGCGTCATTGGCAGTGTCACGGAGCAGATGATGGCACTGTTCGCCGGCAACCTGCAGGCCATGATCACCGAGCCGGCCACCGCCGGAACGTCGGAAGCGGGCGGCTTGCCGGAGCTTGTGGCCGCGGCCGGGTTCGACGCCGGGGCGGAATCGGAGGCCGCCGCGGCCAAGGTCGCCGCAGCGACGGCTCCGCCGCTGGCGGCGGAGCTTCCCGGAGTGAGGGCAAGCGCCGTTCCCGCGGCGCCCCCGAAGGTGTCCGCGACCACCCCGGCGCCTGCCCCCGCCGGCAGCCTGGACGCCCTCACCCTGGTCAAGGGAATCGCGGCGCAGCAGCTGTCCAGCCCCGGGAAGATCCTGGCACTCCTGGCGGTGGTGGCGTGCCTCTCCTACTGGGCGGGCCGCCGCTCCGCGTTCCGGCTGGTCCGGGCCATTGGAAGGCTGAAGACTGACCGTGCGTGATGTCCTGGCAGCGATGATGCCGGGCTGGCAGAAGGGCGACACTGCCGGCCTGGCCACCGTGGTGAGCACCTTCAAGTCAGCTCCCCGGCTCCCCGGCGCGTCGATGCTGGTGACCGACGACGGGGAAGCGGTGGGCTCGGTCTCCGGCGGCTGCGTCGAGGGTGCCGTGTACGAGCTGGCCACACAGGTCAAGGAGGACGGGGTTCCCGTCCTGGTGCGCTATGGGATCAGCGACGACGACGCGTTCGCAGTCGGCCTCACCTGCGGCGGAATCATCGACATCTTCGTCGAACCGGTGTCCCGGCACAGCTTCCCGGAACTCGACGCCGTCCGGCAGGACATCACCCGGGAGCGGCGCGTGGGTGTCGCCACTGTGATCGAGCACCCGGAAAGCGGCCGGCTCGGACGGCACCTGGTCGTGCGGCCGGACGGCTTTGAGGGCGACCTCGGTTCCGAGCGGGCCAACCACGCCGTGGGCGATGACACCCAGGGCCTGCTCGCCGCCGGCCGTTCAGGCATCCTGAGCTACGGCCCTGACGGGGAGCGGCTGGACACCGGCATGCGGGTCTTCTTCGCCAGCTACGCCCCGCCGCCGCGGATGCTTGTCTTCGGCGCGATCGACTTCGCCTCGGCGCTGGCCCGGCTGGGTTCCTTCCTGGGCTACCGCGTCACGGTGTGTGATGCCCGGGCGGTTTTCGCTACGCCCGCGCGCTTTCCCGAAGCGGCGGAGGTAGTCAACGCATGGCCGCACCGCTACTTTGCCGAGCAGCTGGAAAAGGGTCTGCTGGATGAACGCACAGTGATGTGCGTTCTCACGCACGATCCGAAGTTCGATATTCCGCTCTTGGACGTTGCCCTGCGCGGACCGCCGATCGCCTTCATCGGGGCCATGGGGTCGCGCCGGACCCACGCGGACCGGATCGCGAGGCTGCGCGAGGCCGGCCTGGGCGACGAGGCGTTGGCGCGGCTGCACAGCCCGGTGGGCCTGGACCTCGGCGCCCGGACCCCCGAGGAGACAGCTGTGTCCATTGCCGCGGAGTTCATTGCCAAGCAGTGGAGCGGCAGCGGGGAGCCACTCCGGGATCTCGAGGAGCGGATCCACCACGACGAGCGTTGACCTGGCACCAAAGTTGACCTGGCACAAAACGGGCACCAAAACGGGCACCAGCGAAAGACGCCTCAACGCAGGTTGCCCGTCAGCACCGGTACATCTGCGCGAAGGCCGCCCCCGCCGCCGGCGGTAAGCTCGTCCCATGGCCAGATATTTCGATGTTCATCCCGAGGACCCGCAGCCCCGCGCTATCACGCAGGCTGTCCGCATCGTGCTCGACGGCGGACTGATCGCCTACCCCACGGACTCCTGCTATGCGCTCGGCGCGCAGTTGGGCAACAAGGACGCCCTGGACCGGATCCGGACCATCCGCAAACTTGACAACAAGCACCACTTCACCCTCGTCTGCAAGGACTTCGCCCAACTGGGGCAGTTCGTGAACATCGGCAACGACGTCTTCCGCAGCATCAAGGCCGTCACGCCGGGCAGCTACACCTTTATCCTGCCGGCCACCAAAGAGGTCCCGCGCAGGCTCCTGCACCCGAAGAAAAAGACAGTCGGTGTGCGCATCCCGAATAACCGCGTGGTGCAGGCATTGCTCGCCGAGCTCGGCGAGCCCCTGCTCTCCAGCACCCTCCTGCTCCCGGATGAGGAGGTGCCGCTGACCCAGGGATGGGAGATCAAGGAGCGGCTCGAGCATGAGGTGGACGCCGTGATCGATTCCGGCGACTGCGGAGCCGAGCCCACCACTGTAGTTGATTTCTCCAGCGGAGTGGCCGAGGTGGTCCGCCGGGGAACCGGTGACCCGTCCCGCTTCGAATAGGCGGGTCAGTCCTGCGTGCGTGCCCGGCTGGGCTGCACGCGCGGTGGTTCGCCCGGCATTTTCGGGTAGTCCGGCGGGAACGGCAATTCACCGAGGCCATCCTTGATGTCCCGCTGCCACCAGTCCAGCAGAGTGTCAAGGGTCCCGGGTCTGGCGTTCATGTCAGCCCAGGGGTCGCCCACGGTCCTAAGGCGTTCCGGCACAGTGAGGATCGTGAAGTTCTTGGGGTCCGCACTGCCCAGCTCGTCCCACCCAATCGGGCACGACACGGGTGCGTGCGGCAACGCCCGCGGGCTGTACGCGCCGGCGATGGTGCGGTCACGGTTGGCCTGGTTGAAGTCCAGGAATACCCTCCGCCCCCGTTCTTCCTTCCACCAGGCTGTGGTGACCTTGTCAGGCATCCGCCGTTCCAGCTCCCTCGCGGCGGCGATCACGGCGTGGCGGACGTCCAGGAATTCGCGCGTCGGTTCCACGGGTGCATAGACGTGAAGGCCCCTGTTCCCCGACGTCTTGATGAAGCAGCCCAGCCCGGCCTCTGCCAGCACGTCCTTGAGCCCCAGCGCGGCGGGGACGGCGTCGTCGAAATCCGTCCCCGGCTGGGGGTCCAGGTCGATCCGCAACTGATCTGGATTGTCGGTGTTCTCCGCGCGCGAGGGCCAGGGGTGGAACACCACGGTGTTCATCTGTGCTGCCCACACGGCGGCGGCGGGTTCGTCAAGGACAAGCTGGGGATGCGAGCGGGCACTCGGATAGGTCACCGTCACCGACCTGATGAAGTCCGGCGCTCCCCTGGGCGGGTTCTTGGAGAAGAAGAACTCGCCGTGGATATTGTCCGGGTACCGCTGGAGTGAGATGGGCCTGTTGCCGTTTGCGGCGATGAAGGCCTCGCCCACCTCTGCCAGGTATCGGGCAAGGTCCAGCTTGGTCAGCCCCAGCTCCGGCCACAGGACCCTGCCGGGACTGGAAATCCGCATCTCGCGTTCGCCGTTGGGGCCCTGGACAGTGAGGGTGGTCTGTTCGCTCGCCATGGGGACAAGCTACACCCGCCCATGACGAAGGCAAACAGGAGGGCATCCCATCCGGCATGATTGGTCCATGTCCGTGCCAGAGTTTCCCCTGACCATCTCCGTCGGTGAAGTTGTTGTTTCCGGCGCCTTCGCCCGACCGGAGAACCCGTTCGCCACGCTTGTCGTCGCTCACGGCGCCGGGGCGGGAATGGAACACCCGTTCCTGCGCGGTTTCACGCGGGCCCTCAACGATGAAGGCGTAGCCACACTGCGATTCAACTTTCCCTACCGCGAAGCAGGCAGGAAGTTCCCGGACCGTCCGCCGGCTGCCATCGCGGCGTGGCGCGCGGCCATGGCTGCTGCCACTGAGAAAGGTGCAGGCTTTGGAGACAGCGTTCCGGTCTGGGCGGCGGGCAAGTCCTTCGGCGGCCGGATGGCATCCATGGCCGTCGCAGAAGGCATGGACGCCCGGGGGCTGGTGTACCTTGGCTATCCGCTGCATCCGCCAGGCAAACCCGAGAAGCTGCGGGATGCGCACCTGTACGCGCTGACCCTGCCGATGCTGTTCCTGCAGGGCACACGGGATACATTTGCCACTCCGGAACTGCTGGAGGGAGTTGTCAACCGCATTGGCGAATCCGCTGTCCTGCAGTGGATTGAGGGTGGTGACCATTCCTTCGCTGTTGCGGGCGCCAAGCGCAGCGCGGAGGACGTGGGTGCGTCCCTGGCGCCGCCGGTTGCGGAGTTTATGCGCGCAAGCAGCTGATCAGTGCGTCATGCGCCGGCGGCACCCGAACCTGTGCTCGCAGGCACCGGCTCATGGCGCAGGTAGCGGCGCCGGAAGCGGCCGGTTCCGGCGGTGAGAGCACGCAGCTGGACGGCGTAGCGCAACAGTTCGCCGTCGGGCACCTCGGCGATGACTTCGGTGCGTTCCCCGCCTGCCGACGTCGTTCCGGTTACCCGCCCGCGGCGGGAGGACAAATCACTCATCACGGAGCCGACGTACTCGTCCGGCGTGGTGACGGACACGGACGAGACGGGTTCAAGCAGCTGGATGTGCCCTGCAGCGGCGGCCTCGCGCAAGGCCAGAGCGCCGGCGGCCTGGAACGCCGCATCTGACGAGTCCACGCTGTGTGCCTTGCCACCCACCAGCGTCACGCGGATGTCAACTACCGGAAATCCGGCCGACACGCCTTTCTGCATTTGGGCCCGGACGCCTTTCTCGACGGAAGGGATGTAATGGCCGGGAACCACGCCGCCGACCGTTTTGTCGATGAACTCGAACCCTGCGCCGCGGCCGAGCGGCTCGACTTCGATGTCGCAGATCGCGTACTGCCCGTGCCCGCCGGATTGCTTGACATGGCGTCCGTGGCCGGCGGCAGGCGCTGCGAACGTCTCCCGCAGCGGCGTGACCACGGGAACAGTGTCCAGTTTCACCCCCTGGTCCCGGAGCCGGTCCAGTATCACCTCACCGTGGGCCTCCCCCATGCACCACAGGATCAGCTGATGGGTTTCGGAATTGCGCTCCACCCGGAGCGTCGGATCTCCGGCCGCCACCTTCCCCAGGCTCTTGGCCAGCGCATCTTCGTCACTGCGGGAGGCCGCTTCAATGGCCAGGGGCATCAGCGGCTCGGGCATGTCCCACGCCTCCACGAGCAGCGGGGCCTCCTTCGCCGAAATGGTGTCGCCGGTCTCGGCGTTGGCCAGCTTGGCGATCGCGCAGATGTCCCCGGCGATGCAGTACGGCACCGGGCGGAGGCTCGCACCCACCGGGGAGTACAGGTGGGTGAGGCGTTCGTCGCTGTCGTGGTCCTCGTGGCCCCGCTCGGCCAAGCCGTGGCCACCCACATGGACGGCGGAGTCCTCCCGGAGCGTGCCGGAAAAGACGCGCACCAGGCAGATCCTTCCCAGGAACGGGTCGATGGTGGTGCGGACCAGTTCACCGGCCAGCGGCCCCGCCGGGTCACACGTAAGCGGACCGGCCGGATTACCGGAGAGGTCCGTAACGGCCGGCAGCTTCCGCTCCGCCGGTGACAGGAACGCCCGGGTCAGCATCTCCAGCAGCTCCGTTATGCCCAGCCCGGTCTCCGCTGCGGTGGCGAGCACCGGAAAGAAAGACCCGCGTGCCACGGCCGTCTCCAGGTCGCTGGCCAGGGTGGCGACGTCGATTGGCTCGCCGCCGAGATAGCGGTCCATCAGAGTCTCGTCTTCACTCTCCGAAATGATCCCTTCGATGAGTGCTCCGCGTTCGTCCTCCGACGAGGCAAGCTCCTCCGCGCTGGCATCCCGCACCGCCGGCGCCGTGGATCCTGCCTCATACTCCGCAACCGTCCCGGAGAGCAGCCCGAGCAACCCTGTAATGACCGCACCGGTGCGCAGCGGAAGATAGGCAGGCATCACCGAGTCGCCGAAGGTACGCCGGCAGGCGGCGACCGTGGCCTCGAAGTTCGCGCGGGGATGGTCCAGCCGGCTGACAACGACAGCGCGCGGCACCCCTACCTGGTCGCATTCGGCCCACAACGCCGTGGTTGCCGCATCGATCTCCTCCAGGGCGGACACCACGAAGAGCGCCGCATCCGACGCCCGCAGTCCGGCCCGCAGCTCCCCGGTGAAATCCGCGTAGCCCGGCGTATCCAGCAGGTTCACCTTGATGCCTTCGAACACCAGCGGTGCCACCGACAGCACCACCGAGCGCTGCTGGTGGATTTCGGAGGGTTCAGCGTCGCTGACCGTGCTGCCGTCCCCAATCGAGCCCATCCGGGAAATGACGCCGGTGGCGGCCAGCAGGGCCTCCACCAGCATGGTCTTACCCGCGCCCGAGTGGCCGACGAGCGCAACATTGCGGATCTTCTCCGGGGCATCGGCCTGGAGCCCCGCTGAGGCATCGGCCCGCCGGAGATCGGAACTGCCGCGGCTTGGGGCCTTGCCCCGGGCATTTGTGGCTTTCATGGACATGGCCATCTCCCGCTGTGCTAGTCGTCAGCCGCCACGCGGCCTTGGTAAGACGATTCGACACCCGGAAGTGACTGAACAGCAAGAGGCAGCGGCCTCCCGTTTACGTCTAGACGGTGTCCTCGTGCCACCAGCCTTCCCAGGCGGTGGAGGTCAGTTGGCCGGTCGGGAACTCGGTTTGGCCGGTCCCGCCGCTGTGTGAATGGTTGTCGCCACTCCGGCGGCCATCAAGCAAGAGGTTAAGGCTGGTCAATAGCAACATGATTGCGTCCTTCCAGGTCAGGTGTGGACCACGTTGTCCAAGTGATCACGAGCTTAGCCGGGGCATGTTTCAGCACGTCGACGCCACGTTTCGTCTGTGTATCGGAGTTCTCACGCGGCGAGTAAACCTGGGGCTGCTTCCTTGGCCAGGGTTACTTCCGGTTCGTGCTCCGTGCCGTCGCGGACGCTGTCCAGGGGTCCTCAGGCCAGGGGTGTTTGGGGTAGCGGCCCCGCATTTCCGCCCTGACCTGAGCGTAGGGACCGGACCAGAAGGAGGCGAGGTCGTCCGTCACGGCCAAGGGGCGCCGTGCCGGAGAAAGCAGGTGGAACAGCACCGGCACCCGCCCGTCGACCAGCCGTGGTGTCTGCGTCCAGCCGAAACACTCCTGCAGCTTGACCGCCACCACAGGGCGGCCGCCGAGGTCCATTTCCCGGTCAGCGACCTCGGGGTAATCGATTCTGACCCGGGAACCACTGGGCACCTCCAGCCATTCGGGCGCCAGTTCCGCCAACCTTGTTGCAGCCGGCCACGGCAGCAGCCGCCGCAGCGGCTCGGTGAGGTCGATGGCGGCGGCGGCGGCGCCTCCTGCCAGTGCCTCAAGCTCCGGCCGCAGCCACGTGTCCAGCCGGGTGAGCAGCGCCGGCTCGGAAACGTCCGGCCAGGGATCGCCGAGTTCCCGCCGCAGCAGGGCGAGACGGCGGCGCAAGGCGTCCGCCGGCGTCGACCACCCGATCATTCCCAGCCCATCATGCTCCAGTGCGCGCGCCACCGCGCTGCGTCCTTCGTCGACTGACGGCCGTACTGGCGTGGACGACAGTCCGATCGCCCCCAGCCGGCGTTCCCGCCGCGCGGTGACGCGGCCCTGGCTGAAGTGCGCCTCCACCGTGTCGCTCAGGAGGTGCCGGGCCGCGGCTTCAGCGGTCTCCGCCGAGATCGGGGCCGCACCGCGGATGAGGGCACCCGTCCCGGCAGCATCACGCCCCCGGGCCCTGGACACGTCTGCCACGGCAAGCCACTCATGCCCTGACAGGGAGCTTCCGGCCGGCAGTCCCGCCCGGGTGCCGGAGGACAACAGGTATCGTTCGGGCCCCCCGCCCGCAACGCGGCGCGCCACGCGGTCCGGGAACGCCAGGGCGACGACGGCGCCCATCGCCTCCGGCCCCGTCACCGGCGAAGTAAACACGGAACGTACGACGCCGGCTGCCTCCTGGCGCGCGATGCCCTCCATCCGACGGACGTCCTCCGCCCACCGCCGGGCACCCGGGTCCGTGCCGGACCGCAGGGTCGCCAGGAGCCTGCCGAGGTCGGCACCGGGTGGACGCAGGTCCCCCGCGACCACGGCGACAGCCTCTGCCGCCGACCGGTGGCCCGCCGCTGCAGCACCGTCCAGAAGGGCGCGGGCCAGCCTCGGATCAGCCGGAATCCTGGCAAGGACCTTGCCAAGCCCTGAGGCGAGGCCGCCCGGATCAACGGCACCCAGCTCCCGCAACACCTCCATTGCCTCATCCATGGCCTGCCGCGGAGGGGCGTCCGGAAATCTCAGCCCGTGTCCGCCGGGCGATCCCCAGCAGGCCAGGATCAGGGCGGCCGCCGTCAGGTCAGCCACCGCGATCTCGGGGGTCACGTGGGCCGGGGCCGCGCCAAAGGTCTTCTGGTCGTAGCAGCGGACCACTTTCCCTGGTCCCTGGCGTGCGGCCCGGCCGGCGCGCTGGTCGGCCGAGGCCCGTGAACAGGAGACGGTCACCAGGCCGGACATTCCGCGGCTGCTGTCCCGCCTCGGTTCCCTGGCCAGACCTGAATCGACGACCAGCCGGACGCCAGGCACCGTCAGGGAGGATTCGGCCAGATCGGTGGAAACGATAATCCGCGGCCGGTCCCCGGGCCTGCGGCCGGAGACGGCGCGGTCCTGTTCCGCCGAACTCACCTGGCCGTGAAGCTCCAGCACATCGATGCCGGGACCGGAACGGGCCCGTAGCCGGAGGGCCACCTGGGACACCTCCCGGGCGCCGGGGACGAAAACGAGCGCGTCCGTTCCCGCGGCGGACCCCGCATGCGCCGCTGCGGCCGTATCGGCCACGTGGTCCAGGAAGCCGCGGGTGACACCCCCGGCATCCAGCCGTGGTACCGGCGCCGGCGACCATTCCACAGCCAGGGGATACAGCGCGGACGGACAGTCGACGACAGGAGCCGGGGCGCCGCCGTCGTGATCCCCGAGCAGGGCAGCAAAGCGCGGCGCATCGACGGTTGCGGACATTGCAACCAAGGTGAGGTCTCCGCGGAGTTCGCGGACTTCGGCCAGCATGCCCAGCAGCAGGTCCGTTTCCAGGCCGCGCTCGTGGACTTCATCGAGGACGACGGCACCCGTGCCACCGAGCCCCGGATCCGCAAGCAGGCGCCGCAGCAGTATTCCCGGAGTCACGAACTCCACCAGCGTGCCCGCGCCTGCCTTGCGCTCCCCACGGACCGTATATCCGACGCGGTCCCCAAGCTGGCTGCCATCCAAGGCGGAAAGACGACGTGCCGCCGCACGGGCCGCCACCCGCCGCGGCTGGGTGACCACCACACGCCTGTCTCCGAGCGGGTTCCCGGCCGCCAAATTGGCAAGCAACGGCGGAACGAGCGTGGTCTTGCCCGTCCCGGGTGGCGCCTGCACTACAGCTGTTCCCGACGGAGCTCCGGTTCGAAGCGCTGCCGTAAGGTCGGCCAGCGAGTCTGCAATGGCCAGGTCCGCCCCGATGGCATTCAGGTCGAAGGTCCCGTCCAGGAGCCACCGGTCTGGTCCCGCAGGGTTGCTCGGTGACGTCATCCGTCCATTGTGCCCACAAATCAGGTCCCCCTATCCACGCAGGCGGCCCGGATAGGCAAGACTGGAGGTCATCGAAACAGGAAAGCGTGGACAACAATGATTAACCTTCAGCAGGATTCGCAAGGCTTTATCCGCATGAACAGGCATTTTCCGGCCAGCGCCGCCGTGTCGATTACCTTCACCGACGGGACCCGGCAGGTGTTGACGGGAAAACGGCTCAACGAGGTCTACGACGAGGCCCTGACCGTGTACCGCGCGCAGAACCAGCTGGATGCCAAAGGCTTCTCCCGCGTGCCGCGGAAAACGGTCCATCCCGGGATCGAATTCGTGGCAGTCCGTCCCGGGATGGCTGAGTAAGAAACCGGCACGCCCGACTCAGAGCGTGGGGGCTCCGGGTCCGACGATCGGGTACTCGCGCTGGAGCTCGGAGACTTTCGGGTCATGCTCATCCGCGCCGTAATCGGAGCTTCGGGTGATGTCCGTGCCGTCGGCCAGCTTCAAGGCCCGGAAGACCACAGACAGGACCGCAGCAACAATGAGGTTGATCGCAAACGCCACGACAGCAATATAGACCTGCACGTCGGTGCCGGGAATGGCGGCGATCGAACCGCCGAAATTGGCCTTCGTAACCGGGTTCACCACGTTGTAGGCGGCGATGGTGCCGTAGAGGATTCCGGCGGCCCAGCCGGCGAGAAGTGCCCACCGGTGGAACCATCGGGTGTAGAGACCTGCCACGATCGCGGGAAAGGTCTGCAGGATCCAAATGCCGCCGAGGAGCTGCATGTTGATGGCTGCCGACTGGTCCATCGCAATGACGAAAACCAGCGCCCCGAGTTTCACGACGAGCGAGGCGATCTTGGAAACGTTTGCTTCCTGCCGCGGGGTGGCCTCAGGCCGGATCAGGTCGCGGTAGACGTTTCGGGTGAACAGGTTCGCCGCGGCGATCGACATGATGGCGGCCGGAACCAGCGCACCGATGGCTATGGCGGCCAGGGCGATTCCGGCGAACCAGTCCGGGAAGTGGTCCATAAACAGTTGCGGTACCACCAGTTGCGGGTTGACCGCACCGTTCAGGTCAATGGGCTTGGTGCCGGCATAGATGGCCACGTAGCCCAGGAGCGCCAGGAATCCCAGCATCAGCGAGTACAGCGGCAGCACCGCGGCGTTCTTACGGATCGTGTTCCTGCTCTTGGTCGCCAGAACGCCAGTGATTGAGTGCGGGTACATGAACAGCGCCAGGGCGGACCCAAGAGCAAGCGTCCAGTAGGCCGAGTAGCTCGCCGCGCCGGGAATGAAGACGCCGGCAGGTTTGCCGGTGGCCGGATTGACCGCACTGAGTTTCGTCTGTGCGGCGCCGAAGATGTTGTCCCAGCCGCCGAACTTAATCGGCAGGTAGATCACGGCGACGATCACCGCCAGATAGATCAGCAGATCCTTCACGACGGCGATCAGGGCGGGAGCCCGCAGCCCCGAGGTGTAGGTGTAGGCGGCCAGGACCACAAAGGCAAGAATCAGGGGCAGGTCCGTCAGCAGCACATTCTCCGCGCTGCCCAGGCCCAGCACCGTGAGCACGGCCTTGATGCCCACCAGTTGCAGCGCGATGTACGGCATGGTGGCAACGATGCCTGTGATCGCCACGGCAAGCGAAAGGGCGCGGCTGCCATACCGGCCGCCAATGAAGTCCGCCGGTGTCACGAACCCGTGCCGGTGGGAGACGGACCACAGCCGGCTCATGAGAAGGAACACGATCGGGTACAGCACGATCGTGTACGGCACTGCGAAGAAGCCGCTCACAGCCCCGGTGGCCCACATTGCCGCCGGCACGGCTACGAACGTGTAGGCAGTGTAGAGATCGCCGCCGAGCAGGAACCAGGTCACCCAGGTACCAAAGCCGCGACCGCCGAGGCCCCACTCGTCAAGGCTGTGCAGCCCTGTTTCCCCTCCCCTGCGCCACCGCGCGGCAAGGAACCCCAATGCGGCAACGACGATGAACAGGAGGATCACAATGATCAGTGCGACCCAGCTGACAGGCCTGTCAGGTGCGGCCAGCGGCACGGCAACGCCGGTCATCGCTGCTGCCCCCCGTTACCCTTGGTTTGGGCGGCTTCGCGGCGTCTGCGGTCCTCCCTGCCGACCACCCAATATGAGATACCCACCAGGCCGGCGGTGACTGGAATCCACATCATCTGGTACCAGTAGAAGAACGGCATGCCGCCCAGGCGTGGCGTGTCGGCCGAATATGCAGGGACAAGCAGCGGAACCACGATGGCGACAACCAGGAGGACCCCGGCGATGATGTAAGGACCGGGCCGGGCGGGTCCGCGGGTTGGCACATCAGGACTGGACATGGACGCCTCCTCATAGAGACGGCCCCCGGAGCGGGAGGAATTCCCAGGACGTGCCGGCGGCCTGAGGACCGGATGTCGTACCGGTCTATAAACAGAATAGACACTGGACCTGCTCTCCAACAGGTACTAAGTGAACTTGCATCTTCCGCATGAGGCAGCTTGAGGGTAGACAGGTTAGAGGCGGCCGGCCACGGCGTCCGCATTGATCCGCTTTTAAGTCGGGAAAGGTGATTTCGATGACCGAACTGCAGGGACGACCCGGGACGCAAATGACCGCGGCGCAGACGGAGGTCATCAGAACCTTGGCGGCACAGTTGCGGGTGGATTCCATCCGGTGCAGCACCGAGGCCGGTTCCGGTCATCCCACCTCGTCCCTGTCAGCAGCGGATCTTATGGCCGTCCTGCTTGAGCGGCATCTGCGCTACGACTGGGACCAGCCATCGCTGCCAAACAATGACCACCTCATTTTTTCCAAAGGGCATGCATCCCCGCTGCTGTACTCGATGTACCGGGCGGTCGGTGTCGTCGGGGAGGATGAACTGATCAATACCTACCGGCAGTTCGGAAGCCGGCTGCAGGGACACCCCACGCCCGTCCTGCCGTGGGTGGATGTGGCAACCGGTTCACTGGGCCAGGGACTGCCTGACGCGGTGGGCGTTTGCCTGGCAGGACGTTACCTCGACCAATTGACGTACCGCGCATGGGTGCTGTGCGGCGACAGCGAACTCGCAGAAGGCTCCATGTGGGAGGCCCTGGACAAGGCCGCCCACTACAAGCTTGGCAACCTCACCGCCATCGTGGACGTAAACCGGCTGGGCCAGGACGGCCCGACCGAACTCCAATGGGACATGGACCGCTACGCCCGGCGGGTGGAGGCCTTCGGGGCCTACCCGCTGATCATCGACGGCCATGACCTGAAAGCGATCGACGACGCGTTCGCCCAGGTGCGGTCCCACCCCGACCAGCCCGTCGTCGTTCTCGCCAAGACCATCAAAGGCAAAGGCGTGCCTGAAGTGGAAGACAAGGACGGCTGGCACGGTAAAGCCCTTCCGAAGGACATGGCAGAACGTGCCGTGGAGGCCCTCGGTGGGCCTGGCAGCCTGAGGATCACGACGGCGCTTCCCGAACCGGGAACCCCCGCCATCACCCCCAATCCGAAGGCAGCCGTCAGACTGCCCCGCTGGGAGGCAGGCGAAAAGGTGGCACCCAGGGCCGCCTTTGGCGCTGCCATCTCCGCGCTGGCCGCCAGGCCCGAAATCGTGGTGCTGGACGGCGAAGTGGGAAATTCCACCCATGCCGGGGAATTCAAGGACGTTGCCCCGGAACGCTATTTCGAAATGTTCATCGCCGAACAACAACTCGTCGCCTCGGCCGTGGGACTCTCAATTCGCGGCTATGTGGCCTTCGCCGCCAGCTTCGCCGCCTTCCTCGTCGCCCGGCCCTTTGACTTCATCCGGATGGCCGGAGTATCCCAAGCGGACATCCGGCTGGTCGGTACACACGCCGGAGTCGAAATCGGCCAGGACGGACCGTCCCAGATGGCCTTGGAAGACATCGCAGCGATGCGGGCCGTGCACACCTCCACGGTGGTCTACCCCGCGGATGCGCCCTCCACCGCCAGGCTCATCAGGACCATGGCCGATACCACCGGCATCTCCTATCTGCGCGCGACCCGGGGAGCCTACCCTGTCATCTACGGTCCGGAGGAAGAATTCCCGCTTGGCGGGTGCAAAGTCCACGGCGCCGGCCCGGACGACGCCGTGACGCTCGTCGGGGCCGGCGTGACCCTGCACGAATGCCTTAGCGCCGCCGGACAGCTGGCCGAAGCCGGCATCAACGCCCGCGTCATCGACCTCTACTCCCTCAAGCCCATCGATGCCGAGACCCTGCACCGGTGCTGCATCGACACCCAGGGACGGATTGTCGTGGCGGAAGACCACTACCCCGAAGGGGGCATCGGTTCTGCCGTGCTCGAAGCGCTCGCGCGCACAAACACGCGTGACGTCCATGCCGTCCTGCTCGCCGTCAAGTCACTGCCGGAGTCCGGCACTCCCCAGGAGCTGCTGGACGCGGCAGGCATTTCAGCGCGCCACATCGCCGAAGCGGCGCGCCGCCTCTTGACGGCCTAGGCAAATCCGGGCAGCGCGGCGGGAGGAACCATGTCAGGATCCGATCTCAATCTGCTGGAACCCCGGGCCGGCGCCGGAGTACCTGGCAGGAGAGCTGACCGGCTGCGGCCGCCGGCCGGTTTTCAGCCCGGGGTCAGTGCCCCGGGCCGCCTGTTTCGGTGCCGGTTACGTTGAATGAGGCATCGAGTTTCACCGTGGCCCGCGTGCCGTCGGATTTGACGATGTGGGCCTCGTAGGTGGCACCTTCGGCGTCGTTTTCGACGCGCTGAATCGTTGCGCCAGGGTTGGCGGCCAGTGCCGCTGCCTTTACCTTCTCGGCTGTGTCGCCGGTGAGCAGTGCCTCGGTAACCCCGTTGGCGCCCACGTGGCCGCCCTGCGACTCATCGCGGGCCGGCTGGGAACCATCGATTGTACCCGTTGACGGGCTGGTTGAGGACGTGGCGGCATTTGCCGGCAGCGCCATGGCTGTCAGTGCCCCTCCGCCGATCAGGGCACCGATAAGCGTGGCGCCGGCGGCGATTTTCTGGACCTTGTTCATGCTGGTGCTCCTTCTGGATTCCGCTCCGGGTTTCGAAGCTATGACACCATCCTCGAAGGCACCCCTTTCGGGCCGCTGTCGGACGCCTGTGACAGTGCTGTGAACCGGGCGGATGACCGATTTGGGCCGGCCAGACACACGAGACAGGACACAAGAAAGGGAGGCTCCGCACATGCAGAGTCTCCCTCTTTTACTCTGGCGCCTAGACCATTTCGCTCATCCGGCCGGCTTCCGCTTCGGCGGTTTCCTCCAGCTGCGCGATGTAAGTCCACATCCTGGACTCGTCTGCCTGGACCTGGGGCTCCGGGGCCTCCGGGGAACCCGTGTGGCCTCGCTCTTCGGCCTTCCGCGCGGCATCCTTCCTGTAGTTCTGCCATCCTTCACACGACGAATAGCACATCACAGACCTCCTTTACTGGCTGTTCTTTTATCCTCCTCCCAACACAGACCCAAGTCGATCCCTGAAGTCTGGACGCTGTCCGGCCGTTGACATATCGTGGGGGAACCGATCACAGTCAACCGGCCGCGCCCCGCATCGGAGGTACAGGATGGCCATCATCTCGTCCGGTTTTCATGGCCGACGGCAAACCAGCGAACCACTGGTACCCCCGGGTCAATACGAGACAGCTGGATTCCCGGTCCTGACAGCTGGCCCCGCACCCAACATCCCCGTCGAAAATTGGGAATTCTTCATAACAACCGAGGCAGGGCGGCGGCACGCCTGGTCATGGGACGAGCTGATGGCGTTGCCGCAGGCAGATATCCGGAGCGACATCCACTGCGTGACCAGTTGGTCCAAACTCGGTACATCGTGGCGCGGTGTAGCCATGGACACCTTGTTCCAGGATGTGCAGACAACGTCGGAATTCGCGACGGCACATTCTTACGGCGGCTACACAACGAACCTCCCGCTCCAGGACCTTCTGGACGGTAGGGCGTGGATTGCCTGGGAGTTCGACGGGGAACCACTGGAGCGCGCCCACGGCGGACCTGCCCGGCTGCTGGTGCCGCACCTCTACTTCTGGAAGAGCGCCAAGTGGATCAATGGCCTTGAGCTGACCCCGGACGATGTCCCCGGATTCTGGGAATCCAACGGCTACCACATTCACGGGGACCCATGGCGGGAAGAGCGTTACTCATGAGGCGGATCGCGTGAGCAGCCTGTGGCGTGTCGCCGAGGTCGTCAGCGGTGTTCCGGAAACGGAAACGTCCAGAACCATCGGCTTGCGCGTGGACGGATTGATGGGCAACTTCGCCGGCCAGCACATCGATGTCCGCCTCACGGCAGACGACGGTTACACGGCGGTACGGTCCTATTCCGTGGCCACGGCGGGGATGGACGAAGTCCTGGAGATCACCGTAGACGAACTGGCCAATGGGGAGGTATCGCCCTATCTGGTCAGGGACCTGGCGGTCGGGGACCAACTCGAGATCCGTGGGCCTGTGGGCGGTTGGTTCGTCTGGCGCCCGACGGACAGGAATCCGGTTCAGCTGATCGCAGGAGGATCTGGCATTGTGCCGCTCATGTCAATGATCCGGGCGCATGAAGCATCGGAGAACCCGGCACCGTTCCGGCTCTTGTATTCGCTCAAGTCACCGGAAGCGGGCTTCTATCGTGAGGAACTGCTCACGCTGAGCCGGGAATCCCCCAAGCTCACCGTTGACTACGTCTATACACGCGGTGTGCCACAGGGCTGGCCGACTGCACCGCAGCGTCTCAAGGAAGAAACACTGCTGGGGCGTATCATCCCGGTGGACGCTGCACCGGGCACTTTCATCTGCGGCCAGACATTATTTGTCGAAACCGTCGCCGAATGGCTTGTCCGGGCCGGCTATCCTGCCCACTCGATCAAGACTGAGCGCTTCGGCGGAACGGGAGGGACCCGGTGACCGGCACCAACGGCTCCGCATCTTGGAGCGCTGAAGATCCGTGGCCCCAGGATCAGGACATGGAGGGCATCGCAGGCAATCCGGTACCCCACCTCGACGGAAATTCGGTGGCCGGACCGCTCGGGGAACTGTTCCGCAGCGACATCGTTGCAGCTGTTGGACGGTGCAAGCACTGCGGTGCCGTCCGCATCTTCGCCGAGGCAACGGTCTATGCGGACGGCCCGGGAATCGTTGTGCGCTGCAGTTCCTGCGAGGGCGTTCTGCTCCGGCTCGTAGAGACTCCCACACGGTTCTGGCTGGATGTGAGCGGACTCAGCTATCTGCAGATCGACCGCGAGGGTTAGGCCGGTTTTCGAGCGCTGTATGCGGGTCGGACCCGGCGGGCCGGTGGAGGGCAAATGACAGTTCGGAGTGCAGGCATTCTCCTGTTCCGCCGGAACGCCGGATCGGGCCTGCAGGTGTGGATAGCCCATATGGGCGGGCCGTTCTGGGCCCGGAAGGATGCCGGCGCGTGGTCCATCCCCAAGGGCGAATACCTCGAAGACGAGGACCCGCTGGTGGCGGCGCAGCGTGAATTTGGGGAGGAGATGGGCGCTCCCCCGCCCCCGGCCGACTACGTCCTGCTTGGAACCTTCCGACAGCCCTCCGGCAAGGTCATCACGGCATTTATGGCAGAGTCAGACTTTGAGCCCGAACATATCGTGAGCAACACCTTTTCACTTGAGTGGCCGAGAGGATCCGGCATGGTTCGCACCTATCCTGAGATCGACCACGCTGAATGGACAGACGAGCCCGTCGCCCGTACCAAGCTGGTACGGGGACAGTTGCCGATCCTCGATGCACTGATCCGCCACTTACAGAATGGCTAGGGTATGAAGGTTGAGACCGGCTATGCCACGAATGGGTTGCTGCGGATGTATTACGAAGTGCACGGGCAGGCCCGGCCCGGCCTGGTGCCCCTACTCCTGATCCACGGCGGCGGGTCGACCATCGAATCCAACTTCCATCACCTCATCCCGCTTCTGGCCGAATCAAGGCAAGTCATTGCCGTTGAAGAGGAAGGCCACGGCCACACAGCACCCATCGAACGCCCGCTCACTGCCGAACACTCGGCGGACGACGTCGCGGCCGTTCTGGCCCAGCTTGAGGTCCCGTCGGCCGATGTGCTTGGTTTCAGCGCCGGCGGCCACACGGCGCTCGCCCTAGCCCTGGCGTATCCGGCAATAGTCCGGAAGCTGATCATCGCGTCATCATTCTTCACGCGCGACGGCATGGTCGAGGGCTTTTGGGAAGGATTGCGGAACGCCACGCCGCAGGACATGCCGAGGGTCTACCAGGAAGCCGACCGTCGGCTCAACCCCGACCCCCGACACCTCGAGCGCCTCTTTGTTCTCGACAGCCAGCGGATGCTCACCTTCCGAGGCTGGTCTGAGAAGGACCTGGAATCAATCTCATCCCCAACGCTGGTGCTGCTCGCCGACCGCGACGTCATCAAGCCCGAGCATGCGCTCCGCATGGTCCGCGCCATACCCGGAGGCCGCCTCCTGATCGTGCCAGGCAACCACGGAGACTACCTTGGTGAACAAGCCGCCAGCGACGGCGAACTTGGGGCAATGCGGGCGACAGTTCCGTTCTTACTGCGCCATCTCGATGAGGCCCAATACGAAAAGTAAGCCGGTGCGGTATTCCTTCCCCATCACTTCCCACTCAGCGGTCTGAGGACCAGCGCGGAACCACCCCCGCGCCTCACCGGCTCAGCGGCGGCAACCATGGCCCCGTCCGGCCGGAACTCGATTGCGGTGGCCGCCCCGATCTCCGCGGCAGACGTGAAGGCATCACCTGACGGCGTGAACAGATGGCCGTAGGGTGCCAGCTGGCTTCCGTATGCCGAGATGAAAGCCGGCTCCGCGGTGACCTTGGCCGTGTTTCGTTGCGATGCACGCGGTGCCGCGATCGCCTCGGAGATGGTCATGCCCAGATCCACCCGGTTCATGATGGTCTGCAAGACGGTGGTGATGATCGTCGATCCGCCAGGCGAGCCCAGTGCGAGGAACGGCTGGCCGTCCTTAAGGATGATGGTCGGGGACATCGAGGACCGCGGGCGCTTCCCCGGGTCGATCCGGTTCGGGTCGGTCGGGCTGTACACGGCCGAAAAGTCGGTCAGCTCGTTGTTGAGCAGGAATCCGCGGCCGGGCACGACGATGCCGGAGCCGCCGGTCTGCTCGATCGTGAGTGTGTACTCGACGACGTTTCCCCATTTGTCGGCGACCGTCAGGTTCGTCGTCGAGACGTTCTCCGTGTCCTTTTCAGCGGCGAGCGGTGCCGCGGCGGCCGGGCACACGCCGTCGTACGCGGACACGTCCCCCGCTGGTACCGGCTTCACCGCAGCATGCTGCGGATCTATCTGGCATGCCCGTTCCTTGCCGAAGATCGGATCAGTGAGCGCGGCGGTGGGGACGTCGACAAATGCCGGATCGCCAACGTACTTTCCGCGGTCTGCGAAGGCCAGCGCACTGGCCTCGAGGTAGTGGTGCAGGGCGTCGGGCCGGGACATCCCGGAAAGGTTGAACGTGTCCAGGATGTTCAGCGACTCCCCCACTGTGGTTCCCCCGCTGCTTGACGGCGCCATGCCATAGACGTCCAGGCCACGATAGTCCACGTGCGTTGGCGCCTGGTCCAGGGCACGGTAGGCGGCGAGATCCGCCGTCGTCATGTGGCCCACGGGGACGGGCAGCGTGGTGCCGGCGGTCTTCGGCGGAGCCTGCACGGTGGCCGCGATCTCCGCGGCGAGCGGGCCGGTGTAGAACCCGTCCGTGCCCTGCTTCGCCAGGAGCCGGTACGTCTGGGCGAGGTCCGGATTCTGGAAGACGCTGCCGACGGCGGGTGCGTCGCCGCCCGGCAGGTAGAGGCTGCTCGTCGACGTGAACGCCCCGAAGCGGACCTTGTTGTCCAGGGTCTGATGCCGGAATGTGTCGTCCACGATGAAGCCCCGGGTCGCGACCTTGATGGCCGGCTTCAGGGCATCACCGAGGCTCAAAGTGCCCCAACGCTCGAGGGCGCGCTCCCACGTGGCCGGGGTGCCGGGGACACCGATGGAGACGCCACTGGTCACGAGCTCGGGGGTGAAGTTGTAGGGTTTGCCGGTTGCCGGGTCGATGAATGCGTCGTGGGGCATCGCTGCCGGCGCGGTTTCGCGGCCGTCGATCGTGCCGACGTGCCCGGTTTTCGCGTCGTAGAACACGAAGTAGCCGCCGCCGCCGATCCCGGCACTGTAGGGCTCCGTCACGCCCAGGGTCGCGGCCGCGGCGACTGCGGCGTCCGCTGCGTTTCCGCCCTTGCGGAGGACCTCTATCGCCGCGGCGGATGCCTCCGGGTCCACGGTGCTGACCGCGCCCCCGTACCCGATGGCGGTCGCGGTTTTTTCCGTTTCCCGCGGATCGGCGAACGCGGGGCTGGCTACAGCGCCGCCCGTCACGCCCAAAGCCAGAGCCGTCGTAACAGCAGCCAGTTGACGTCTTACAAAGGGCATGGTCGCTCCCAAGTCTGGTTTGTCCGAGCGTGAAGGTGAGGGTCACACTACTCCGCGGCGGTACGACTCTCAACGCCGCCATGCAATGTCGTGAGCCCAGGCAAACCACTGCTACCCCTGCTGCCGGTGACGTGGGCGGGGAGCCCGGGCGCGGTTATGTACGCTTCTTGGGGCCCTTCCATCTGAACGTGGGTCCCGGCGGCGGCGGGACGGACCGGGCGTCACCGGGATGCCGGCGTCGGCGGAGCTCCAGGGCGAGGCTCTCCTGGCCGCGGGCCATGGCCCAGCGGTGGTTGGCCGCGAAGGCCGGCTTCATCAGCCAGCTCAGGCGCCGCAGCAACGGTTTGGCGGCACTGACCCGCCAGTCGTAGGTGATCACCGTTTCAGGACCGTCCTCCTCGAACGTCCAGCGCCCCGTTCCGTTCAGGTCCCCGGCTGCAGTAAGCGCGAATCCCTCGTTTGTGACAGGTTCAGTGACGGTCAGCGTCCAGCGCAGCGTGTACGGCAGCCAGCCTTTCGTGTGCAGGCGTGCAGGCCTGGGGACGCCGGCGGGCAGGCTGTTCTCCGTGATCCCGGGAGCCGGCTCGACCGCGAGGTAGACCGAAGGCCACCACAGGGGAAGAGCCGTGGCGTCGCCAAGGACAGCTGCCACCTCGTCAGGGGAACCAGCCACCCGCCAGACGGTCTGGAATTCGTAGTCAGCGCTGCTCATGGCTACCTCCCGGTGACCGACGGCTGCTTGCCGGCATGGTCATGCTGCTGCCGCCGGTTTCTCACGTCGACGCTACTCTTGCTTACCTTCCGATGCGAGAGGCCGGCAGCAGCGAGGCTTGCAGCCAGCAGGGGAACCATCTGGCACGCCTGCGGCGATGGGCGTAGATTCAGCTCACCAGTAGGTGCGCCGGTTAGGTGTGCTGTTCTCACGAGGAGCCTGTCATGGCTGGATGGAATACGGACAATGCGGCCGGAACTACCGGGCAAGGAGCCGTAACCCTGGTGGCAGGGTCCTCGTTCTGCATCTCGCTGCGGAACGGCGACATCTTCCCCCATCATCCGCACGGCGTTTTCTACCAGGACACGAGAATCCTGTCACGGTGGACACTGACGGTGAACGGGCAACCGTTGGAACCGCTGGGCGCATGGACCCCCTCGCCTTTCCGGGGCAGGCACATCGGCAGGGCCTCGCGTTCAGACGGCCGCGCCGACAGCCCGTTGGCCGTCGAACGGAAGCGCGAACTCGGGACCGGCATCGTGGAGGACATCACGATTCACAACTATTCCCTCCAGCCGGCTCCCTGCGAGATTGCTCTCGCCGTGGAGGCGGACTTCGCGGACCTTTTCGAAGTCAAGGACGGCCGGATTCGCCGGGTATGGGAGCAGACCCGGCGCTCCAAGGGTGGGTCGTTGACCATCGAAGGCGTCTGGCAGGAAAGGAGGAAAGGGATCGTCGTGCGAATGCGCGACGCAGATGCCAGTTCCGAAGGTCTGCTCCTGCACGCAGTCGTCCCGCCGCATGGTGAATGGTCTGTACGGGCCACCGTGCAGCCCCTGACTGACGGAACCGAAACCGACGCGGGCGTGCCGACGCACTCGTTTCCGGCTGCCATGGTCTCGGCACAGGAGCGGCATCAGCAGGCGTGGGAGGCCCGCATTCCGCTTCCCCACATCGGCGATCCGTCCGTGGAACGAAGCCTCCTGCGCAGCCACGACGATATCGGCGCACTGCGCATCATTGATCCCGACCATCCCGACCGAATGGTCGTCGCCGCAGGAGCACCCTGGTTCATGGCACTCTTTGGCCGGGACTCGCTGCTGTCATCTTTCATGGTTCTGCCCATCGATGCAACGCTCGCATTGGGCACACTGCAGACTCTCGCCGACAGGCAAGGCCAAAAAGTTGATCCGCTGACCGAAGAGCAACCCGGCCGTATCCTGCACGAAGTGCGGCTGGACGTCGGGACCGGGCTGGCTCTGGGCGGAAAATCCGCCTACTACGGCACCATCGACGCCACCCCTTTGTTCGTGACCCTGCTCGGCGAGGCAAGCCGGTGGGGACTTCCGGCCGGGGAAATAGCCGCACTGGTGCCGCACGCAGACCGGGCCCTGGACTGGATCCGGGAGTACGGTGACCGTGACGGCGACGGGTTCGTCGAGTACCAGCGCCTCAGTGAACAAGGTCTCCTCAATCAGGGCTGGAAGGACTCCCGGGACGGAATCAACTTCGCCGACGGCCGCCTCGCAGAGGCACCGATCGCGTTGTGTGAGGTGCAAGGATACGTCTACAGCGCCTATCTCGCCCGGGCGGGGATCGCGTACGACGCCGGCGACAGGGCTCTTGCCCTTGACCTCCTCGAATGTGCCCGGCGGCTGAAAAAGCAGTTCAACGAGCAGTTCTGGCTGCCGGACCGCGGGTACTATGCCATCGCGCTCGACCGGGACAAAACCCCCGTCGACGCCTGCGCCTCCAACATGGGGCACTGCCTGTGGTCCGGCATCGTGGATGACGACAAGGCACCCCAGGTTGTCCGGCGGCTCATGTCCCCGGAAATGTTCAGCGGCTGGGGAGTGCGGACCCTGGCAACGGACATGGGCGCCTACAATCCGGTCAGCTACCACAACGGTTCCGTCTGGCCTCACGACAACGCACTCATCGTTGCAGGGTTCATGCGGTTCGGCTTCGTCAGGGAGGCGCAGAAACTCTCTTCTGCGCTGATGGAAGCCGCCGGGTACACCGACAACCGGCTGCCGGAATTGTTCTGCGGGTTCAGCCGCACCGAATGCCCGGAACCGCTCCCCTACCCGACCGCCTGCTCTCCCCAGGCATGGTCGTCGGCGACACCGGTGATGCTGCTCCGCAGCCTCCTCCGTTATGAGGCAAACGTCTCCCTGGGTGCGCTGTGGATGGACCCTGCCTTGCCGGAAGCGTGGGGAGACCTGCACACAGTCAACCTTCCCGTCGGCGGGGCACGGGTCACACTCGACGTTTCCGGGTCACGCGTGACCATGGACGGGCTGCCCGAAGGAATAGTGTTTCACCAAGGAACCAGGCCGCTGCTGTCCGACCTGCTGGAGAGCGACGGCCGCACCTAAGGAAACCGCACCTGAGGAAACCGCACCGGGGACAGAAAACCGGGAAAGTAACCCCGGGAAAGAAGGAGGGCCACTCAAAGGGCGCTGACGCCAATCAGGATGGCATGGTCGGGATTCAGGTTGGGCATGGGCAAGCCGACGTGGGCGAGGAATTGTCCCTCCGCTTCCGCTCCGTCGACGGTCCAGACCGGAGGAGCCACCTGGGTGAAGGCAGTCTTGGCTGTCGGGTAAAGCAACTCGACCCGATAGCGGGTCTTCGCCTTCAGCCCTGGAAAGCAGACACACCCCGGCATCTCCGACGGAGATGAGGCCAGTGCCGCCAGCGTAAACAGTCCTTTTCGTGCGTCCCCCGACATCACGCCTCGGAGCAGGAGGGAAGGATCAGGGTGGTCACTGTTGACGGCCGTCCCGGTGTGGATGAGGTGCCGGTGCTGCTTGTACAAGGCGATGACCTGCCTCAGCTCTTCGCGTTCCGGCCCGGTGACGCTCCGGATGTCCCATTCCAACCCGAAGTGGCCGAACAGGGCTGTCAGTGCCCTGAAGGAGAGGCTGAGCGTGCGGTCGGTGGTGTGGGACGTGGTGGGTCCGATGTGGGCACCCACCAGCTCCGGCGGAATGATGAGCTCAGTCCACCGCTGGATGGTCTGGCGTTCCAGGGCATCGTTGCAGTCCGAGGCCCAGATCCGGTCGGTGCGCTCGAGGATGCCCAGGTCCACCCGGGCGCCGCCGGAGGAGCAGCTTTCGATTTCGACGTCCGGGTGGGCCGCGCGCAGCGTATCCATGAGCCGGTACACGGCCTCGGTCTGGGCATGCACGGAGGGTTTTCCGTCGTGGCCCATCTCGGCCAGGTCGCGGTTCTGGTCCCATTTGAGGTAGCTGATGTTGTTTTCCCGCAGCAGGGCGTCGAGCCGGTCGTGGATGTAGTTCCAGGCAGCGGGGTTTACCAGGTCCAGGACCTGCTGGTTGCGCCAGGGTTCCGGGACGCGCACCGTTCCGTCGGGCAGCGCGGGGCCGGCGATCCACTCCGGGTGCTCCCGGATGAGATCGGAGTCTTCGTTGACCATTTCGGGTTCGACCCAGAGACCGAAATCCATGCCGCGGGCGGTCACTGCATTAATCAGCGGCGACAGCCCCTCAGGCCAGACGGTCTCATCGACGTACCAGTCGCCGAGGCCCTTTGTATCGTCCCGGCGCCCCCGGAACCAGCCGTCGTCGAGGACGAAGCGCTCGACGCCGAGGTCGGCGGCTGATTCGGCCAGGTCGGTGAGGGTGTCCAGGCTGTGGCCGAAGTAGACGGCCTCCCAGGTGTTCAGGACCACGGGGCGGGGCCCTGCCGGGTGGTGCGGCCTGTTGCGGAACCAGTGGTAGAAGGATTCGGTGATGCCGTCCAGGCCGTCGTCGGAGTGGGCTGCGTAGAGCCAGGGCGTCCGGTACGACGATCCGGGCGCCAGGATCACTTCCCCGGGCCCGAACAGTTCGCCGGCGCCGAGGAGGGTGCGCCCGCTGGCGAGCGTGTCGGCGAAGGCTTCATGGTTGCCGCTCCAGCCCAGATGCACGGCCCACACCTCTCCGGTGCGGTTGCCGAAGCCGGCGGAGCCGGCAGCCAGGACCAGGCTGGAGTCGTGCCCTGTGCGTCCGTGGCGCCCGGAGCGGACCCAGGTGCCCTGCCGGACGGGACGGCGCTGGGGGTGGCGTTCACGGCACCAGCGGCCGGTGAGGTCGAGCAGTTCGGCGGCCCCCGGACCTGCCGGAAGCACCAACTCCAGGCCTTCCAGCTGGTAGTCGGAGCCGGCGTCGTTGGTCAGTTGGTGGCGCAGTTGCAGCAGGCCGCCGTCGTTCAGGAGCAGTTCAGTGCGCACGCTCAGCCCGAGTCCAGGGTCGGACTGGGTGATCACTGCGCCGGCTGCCCCGGTGCGTTCGGCTGAGACCAGCCGCAGCCGGGGCGAGAAACCCCGGCCATTACGGCTGCCGCGCAGCGCCGGCCGTCCCCGCCAGCCTGAGGACGCCTGTGGCAGGAGCCCCGTCCGGACCGGGATGTCCAGCGACGACGGCGGGACCGGCTCCCGGAGCAGGCCCAGGTCAGGCAGTTCTTCGCCGAGGTCCGCACCCCAATGGACGAACACAGGCTCCGGCCCGGAAAGATCGATCAGCAGGCTACGGCCGGCCGAGCGCAGATACAGCGGTTCCACGGCATCTCCCCAAGTGTGCGACGCGTCAGCCCTTGCTTGAACCCAGCGTGAGTCCGGCGACGAAATGGCGTTGCAGGATGAGATAGATGATCAGCGTGGGGATGGCCGTGATCATGGCGCCCGCAGCGATCAGGTTGTAGTTGGAGAGGAAATTGCCCTGCAGGTTGTTGATGGCGGTGGTCACCGGCAGCCTGTCACCGCTTTGGATGAACAGGAGTGGCCAGAAGAAGTCGTTGTAGATGAAGATGACTTCAAGGGTGGCCATTGCGGCCAGTGCCGGACGGGTGAGCGGCATGATGATGGACCAGTACTGCGTCCAGACACTTGCGCCGTCCACCATAGCCGCCTCCGTCAGGTCGGAGGAGAGGGCCTTCATGTAGTTCGAGAGGACGAAGGTGACGAAGCCGATCTGGAAGGCCATGTCGACAGCGATGACGCTGATGTAGGTGTTCAGGAGGTTTCCCGAGTCGCTGAACCAGTACGGCAGGTTGAAATGTTTGAACATCTCGAAAAGCGGTGCTGCCAGCACCTGCGGGGGCAGCAGGTTGCCCGCGGTGAACATGATCAGCAGCGTGACGTTGAACTTCCAGTTGAAGCGGCTGACCGCGAACGCCATCAGGGAGGCGAAGAAAAGCGTCAGCAGCACCGTGGGGACGGTGATCAGCACCGAGTTCCAGAAGTACCTGGAGAAGCCGCCCTGGTTCCAGGCCTGGATGAAGTTATCGAAGTTGAAGGTGCCCTCGAGGCTGAAGTAGCCGTATTTGTCCGTGTCCTGCTTGGGCCGGAGCGCGGTGAAGAGCGACCAGGCCAGCGGAATCAGCCAGATAACGGCCATCACCGTCAGGAAGATGTGGGTACCGTAATGCCTCTTGCCCTTGCTGCCTACCGGCACCGCCGCGTGCGCGGTTTCCGGTGGCGCGGCCACGGGGATGCTCATTCGGCCACTCCCTTACTGAATGTGCGGGCCAGGTACCACGTGATGGGCACCAGTGAGATGACAAGCAGGATGACCGCCAGGGCCGAACCGACGCCGATCACCTGCCCTTCCCCGACGAGGTTCTGGATGACCAGGGCGCTGATGAGTTCAAGGCCGTTGGTTCCGCGGTTGATGACATAGACGATGTCGAAGGCACGCAGGGATTCGATGATCGTGATCACGATGATGACGATGTTCACCGGCCGCATGGCCGGGAACACCACCCTGAAGAACGTCTGGGTGGCAGTGGCGCCGTCGAGTGCGGCTGCCTCGCGCAGTGACGGGTCGACACCCTTCAGCCCGGCCAGGTAGAGGATCATAACGTAGCCGGCATGCCGCCAGGTTGCCGCGAACAGGGCGGCCCAGATGTTCACGCCCGAGTCTCCGAACCAGTCCACCGCCTTCGGGGACCCGGCGGTGCCGAGCAGGAAGTTCAGCAGGCCGTTGTCCCGGTTATAGAACAACTGCCAGATGATGCCAATCAGGGCCAGCGAAAGCATCACGGGAGTGAAGAAGATGCTCTGGTAGATCTTGCTCCCCTTGATCTCCTGGTCCAGCAGGACCGCCAGCAACAGGCCCAGGGGTGTTGCTATGACGGCGAGGAACACGAGCCAGAGGACATTGTGCTGAACGGCCGGCCAGAACGGTGGATAGTCCTGGGCCACAAACTGGTAGTTTGCCGCCCCGGCGGGTTTGATGTCGGCGAGGTCCAGGCCGTTCCAGCGGGTGAACGAGAGTCCGATGGACAGCAGGGTGGGGATCCAGACCAGAGTCAGCTGGATCAGGGTCGGGACCGCCACCATGAGGCCGAGGACCAACTTGTCCCGCCCCGTGAGCCGGCGGACCCGCCGGTTCCTGGCCGGCGCCGCGGTGGCGGCACCGGCTGCGGACGTTTGCGTAGAGGAGCTCATTGGGTCATTCTCTTTCGAGAGACTGCGGTCTCGGATCACTGCGCGGCGTACAGTGCCTTGGCCTGGGACTCAAGGTTTTTCACGTCCACGGTGCCGTCCTTGATGAAGGTCTGCAGGGCAGGGATCATGACGTTGTTGGCCATGGCAGGCAGGGCGTCGCGGTCAAAGAATTGGCTGATGCTCTTGGCGTCGGCGATCATCTGCGCACACTTCTTGTTCAGTGGTGAGAACTTCGACGTGTCGGAGCCCTTCGCCGCCTGGATGTTGGAGGCGTCCACAGAGGCGTAGACGTTCTGGGCTTCAGGCGTCCCGACGTACGCCAGGAAGTCCTTGGCCGCCTGGTTATCTCCGCCCCGTTTGGAGAGCATGAGCCCGTCGATGGGGGCCTCCACTGCGTCTGTACCCTCCATCGCGATCTCGGGGAACGGGAACATGTCGATGTCGTCCAGCACGGCCTTGTCGGTGAACTGCTGGGTAACGAAGGAACCCAGCAGGTACATGCCGGACTTTTGCGCGCCGAGGCTCTGCGCAGAGTCCTGCCACGTCATGCCCAGGGCGTTCGGGTTGTGGAACGGCAGAAGCGCCTTCCAGGTGTCGAACACGTCGCTGACCTTCTTCTGGTCCCAGGATTCCTTATGGGCGGTCAGATCCAGGTGGAACTGGTAACCGTTCAGCCGCATATTGAGGTAGTCGAATGTCCCCATTGCCGGCCATCCGTCCTTGTCCGCGAATTCGATCGGGATCAGGCCATCAGCCTTCATCTTGGCGGCGAGGGTCTTGAGTTCGTCGAAAGTCTTCGGAACGGTGTAGCCCTTCTGCGCCCACAGGCTCTTCCGGTAGAAGAACGCCCAGGGGTAGTTGTAGTTGGGGACGAAGTACATCTTCCCGTCGTCACCGGTGGACGCCTTCTTCATTGCATCCGAGAAGTTGCTGCCGATCTTCTCCCAGACATCGTCGACGGGAGCGACCAGGCCCTTGCCGGCGTAGTAGCGCATCCGGTAACCGGCGAACCAGGTAAACGAGTCGTCCGGGCTCCCCTGCAGGTAGCTGTTGATCTTGTTCTGAAAGTCGTTGTGCGGGACCACGTTGGTGGTCACGGTGTTGCCTGTCTTCTTTGTGTAGGCGTCTGTCACGGCCTGGTAGGCCCGCTTGGGCACGTCATCTGAAGCACTGGATCCGAACGTCAGCGACTTTGAGGATGAACCACCGCCCGACGGTGCGCTGCCGCCGGTACAGGCAGCCAGCAGCGGGGCGACGGCAATGCCCGCGGCGCCAACCCCCAGGGTCTTCAGCAGGGTCCGCCGGTTCAGGTCGGCCTTCGCGGAGGCGAGAAAAGCGTGGTCTTGGCTGGACATATCTACTCCCTTGTAAATAAGCGTGGCGGGCGTCACAACATCTATGTCCAGATAGTATCGAAACCGAACAGGAAAGCACAGAGCCCACCGCCAACTCTCTTGGCTGAATCCCACGCCCGGCGTCCGGGACCTGGCAATTCCGGGCATGCAGCGCTTGGAGTACAGTCGCGATCATGGCCCGCTTGAAGGAGGTCCCACATTCAAACGTTTCCGCGCATCACTGTGGAAGTTCCGGTGCTCGGTATGGGACACGGTCCCTCCGATTACGAGGAACTGGGCAGCTACGTCAATGCCCTGCGCAGGCCGCAGGGGCTGCACCTGACCCTGCTTCACCTCGGCGTCCTGGAAGACTTCTCCCAGGACGTGGCGGACTGGACGAAAGGGATCACCAGTGCCGGCACCGCCGGCAGGGCGTTGGCTGGCTGGTTGCAGGCACTGCCGGTATTGGAGGGATTTTCCGGCAGGGCGGAACGGCTGGTTGTGCTCGGAGGCGGAAGCGTCGCTGGACTTGACGTGGACGTGCCGCAGCGTGTGCACGACTATCAGGTCTCGCTCGTTGTGGGCCTGCACGACCTGTTGGATGGGCTGCTCGTGGATAACGTGGACGACTTCATCCTCAGTTCGCGCGCACTCGGCTTCAGGTCCCCCCGCTGGCTCCCCCACGTGGCGGTGGGCCGCCCCAGGAGCCGGGACCGCGGACCGTGGCAGATTCCCCCGCTGACAGTCCGGTTCGGCGAATCACGGGTCAGGAACGGCAAGTTCCTGCCCCCCGTCTAGACGGGCGAGGGCGCCTCAGGACCGCTCTGCCAGCGGAGCAGCGCTGCAATGTCCAAGCCTTGCGGCAGCACTGCGCCGGGAACCAGAAGTACCTTGGCATCGGTCAGGGCTGCCGCACGAAGCAGGGCTGCCGCAGCCGGAACGGGTCCCAGCAGCCCGGCACCAAGCGCTTCCTCTTCGGCGGTGGCAACCCATGGCTCGGCATCCAAGGCCAGGAAGGTACGCCCGGACAGCGCATCGGCGGCCAGAATCAGCACTTCCACCTGTGCCTGCTGGAGCGCATGCACCACGGGTCCGATTCCGGTAGCAGACTCGGGGTTGGCCTGGCCTTCCTGCGTGGCAAGGCGTTCCAGTATTTCCTGCTGCTCCGAGGCCCACCGCTCGGCTACGCTTTGGCGGATATCGTCGGTGAGGGCGTCCGGGTCCGCGCCCGCCGTGTGCGTGTGGGAATCCACGACTCTCACCAGTTCCTGTGCGGCTTTGGACAGTTGGTCCTGGACCAGTCCGCGGGCACGGATGTCGCCGGAAAGGACCACCAGTTTGGCACCGCTGCTGCTGACGACCCTGTCGATTTGGGCAGCTACCTCGTCGGCGTTCCTGCGCCAGATCTCCTCTGTGTGATGCTGGAACCTGAGCTGGGACCAGCCGCCCCCGGAGAATTTGTGCAAATGCTCACTGGATCCCTGCACCTCTTCGATGGTTGCCGGAGCAGTAGTACCGGCGTGGTGAAGCCGGATCTCACCGTTATCCCTGGACACTTCGGCCACAACGTAGGGGAACACCTCTGGCCGGTGCTGGATCAGCGGGAGCAGGTCCGGGATCGGACCTGCGGTGGCGCTTTGTGGCATCACCAAAGCGCCGGGCAGAAGCTCATCCAGTTCGACGGAGCCCTGGCGCACCAAGACAAAGCGCGCCACCGGTGAAGGTTCGCCCTCCGCCGGACGCAAAGCCTGCTCCATGGCATCAAGGTCCTCCGGTCCCGCACCTTGTGCTTCAAGTTCTGCCCGGATGTTGCCTGGGCCCACTTCGCTCGCTTCCAAGCCGTCCACGGTGCCGGTACCGGCATCAACATATGCGGTGCACCAAGGGCCCGGGAGACGATACAGGTCCGCAAATTCCTTCAGGGTTACTGTCACTGTTCCGGCTCCTCACCTTGGCTAAACTTTGTTCCCGACGAAGGTACTGGCCCTTCGTAACCATGATTACCCCTGTTGTCCGCACCCCACAAGACGGCAACAGGCATTGACCCGGGAGCTGGCTGAAGGCCGTGCAGGCTCGACCAATTCAGCAGTCTCCCAGTCCCCGCGCGCCTTCCGGGTTGCGGCGTCCTTCGCCTTCTGCAGCGCTTGAATCAGTTCGCCCTTATCCATCCTGGAACGGCCGCCGATGTTCAGTTGCCGGGCACGCTCGTACAGGTGCTCCTTCTTGCCGGTCTTGGGCATGGCGTCCGCACCCCTTTCATCAGCAAGCTGATCATTCTGATGGAGCCAGTGTAGTTCGAGCCGGGAATTCATTCCCGGGGTTGTGCGTCCAACGACTTCAGGAGTCGTGCCACCGAGCCGCCGAGGTTCCACTCCGCGGCGAGACGCTCGAGTTCGGCGCGCGCCGCGCCAAGGACGGGGTGCAGCTGCGCGCCCGCCTCCTCAATTGTCGGCAGCTCAAGGTTGCGCACGATCTTCACCACCGACGGCGCGACCGTGAGGTAGTCCGCGGCCGCTGCAAGCTTTGACCGAACCGATGGGGACAGCCCGGTTCCCGCATCCCTCGCCGCCGCGAGCAGCCCGTCGAGCGTGCGGTACTCTCCGAGCAGCGACGCGGCCGTCTTCTCGCCGATGCCGGCGACGCCGGGAAGTCCGTCCGAGGCGTCCCCGCGGAGAGTCGCGTAGTCGGCATACTGCCAGGGCAACACACCGTATTTCCCGACGACGGCCGCATCGGTCATGATTTCGAGATTCTTCATGCCGCGGGCGGTGTAGATCACCCTGACCTGCCGGGCGTCGTCGATGACCTGGAAGAGATCGCGGTCCCCCGTCACCACGTCGACCGGAAGCCCGGCGTGGCTGGCGTAAGTGCCGACGACGTCGTCGGCCTCATGCGCGGCCGCCCCCACGATGGCGATGCCCGCGGTTTCGAGCACGCGGCGGATCATCGGAATCTGCGCCTGGAGCGCGTCCGGCACGACCTCCACATCGGGGGACCCCACGATGGCCTCCGCGACTCTATGCGACTTGTAGGTCGGCAGGAGGTCCACCCGCCACTGGGGACGCCAATCGTCGTCCCAGCAGGCAATGAGGTGCGTCGCGCCGTAGTCGGCCGTGAGCCGGGCGATCATGTCGAGGAGGCCCCGGACGGCGTTCACCGGGGTGCCGTCGGCGCGGCGGATCGTGTCGGGCACGCCGTAGAAGGCACGAAAGTACAGCGACGCGGTGTCGAGCAGCATCAGGCGGTCAGGCATACCTGATCCTGACATGGATTCGCCAGCCCGCGCGTTGTACGGTCAGGGTTTCGTGTCCGCCCGGCCCAAAGCCACGCGTGCCGTCTTGTAGACATCCGACAAAATTCCGCAGCCGTGGGGAAACTAGCGTCTGCTGTGAGGCATATCCGCAGCCAGCCCAAAGGACCATCAGTGACCATTCAGCCAGACCTCCCCACGCGCTACGACATCCTGGAAACAGCCCGCCGCCAGGTCCTCGAGGACGGCGTCGGGCTAACCCGGGAGCAGCTCGTGGAAGTTCTCCGCCTGCCCGACAGCGCCCTCCCTGCAGCGCTCCAACTTGCCCACGACGTGCGCCTCAAGCACTGCGGCGAGGACGTCGAAGTGGAAGGCATCATCTCCATCAAGACCGGCGGCTGTCCCGAGGACTGCCACTTCTGCAGCCAGTCCGGCCTGTTCGACTCCCCCGTCCGCGGCGTCTGGCTCGATATTCCGGAGCTGGTCAAAGCGGCCAGGGAAACGGCCGCCACGGGTGCCACGGAGTTCTGCATCGTCGCCGCCGTCCGCGGCCCGGACATCAAGCTCATGAACCAGATCAAGTTCGCGATCGGCCGCATCAACGAAGAAGTGGACATCAACATCGCCTGCTCCCTGGGCATGCTGACCCAGGGCCAGGTTGACCAGCTCGCCAGCTGGGGGGTGCACCGCTACAACCACAACCTCGAAACGGCCCGCAGCTACTTCGCCGAAGTTGTCACCACCCACAGCTATGAAGAACGCCTCGCCACCTGCACCATGGTCAAGGCCGCCGGCATGGAACTGTGCTGCGGGGCCCTCCTGGGAATGGGCGAAAGCCTGGAGCAGCGCGCTGAACTCGCCGCCCAGCTCGCGGCCCTCGAACCCCATGAAGTCCCGCTGAACTTCCTCAACCCGCGCCCGGGAACGCCGCTGGAGAACCAGGGCATCATGGACGGCAAGGACGCCCTCCGCGCCATCGCCGCGTTCCGTCTGGCCATGCCCCGCACCGTGCTCCGCTACGCCGGCGGCCGCGAACTGACCCTCGGCGACCTCGGGACCCGCGAAGGCCTGCTTGGCGGCATCAACGCTGTCATCGTCGGCAACTACCTCACCACGCTGGGCCGCCCGGCAACAGCGGACCTGGACCTGCTGGTGGAACTGAACATGCCCATCAGGGAACTCCAGAAGACGCTGTGAACCGGGTTTCGCGTCCCGGCCGCTCAAGGACCGAAGGCTCAGCCACAACCGGGTTTTGCGGGCACTGCGGCGGACCGTCAGATGGCAGCGCCAGCCCGACGTCGGCCGTTCACCACCGCTGCGGCGGGTATCTTGCGCTTGAGCCGCCGCGGTATTGCGCTGCCTGCGGGCGCCGCATGAAAGTCCAGGTGACGCCTACAGGCTGGTCAGCCGAATGCTCGCGCCACGGAGTGCTTGCACCATGAGGGGCCTGATCCGGCGGGACCGCGAACGGTTGTGGCATCCGTACGCGCCGGCTTCCGCGGACCTTCCGCTGTGGGAGGTCGAGGCGGCCGACGGCGTGCGGCTGCGGCTTCGGGGCGAGGACGGCACCCGCCATGAAGTGGTTGATGCGATGTCCTCGTGGTGGTCGGTGATCCACGGCTACCGCAATCCGGTGCTCGATGCCGCTGCGAAGAAGCAGCTGGCGAGTTTCAGCCACGTGATGTTCGGCGGACTCACGCACGCCCCGGCCGTGGAACTGGCCGAGCGGTTAGTGGACATGGCCCCTTCGGCCCCCGGACGGCCGAAGCTGGAGCGGGTGTTCCTTGCGGACTCGGGTTCGGTGTCCGTCGAGGTTGCGCTGAAACTGGCGGTACAGTTCCAGGCTGCGTCCGGGCACCCGCGGAGGCAGCGGTTCCTGAGCATGCGCGGCGGATACCATGGCGATACTTTCGCGGCGATGGGAGTCTGCGATCCTGTGGACGGAATGCACTCCGCTTTCCCGGGCCTGCTGGCCGGCAACGTTTTTGCGCCCCGTCCACCCGCGGCCGCTTCCGCGACACCGGAAGCGGTGCGGGCATGGGCGGCCGAGATGGAGGACCTCGCGGCTGCCCATTCCGGTGAGCTGGCCGGGATCATCGCCGAACCGGTCCTCCAGGGCGCAGGCGGCATGCACGCCTACCCGGCCGAATGCCTGACAGCCCTGCGGCAGGCGGCGGACCGGCACGGGCTGCTGCTCATCTTCGACGAGATCGCCACCGGTTTTGGGCGCACCGGCGAGCTGTTCGCGGCCGGTCACGCCGGCGTCGCACCGGACATCATGTGTGTGGGCAAGGCCCTGACCGGCGGATACCTGACCTTGGCCGCGATGCTTTGCACGGCAGAGGTGGCGGCGGCCGTTTCCAGCGGTAAGCCCGGTGCCCTGCTGCACGGCCCCACGTTCATGGGCAACCCGCTGGCATGCGCGGTTGCCAACGCCAGCCTGGGAATCATCGCCGACGGGGGCTGGCGGGCCGACGTAGCCCGGATCGGCGCGGGCCTGGTGTCCGGGCTGGCTCCCGCTCTGGATCTTGAGGCCGTCCGGGACGTCCGCACCATCGGCGCCGTCGGAGTCATTGAACTGCACGACGCCGTCGACGTCACCGCGGTCACCGCCGCGGCCATCCGCCACGGGGCCTGGGTCCGGCCCTTCAGGAACCTCGTGTACACCATGCCCCCGTACATCAGTACCAAAGCGGACGTTGAGCTGATCACCGCGGGCATGACCGCCGCCGTTGCCGAAGTCCACGGGCGCGTCCCGGCCCGTTCCGGCGGCGCGGCATGAGCGCTTCAATGACCCAGTGGCTTGAGCGGCAGGCTACAGTCCGGGACCGCCGCGGCCTGGTCCGCCGGCCGCTCCCCCGGGACGCAGACGAACGGTTCATCGACCTGGCCAGCAACGACTACCTCGGCCTGGCGGCGGACCCGCGGCTTGCCGGGGCTGCTGCGGCCGCGGCTTCGCTGTGGGGGGCAGGCGCCACGTCCTCGCGCCTGGTCGCCGGAACCACCCGGCTGCATCTTGACCTCGAGGAGGAGCTGGCCATGCTGACGGGGATGGAAACGGCGCTCGTGTTCTCCTCCGGGTACCTGGCAAACATCGGCGTGCTCACGGCCGTCGGCGGACCCGGGACCCTGATTGTCGCAGATGAACACTGCCATGCCTCGATGATCGACGGCTTCCGGCTCAGCCGCTCCCGGACAGAATCATTCACCCATAACACCGTGGAAAACGCCGGACGGTTGCTTGCCGACCGGCCGGAACCGCGCGCACTCATCGCCGTCGAATCCCTCTACAGTGTCCTCGGCGACGAAGCCCCGCTCCTTGACCTGCTGGCCCTGGCCGAGGAACACGATGCAATGCTGCTCATCGACGAGGCGCACAGCCTCGGAGTCACCGGCCGCGGGAACTTCCAGGGCCGCGGCTCAGTCGCCGGGACCTCCCTTGCGGGGCATCCGAACGTGATCGTCAGCGCGACGCTGTCCAAGGCATTAGGCAGCCAGGGCGGTGCCGTGCTCGGATCCCCCCTTCTGCGGGAGCACCTCATCAACCGGGCCCGGAGCTTCATCTTCGACACCGGCCTGGCGCCCGCCTCCGCCGCCGCGGCCCTCGCCGCTGTCCGGATCCTTCGGGATGAGCCCTGGCGGGCGGAAGCCGTCCGAAGCAACGCTGCGGCGCTTGCCGCCGGGCTCGGCCCGGCCCTTGCAGCCCGCGGCCGGGCCATCGACGGGGCGGCGGGAGCCGTCCAGTCCGTCGCCATGCCCTCCGCAGAATCAGCATGGGCAGCTGCGGCGGCCGCCCGGACGGCAGGCG
>DATCNU010000201.1:0-25841 GCA_036565085.1 Arthrobacter sp.
CCTTGGGGGAGGCCGGCCGCCCCGGCTTCCCCAGCATCCTGGAGGCCGCGCCGCACTAGACTTTCCTGTATGGCCCTCTTTGTTGACCCGCCCGTCTGGCCTGCCCATGGAACACACTTCTCCCACCTCGTGTCCGACACCTCCCTCGATGAACTGCAGGCCTTTGCCGCTGCAGCCGGAATTCCGGAGCGGGCCTTCGACGGCGACCATTACGACGTCCCCGAGCGCCGCTTCGATGACCTGGTGGCCGCAGGCGCCATTCCGGTTGAGGCCAGGATCCTGGTCCGCAAACTGATCGCCAGCGGGCTCCGGATTCCGGCGCGTGCTCGGAACAAGTCGCTCAAGGTGCCTCTCCTGAACCGCTGGAACGCCATCATCCCCGGCCACGACGCGCTCTTCCTCGACCTGCTGGACCGGTGGGGCGAGGAGCACCGCAAGTACCACGGCTGCACCCACCTGCTCGCGGTGCTGGAAGCCCTTGACCTGCTCACCGAACCCGCCGGCGCGCCGCGGACCGTGCTGCTCGCGGCCTGGTTCCACGATGCCGTGTATCGCGGTGCCGCAGGCCGGGATGAGGAGGAGTCTGCCCGGCTCGCCGAGGACAGGCTCGCGGATGCGGGGCTGCCCGGCGCGGAAATCGAGGAGGTGGCCCGCCTTGTCCGGCTGACCTCAGACCACCGTACGGAACCAGGCGACGACGACGGCGCCCTCCTCTGCGACGCCGACCTGTCCGTCCTCGGCAGCGAACCGGAGCCATACGCCCGGTACGTGGCGGCCGTCCGGGAAGATTACGCACATATCGGCGACGCCGACTTTGCGGCGGGACGCGCCGCCGTCGTACGGCATCTGCTGGGGCTGGACCCGCTGTTCCACAGCAAGCGGGCCCGGGATCTGTGGCTGGACGCTGCCCGCCGGAATCTGCAGGCCGAGCTGGCCTGACACCCGGCGCGGGAGCCGGCCTTTACGCGTACCTCAGGCAGTGCAAGACTGCTCGGATGACCCTGCAAATTCAAGCTTTCACCATCGACTCCACCAACCCCAAGGTGCCCGCGGACTTCTGGGAAAAGGCCCTGGGATGGCGCCGGACCTACGAGGTGGAGGACGAAATCGTCCTGGAGCCGCCGGCGGGAAGTCCGCAGGACGGCGTCTCCCCCGACCTGTTGTTCCTGAAGGTACCTGAGCGCAAAGAGGTCAAGAACAGGCTGCATCTTGACCTGCGGCCGGACGACCAGGCCGTGGAAGTGCGGCGGCTGGAAGCACTGGGCGCCACCCGGATTTCGGTGGGCCAGGGCGACGACGTTACCTGGGTGGTGATGGCAGACCCCGACGGAAACGAGTTCTGCGTATTGCGTGCGCTGCGCAGTGAAGAGCTGGAAGCCCAGGGCCTGGTGCCGGGCGTCGAGGTGTGATGGTCGAGAGGCGGTCCCGGGGCCTTGGCCTTGGCCTTGGCCTTGGCTAGCGGTAACCGGTGACGAACGGCCTGCTGGTGGGCACGATCTGTTTGCCCAGCGGC
Organism: Arthrobacter sp.; assembly: GCA_036565085.1. GTDB lineage: Bacteria > Actinomycetota > Actinomycetes > Actinomycetales > Micrococcaceae > Arthrobacter. The sequence goes on from DATCNU010000201.1 coordinate 1,514, forward strand.
ATGAGGGATACCGGGATGAGCTTGAGATTGGCAATGGCAAGCGGGATGCCGATGATGGTGATGGCCATGGCGACCGCCGTGACCACGTGGCCGATCGCAATCCAGATGCCCGCGACGAGCAGCCAGATCACGTTGCCCAGCAGCGAGAAGACGCCCGTCCCGCCGGGCTTGTCCACCACCATGCGCCCGAACGGCCACAGCGTGTAGGAGGCAATCCGGAACGACGCGATGCCCCAGGGGATGGTGACGATCAGCAGGCAGCAGATGATGCCGGCCAGGAAGTAGCCCAGGGCAAGCCAAAGTCCGCCGAAAACCAGCCAGATGATGTTGAGCAGTGTCTTCATCTGTCCATTGTGCCCTGTTGGGTCCGACAAGAAGAGGTGACCCAGCAGAAATACTGACGTGCTTTCCGGCGTTCATGGTTCCCCGCCGGCCCGGTAGAGGGGTCCACCCGGGCGCGCAGTCAGGGCGTGCCTCCCGTATCGGGTATGACCTGGTATAGGGTCGGGCGGTATGGCGCTGCGACTTGTTCAGGTGAATTTCAAGGCTCGGGATGACTCGGCACTCGGCCGGTTTTGGGCGGAGGCGCTCGGCTGGGGTGTTTCCAGCGAAGGACCCGGCGTGACCAATGTCGAACCCGTGGGCTTCGACTGGCCGGACCCCGCCGCCGTCTGCGTCGACGTGGTCACCGTCCCGGACCCCGAAACGGTGAAGTACCGCGCGCACCTCGATCTCGCCACCACCTCTGCGGCCCACCATGCGGAACTGGTTGCGCGCCTGTTGGAGCTGGGTGCGACGCACGCCGACGTGGGCCAGGGTGACGTGCCGTGGACTGTCCTGGCCGACCCCGAGGGCAACGTGTTTTGCGTGCTGGAGCCCCGGGAGATCTACCGGGACACCGGGCCGATTGCCACCGTGGTGGTCAACTGCGCGGATCCGCGGGCCATGGCCCGGTTCTGGAGCGGGGCTACGGACTGGACGCTGCATGAGGTGAATGACGACCATGCAAGGCTGCGGTCGGCCAAGGGCGTCGGGCCATATCTGGAGTTACTTCGCACATCCGGCGCCGAAACCGTGTGGACCCGTGTCCATCTCGACCTGATGCCGTACCCCGGCGACGATCAGGCGGCAGAGGTGGCCAGGCTGAAGGCCCTGGGCGCCACTGACGCCGACGTCGGCCAGGGCGATGTGCCATGGATTTGCCTCGCGGACCCGGAAGGCAACGAGTTCTGCGTCCTCACACCGGGCTGATAAAGCCCGGCGCCCGGACGCCGTGCTCCTAGCCCTTAGCGGCCTTGACGAAAGCACGGATCTTGTCCAGGTCCTTGACACCCCTGGAAACCTCGACGCCGGAGGAGACATCCACGCCCCACGCACCTGCCGCCAGGGATGCCTGGGCAACGTTGGCAGGGTCGAGCCCCCCGGCCAGCAGCCAACTGCGGCCATGCACGGCGGGTCCCGATGCTGGGGACGTGGAAACACTGCCGTAGTCCCATGATTCGCCTGACCCGGGGACAGCGGCGTCGATCAGGAGGAGCTCCTCGCCCCAGTTGTCGAACGCTTCCGGTGCGGCACCCATGGTGACGGCCCTGATGAGCTTCATGCCGGCGTCGTGCACTGTTTTGACATCCTGCGGGGTGCGTTCCCCGTGCAGCTGCACCCACTGCAGGCCGGCGGCACGGGCGATGGTGACAGCGTCAGCCACCGGTTCGTGACGGAAAACCCCGACGGCGGCCACCCCGTCCGGCACATCCGCCAGGAGCTTGGAAACCTGCGGGGGCGAGACAACGCGCGGGCTGGCCGTCAGGACAAAGCCGACGGCGTCCGCCCCGGCATCTACGGCCTCACGGACGGATTCGGGCGTACTGAGGCCGCACACTTTGACGAACATTCCCGGCTCCTTAGGGCAGTCTTCGCAATGTCCCCCGGGAGGAGGTTAGCAGGGATCTGCCACCGCTGCCGATGTGACGCCTGCCGGCAAACTAGGCTGGACGGATGGAGATCATCCGCTTTGCCCAACTCAGGTCCCAACCATGGCGGAACGGCGGCGGGGTGACCCGTGAACTGGCAAGCCATCCCGAGGCTGCCTCCGCGCAGGACGGCGCCTGGGATTGGCGGGTCAGTATTGCAGACGTCACCAAGGCCGGGGACTTTTCCGCGTTCCCCGGAATGGAACGTGTGCTGACAGTGATCGACGGCGAACTGCTCCTGCTTACCGTGGACGGCGCCGAGCATCCGCTGGAAAAGTATCGGCCGTTCAGGTTCCCGGGCGACGCGAACACACACGGCGCCCTGCCCACGGGCGACATCCGGGACCTCAACGTCATCACGCGCACCGGAGCCTTCAAGGGCTACACGTCCATCATCGAGCTCTCCAGGAAGCGCGCCCACCCTGTGTTTGAGGGTCAGTTGGCCGTGCTGCTGCAGGGCCAGGCGACGGTCAGCCCCGGCGCCGCAAGCGCCGGTGACGAGGCCTCCGGCACTGCCGTTGAGCCGGGAGATGATGCGGAACGTGAGGCACTCGACCGCTACGACGCCGTCGTCGGGTCAGACACCCGCTCCCCCGAAATCCTGGGCCGCGGCTTCCTGGCAGTAGTCTCAATTGACCGCGTGGCAGAGCAGGGCGCCGACTGAACCGGATTCCGCCGGCAAAAGCCCGGGTCCCGGCGGGCGGTTAGGCTTTTGGCATGCACTCGCCCCAGATAACGCAGGCCATGGACGCGTTGCGTGAACGGGTGGCCGCGGACAAGCGGACCATGCTGGGCATTGTGGGCGCCCCCGGCTCCGGGAAATCCACATTCGCCTCATGGATCCAGCAGCAGTTCGGCCCGGAACTCGCGGTGGTAGTGCCCATGGACGGGTTCCACCTGGGAAACGCCGTCATTGAGGGCACGCCGCTGCGGCAGCGGAAGGGAGCCATCGACACGTTCGACGTCGGCGGCTATCTCTCGCTGCTGCAGCGTCTGGTGCGCCGGGACGAGCCGGTCGTGTACGCCCCGGAATTCCGGCGCACCCTGGACGAGCCCGTGGCCGCCTCCATCGCCGTTTCAGCCGACGTTCCGCTGGTCATCACCGAAGGAAACTACCTGCTGGCGGACCCGGGTCCCTGGCGGGAGGTGCGGGCACAGTTGGATGAGGTCTGGTTCGTGGATACCCCGCCGGCGCTGCGGCTGGAGCGACTCGTGGACAGGCACGTGGAATTCGGCATGGAACGGTCCGCGGCAATGGCCTGGGCAGCCGGCCCCGATGAGGCCAACGCGGCACTCGTCCAGGCCACCCGGCCGTCCGCGGACCGCATCATCCCGTGGTCCTGACCTGTGGTCCTGGTCTGGGGTCCTGACCTGGTCCTGAGCGGAGATTCCGGCGGGATCGGAATACCTCCGCCGCGGCGGAGGTTCTTGGCAAGGACCGGTTCCTGCAAAGAAGATAGCGCCCCGTGCGCGTGAAACGGAGATCCCATGGCAACAGCACCCACTGTCCGGCTCGGCGACGGCCTTACCGTCAGCCCTCTCGGCTTCGGCGGTATGGCCCTCACCCCGGTGTATGGGGACGTGGAACCTGACGAGGCACTGAAAACCCTCAACCATGCAGTGGACGCCGGCGTGACCTTCATCGATACGGCGGACATTTACGGCGGGGGCAGCAACGAGCTGCTCATTTCGCGGCTGCTCAAGGAGCGGCGGGACGAAGTGCAGCTGGCTACCAAGTTCGCCCTCGTGGGCAGTCCGGCGACGGGCTACTCGGATATCCGCGGCGACGCCGCCTATGTCAGGCAAGCCGCGGACGCCAGCCTGAAACGCCTGGGCACGGACGTCATCGACCTCTACTACATGCACCGCCGTGACCTCCGCGTTCCGATTGTGGAAACCGTGGGGGCCATGGCGGAGCTCGTGCAGCAGGGCAAGGTCAAGCACCTTGGCCTCTCCGAGGTCACGGCACAGGAGCTGTCCGAAGCCCACGCCGTGCACCCGATCGCCGCGGTGCAGAGCGAATGGTCCATCTGGAGCCGGGACGTGGAACGCAACGTTGTTCCCGCCGCGGCCAGGCTGGGCGTGGGTTTCGTTCCCTACTCGCCGCTGGGCCGGGGATTCCTCACCGGCACCGTTGACGCTTCCAGCCTTGGCGAAAACGACTTCCGACGCCGGATTCCCCGTTTCGCCGAGGACGCCTTCGACGCCAACCAGGCGGTGGTGGCTGCGGTGCGGGCCGTTGCTGCCGAACTCGCGGCAACGCCTGCCCAGGTGGCACTCGCCTGGCTGCTCACCCAGGGCAGGCGTCTGGGGCTGCCCGTCGTCCCGATCCCCGGCACGCGCAAGAGCTACCGGATCGACGAAAACCTGGGTGCCCTGGCCCTGGAGCTGAGCCAGGCCCAACTGGACGCGCTGGACCAGGCCGCGGACGCCGTCGTCGGCTCCCGTTCCGCGGACCCCAACTGGGTGTCCCAGGGCCGCGAGTAACGCCCCGAGGACCGAAGCCATGGACACGCTCATTCACAACTTACGGGACATCACCATCCGGCGGACTTCCGTCAGCGGGATGGATAACAACGTGTATCTGCTGACCGCCAAACAGTCCGGCGCCCAGCTGCTGATTGACGCCGCGGATGACCTTCCGGCCATCCTGGGAATGCTCGCGGACGCCGCCGCAGACACGGCGGCAACACCCCGGCTGGGGCTGATCGCGACGACACACCAGCATTGGGACCACGTCAGGGCCCTGGCCGGCCTGGTGGAAGCCACCGGCACGCAGACGGCAGCGGGGACGAACGACGCCCCCGCGCTTCCGGTGAGGGTGGATGTGCTGCTGGACCACGGGGACGTCCGCAACTTCGACGGCTTCGACGTGACAGCCGTGCACCTGCGCGGACACACCCCGGGATCAGTGGCGCTGGTCTATCGGGATCCGGACGGGCCCGCCCACATTTTCTCCGGAGACTCGCTGTTTCCCGGCGGGGTGGGCAACACACAGCAGGATCCCGGGCGGTTCAACCAGCTGATCGCTGATGTGAGCGGACGGCTGTTCGACGTCTACCCCGACGACACCGTAGTGCACCCGGGCCACGGCAAGCCAACGACGCTGGGCGCCGAACGGCCGCACCTTCAGGAGTGGCGCGCCCGCGGCTGGTGAAGCCTCGGAAACCCCTCGTCGAGTGCTCCATAACTGCCGTTATAAACCCTCTAAACGGCCTTTACGGAGCACTCGATGGCGGTTAAGCTGGGGCCACGACCGCCGGGTTCCCTGACCGAGCTTGCGAGGTTAGGGCGCGGTTGGGGATTAGCGGCCGCGGCGTTCGTTCGAAGCCGGTGCCGACGCACGGCGCGGGGCGCTGCGGGCCGGACGGCCCGAGCCACCGCCGTTGCCTGCATAGGATCCGCCCGACGTTCCGCCCGTGTTGGAAGACCAGACGGCCTTGTTGCCTGTGCTTCCGGAGTTGCCCGTCGATGCCCCGGCACGCTCGCCGGCCCCACCGCTGCGTGCACCGGTTCCGGCTGCGCGCTGGCCAGTTGCCGGGCGTCCGTTGCGCTGGCCTCCAGTTGCTCCCGTACGGGGGGCTCCCGTGCGGGCTGCGCCACGGGCGTCGCCGCGGCCTTCCGCAGGCCGGCCGTCCGAACCGCGCCCAGCCGCTGAGCGGCCACCTGCCGCAGGGACGTCGTTGCGGTGCGTGGAGTACGCGGTGGTACGGCCGCGGGCGTTGCGGCGTGCGGCTGCTGCGGCCTGGGCACGGTCCTCGTTCTGCTCGACGACCCGGTCAGCTGCGTTGCGGGCTGCGGCCTGGCCTTCGTAGGCGACGGCGCGGCGCTCAGAGCGGGGCAGGTCGGTGCGCGGAGCTTCCGATGCAACCCGTCCGCGTCCCCCGCGTCCGCCACGCCCACCCGTGGTGGGTGCAGCCTGGCGGCGGGCGCGCTTGCGCTCAGCGTTGGCACCCGTGGAGGCGCCACCGCCCTGGTTTGCCTTGGCAGCAAGCAGCGCTGCGCGGGTGCGCGGATCAATCTTGGCAGCCATTTCGCCCACCAGTTCAGCGACCAGCGGTGAGTTGGCGGTGACGCGCTCGAAGTTGACCTCGACGCCGGCAGCCTTCATCAGCTTCTTGACGTCGGACTGCTGCTCCGGCAGGGTCAGCGTGACAACGGTCCCGTCCGAACCCGCGCGGGCCGTACGGCCTGAGCGGTGCAGGTAGGCCTTGTGTTCCGTGGGCGGGTCGACGTGGATCACCAGTTCGACGTCGTCCACGTGGACGCCGCGGGCTGCGACGTCGGTGGCCACCAGGACGCGGACGTCACCGGAGGAGAACTCTGCAAGGTTGCGGTCGCGGGCATTCTGCGACAGGTTTCCGTGCAGGTCGACGGCGGGGATACCGGCGTCGGTCAGGGTCTTGGCCAGCTTGCGTGCGTGGTGCTTGGTGCGCATGAAGAGCATGCGGCGGCCGGAGCCGGAAGCAAGTTCAACGATCAGCTGCTTCTTGACGGTCTGGTCGTTGACCACCAGCACGTGGTGCTCCATGGTGGTCACGGCGGCCTGCGGGTCGTCCACCGAGTGGGTCAGCGGATTGGAGAGGTAACGCTGGACGATCTTGTCCACGCCGTTATCCAGGGTGGCGGAGAACAGGAGGCGCTGGCCCTGGCTCGGGGTCATGTCCATGAGCTTCTTGACCACGGGCAGGAAGCCGAGGTCGGCCATGTGGTCGGCCTCGTCCAGGACCGTGATCTCCACGGCCTCAAGGGTCAGGATGCGCTGGCGGATCAGGTCCTCCAGGCGGCCCGGGCAGGCGATGACGATGTCCACGCCGGCGCGCAGGGCCTTTTCCTGGCGGGCCTGGGAAATGCCGCCGTAGATCACGGTGGTGGTCAGGCCCATGGCCTTGGCCAGCGGCTCGATGGTGGCGTTGATCTGAGTGGCCAGTTCCCGGGTGGGGGCAAGGACCAGGCCCATGGGGCGGCCGGGCTTGCGGAAGTGCTTGGCTTCCCGCTCAGCGAGCCGTGCCACAAGGGGGATGGCGAAGGCGATGGTCTTGCCGGAGCCGGTGCGGCCGCGGCCCAGGACGTCGCGTCCGGCCAGCGTGTCGGGGAGGGTCTTGACCTGGATGGGGAACGGTTCGACAATTCCCTGTGCGGTCAGGGTGTCGGCAAGCGCTTTGGGCGTGCCGAGGGCAGCAAAAGTAGTCATGTGTTTCAAAGTCTTTCAGGCGGTATCCGTGCGGATATCGGCCCCCGATGCCGGTTGGCTCAGGGGTTCGCCGAAGAAAAGTCAGGTGATCAACCGGCCAGCTGCCATTTATGCAAAGCGGCGGCCGGGACCAAATAGAACGCGTTCATCGACGCAGGATGTGCCTCTCACATGAAAAAAGCCCACACTCCAAACTTCAGGACTCCCCAAACTTCAGGACTCCCCAAATTTCAGGATTCCCCAAATTTGAGCAGGCGGGCATCACTGCACATCAAGTTCCCCCAGCCTACCATCCGCAGCACGCGATCCCGTTACCGGCACGCCCCATGCGAAGGGACGAGGTTAAAAGTTGAGCCACCTGGGAGGCCGCAGCCGTTGCCCTGACCCACTCCGCAGGAGCACGCTTGAGGCATGACGCAAGACACTGGGCACCACCACACAACGGACGACGGCGGAACCGGCCTTGCCGGAAAACCGGAGCAAAGCGCAGCCGACTCATGGGACGAAAGGTATCGGAGCAAACCGCGTATCTGGAGCGGAAAACCCAATCCCCAGCTGGTCCGCGAGGCTGCAGGGTTGCATCCGGGCAAGGCCCTCGACTTGGGCTGCGGGGAAGGCGCCGACGCCATCTGGCTGGCACAGCAGGGCTGGACGGTCACCGCCGTCGACGTTTCCACGGTCGCCCTGGAACGCGCGGCCACGCACGAAAAAACGGCGCTTGACAGGGCCAGTGTGCATGCCGGCGAGGGTGCCATCCCCAGCCGGATCCATTGGGAGCAGCGCGACCTGGAGGAGTGGCGGCCGGAGGGTGAGTTTGATCTGGTGTCCTCGCAGTTCCTGCATTCGCCGTCCCTGCCCTGGCAGGGTCCGCTGCGGGCGGCGGCGGCCGCGGTCAAGCCCGGCGGAACCTTGCTGATCGTGGGGCACCATCCGGACCGGCTGCCGCCGTGGGGGTTGCTCACAGCGCCTGAGATGCTGTACACCCCCGCACAGCTGGTGCAGGAGCTCGGACTGGATTCGCCGCAATGGCAAGTGGAAGTTCAAACCACACGCGACCGGCTTGCCACGGGTCCCGACGGCCAGGAAGCGTTCATGGCGGATACGGTCGTCCGGGCCACCAGGCTGTCCTGACAGCGGGACCGGAACAAACCCGACTGACCATGCCCTCCGAGTTTTCGTGCAGATAACGCGACTTCGATGCCGCCCTTTTGGCCGCGTTATCTGGACGAAAACTCCCGGGTACGAGGGGACGAGACGCGCGGCGCCACCGCAACCGCGGCGACGGCGACCACGGCCGCCAGGGCGAAGACCCCGGAGAAGGATCCCGCCGTGGTCGTAAATGCCGAGAAGACGATGCCCGTGGTGGCGAGCGCCAGCGCGCCACCCAGCGAATCGGAAATGGACATGGCCGAGCTGTTGAAGCCTTCGTCGTCCTTGGTGGAGAGCGCCAGCGTCATCACGCTGAGCCGCGGATACAGCAGCCCCATGCCGCCGCCGGCGAAGATCCAGCCGCAAATGACCACGGCGGCCGGCCAGCGCAGCGCCGCGGTGGCCAGGGCAAGAACGATGGCTCCGAGCACCAGCACCGAGCCGATCCGCACTGCAACGCTGTGGGCGAGCCTGGTGCCGAGGCGGCCCTGGACTGCGGCGGCCCCGGCCCAGGCCAGCGCGCCGCCCGTGAGCGTGAGCCCCGCGAGCGTCGGCGGGAAGGAGTAGCGCTCCACCAGCAGGTACGGCAGGTAGACCTCGGCCCCGAAGAACGCTGCCGAGGCCAGGCCGCGCGTGAGGATGACGCTTGGGAGCCCCTTCCGGGCAAGGAGCGTTCCCCTTGGCACGAGTGGCCGCACGGCCACGAGCGCGACGACGACGGCGGCCACTGCAAGGACCGCCGTGGCTGCGGGAACGCCTGGAATCCGGACCTCAGCCGAAAGGTTCAGTCCCAGGACGGCCAGGGCAGCGAGCGCTGCCCAGGAAATGCGCCGCAGCGCCCACGGCACCGGCGTCCCGGCCTCCGCCTCACGTTGGCGGGCCACCCCGCGGAGCACCGGAACAATCATCACGAGCGCAGGAACCACGAGCCCCACCACGCCCAGGAACACCCAGTGCCAGCTAAGGACCTGCGCAACGAGCCCGGCCGCGAACGGTCCGACCAGGGACGGGATAACCCAGGCGGCCGAGAAGGCGGCAAAGATTCCCGGGTGCAGGGCGGGCGGGTAGATCCGTGCGACGACAACGTAGAGCGCGACGGTCAGCGCTCCGCCCCCCAGTCCCTGTACCAGCCGGCCGGACACCAGCACCGGCATCGAAGCTGCAGTTCCGGCGACCAGCAGGCCGAGGACGAAAAGAGCCACCGACGCATACAACGGCGCCGCAGGGCCTCTCCTGTCCGACCAGTTGCCGGCCGCCACCATGCCGATCACTCCGGTGGCAAGCGGGCCCGCGAAAGCCAGCGCGTACAGGCTTGCGCCGTTCAGCTCGCGGCTGACGATTGGCATGATGGTGGTCACTGCGAGCGATTCGAAGGCGGCGAGGAATACCAGCGCGCACGCACCGATGGTCACCCACAGGTATGGCCGCTGCAGGATGCCGGCAGTGGAGTGAGTGGCTGGAACGGTGGAGTCGCGCACGGTAGCGGCCTGATCGGATGTCATGGACGCAACCGTAGGACCTCAACTATGGTTGAGGTCAAGGAAACGTCCGGCTTGCGGAATACGCTGGACCTCAGCCCGGAATGCACTCGGTCCAACAAGGGGAAGCATGCCACAAGTCCCAGGCGGGGCGCACCATGTCCTCAGCGTCGGCGAGCTCTCGGACCGGAGCGGGGTGGCGCCGTCGGCCCTTCATTTCTACGAGCGCAACGGCCTGCTCTCCTCCGAGCGCACCGCTGGCAACCAGCGGCGATACCGCCGGGACGCACTGCGGCGGGTCGCGTTCATCCGCGTGTCGCAGCGGGTGGGCATTCCGCTGAAGGATATCCGTGCCGCCCTGGACTCCCTTCCCCAGGGCCGCACCCCCACCAAACGCGACTGGACCCGGCTTTCCCGCCTCTGGCGCGCCGAATTGGATGCCCGCATCGAGGCGCTGGAACACCTCCGCCGGAACCTGGACGACTGCATCGGCTGCGGCTGCCTGAGCCTGAAGTCATGCCGGCTGCAGAATCCGGAGGACCGCCTGGGCGCTGCCGGCACGGGAGCGGTCCGCTGGAAGCCGGATGCAACAAGTCAGGCAGACGCAGGGGTGGCGCCGGGCGGCACCTGAAACGGCACCTTCCGCCCGACGGGCTCAGACGTACCGGTTCCGGCCGGCCTGGTGGCCGAAGACGGCGGCGAGCAGGCCCACCGCCAGGAAAAGCACACCGGCTGCCGCGAAGGATCCCGTGGACTGGTGCAGTTGGCCCACCATGAGCGTCCCGGTGGAGCCCAGACCGTAGCCAACGCCCTGCATCATTCCGGACAGATGCGCTGCAGTATGGCCGTCGCGGGTCCGGACCATGATCATGGTCAGCGCCACTGCGGTGAGGCTCCCCTGCCCCAGCCCGAGCAATGAGGTCCACAGCCAGGCAAGCTCCAGCGGGCCGAAGATGCTCAGTGCGAATCCGCCGCCGGTCATGAGCGCCACCACGATGTTGATCGCGCGCTGGTCCCGGAGCCTGGTGGCCAGCGCCGGCGCGAACAGTGACCCCAGCATCTGCAGCACGATGGACACGGACACCATGAGCCCGGCAGTGGCGCCGTCCACGCCACGCTCCCGCAGGATCGGCGCCAGCCACGCGAAGACGCTGAAGGACATCATGGCCTGGAGAACCATGAAGACCGTCACCTGCCAGGCCACCGGAGAGCGCCACACGTTCACTCCGTCCTTGGCTGTCTGGTGCCGGACGGGCCGCTGCCGCAATGCCACCGGAAGGAACAGGAGCAGTACGACGGCGGCAGGAACCACCCAGACCCACAGCGCTGACGTCCACTCCCCCGTCACCGTGAAGAGCGGGTAGGTAAAGCCGGCCCCCAGCGCGGCCGAGGCGCAGATGGCGGTGGTGTAGAGCCCGCCCATAAGCCCCAGCCGGTGCGGGAAGTCGCGTTTCACCAGCCCGGGCAGGAGGACGTTGCACAGGGCGATGGCTGCACCGCACGCGGCTGTACCCGCGAACAGCGCCGGCAGATGGCCTGCCCCGGGGATCAGCCCACCCGGGTCGGCAGGCCTGAGGAGGAGCCCGCCGGCCAGGACAGCCATGGCACCCAGCAGGACCCTTTCCGCGCCGTAGCGCCGGGCCAGCACCGGGGCGAGCGGGGCGAACAGGCCCAGGAGAGTGACGGGGACGGTGGTGAGCACCACCACTGCCCAGCCCGGCAGGCCGGCGTAGGCCACTATCTCGGGGAGCACTGCCGCGAAGCTGGAGAAGACAGTGCGCAGGTTCAGGCCAATCAGGACCAGGCACAGGCCCAGGTAGGCCAGGGCGCGCCGGCCGTTGGGCCCGTCCGGAAGAGCCGTGGGGGAAGCGGCAGGAACGTCATCGATCTCGGCGTCGACCAGCAGGTCCGGCGTTTCGGTTTTCTCAGCGGCAGCCACGCGACCTATTCTGTCAGGCCGCCGGATTAGGCTGGGGCATGACTGAAGAGGAAAAGACCTGGCATGAAGCCCATAAAGCCACCCTGAGCAGGGGTGAAAGGGCCGCCGACATGATGCGGAACAGCATGGGGAGCTGGCGCTTTGTCACCGGATTCATCGTCTTCATGCTGCTGTGGGCGGCCATGAATTCGTGGATCCTCTCGTCCAGGGGCTGGGACCCGTACCCCTACATACTCCTGAACCTGTTCCTGTCCATGCTCGCCGGGCTCCAGGGCGCCATCCTGCTGATTGCGGCGAAACGGCAGGACGCCATCGCCGCCGCGATGGCCCAGCACGACTACGACACGGATCTGCTGGCCAAGGCGGAGATCGAACGGCTCACCGATATCAACAACGAGCAGCTGGAGATCCTCAAGGAGCTGCGTGCCCTGTCGGCCAGCCAAACCGCACTGGGCTGATTCAACTACTCTGGAAGGGATGAGCGAATCCCCAGAATCCCCCCAATCAGGCCACGCCCAGCCAGGCCATGTGCCGCGGCCGGTAACGCCAGGTACCCAGGCGTCCTTCGGCACCTACGGCGGCCGGCCTGTCAGCTTCGTGCGCCGCGGAACGCGGCTGCAGGGGCGGCGCCAGGCCGCATGGGAAGAGCATGCGGAACGCTGGGCCCTGGACGTCCCCCGGCACGTTGCCAACACCTCCGTGCACCCTGAGTACACGTTCGACGCCGAAGCGGAGTTCGGCCGCAAGGCGCCCCTCATCGTGGAGATCGGCTCCGGCCTCGGCGACGCCATCTGCCACGCCGCCGAGCAGAACCCTGACACCGATTTCCTGGCCGTGGAGGTCTACACGCCGGGGCTCGCCAACACCATTATCAAAATCAACAGCCGCGGGCTCAAGAACGTCCGCGTCGTGGAGGCCAATGCCCCCGAAGTCCTGGCCACCATGCTCCCCGCCGGCGCGGTCAGCGAGCTGTGGGTGTTCTTCCCGGACCCCTGGCACAAGTCCCGCCACCACAAGCGCCGCCTTATCCAGCCCGAGTTCGCAGTCCTCGCCGCACGCGTCCTCCACAAGGGCGGACTGTGGCGGATCGCCACCGACTGGTCGAACTATGCCGTCCACGTCCGCGATGTCCTGGCAGGTTCGGAGGACTTCGAAAACCTGCACACCGGCGAACGGCGGGGCCCGGAGAGCCCGCTCACCCAGGTGTGGCAGTCGGGCGTCGAGTCCGTGGTGGGAGGCGCGCCCGTCCGTGAAGGCCGGGCCCCGGTCAGCACCGGGCATACCGGCCCCAACGGGGGCGTGGACGAAACCGGCGGCTGGGCCCCGCGCTTCGAGGGCCGGATCCGCACCAGCTTCGAGGCGAAAGCCCACGAGGCCGGCCGCCTGATCTTCGACCTCTGCTACCGCAGGCGGTAAATTCCGCATGCCCGCCGGGGCTGTTCGCCGCTTCCTTGCCGTGACACGATTGGCCTAGTGCCGGAGGCACGCAGGAAATGCGCCCCAGGGGTGCTTGCACGAAGGAACGGCCATCAAAAGAGAAATGAAGCAGGCCGCGGACGCGGCAGAGGAAGTCACCAACTCGCGCCCGCTGGAGTTCCTGGCCAGAGCCGGTTTTGCGGCCAGCGGCATCCTGCATTTCCTGCTGGGCGCCATCGCCATCAGGCTCGCCATGGGTGGGAGCGGCAGCGCCGACGTCAGCGGCGCGGTGGCTGAACTCGCCGTCCAGCCTTCAGGACCGCTCCTTTTGTGGAGCAGCTTCGCAGCCTGCGCCGCCTTGGCCTTGTGGCAGGCCAGCGATGCCATCTTCGACTTCAACCACCTCCCAGCCAAGAAGAAGGCCGGGCGGAAGGCCCGGGCTGCGGCACAGGCCGTGGTCTACGCCGCCATTGCGCTGACGTTTTTTTCCTTCGCCCAGGGGACAGGGTCCGGCAATGACAACCAGCAACGTGCCAGCGACCTGACCATCACCATCATGAAGGCGCCCGGGGGCGTGCTGCTGCTGGTCCTGATGGGCCTGGCAGTGGCCGCAACAGGTGTCGTGTACGGGATACGCGGGATCAGGAAGTCCTTCGAAAAGCACCTGATGCTTCCGCCTTCACCGCCCGCCCGGTCTGCCGTGACCGTCCTGGGCGTGGTGGGCTACGTCGCGAAGGGCACGGTGCTGCTGCTGACCGGGCTGCTCATCGTGATCGCCACGGTGCAGGCGCACCCGGAGAAATCCACCGGCCTTGACGGCGGACTCAAGGCACTCCGTGCCCAGCCCTTCGGCGTCTACCTTCTGGCCGCGGTCGGAGCCGGACTGGCCTGTTACGGTCTGTACATGGTGGTCCGGGCACGCCTGGCGAAGATGTAGGCCACCGGATGCGGATCGCCCAGGATGCGGATCAGGGCACGGTGATCACGGCAACGGTCTGCTGGGCTTCGTCCCGCAGCTCAACGCTGGCGATGCTGGAGAGCTGCACCGGCGTGGCTCCGGTGACCTTGACCCGGCCGCTTGGGGTGGCAGCCCAGGAGCAGGCCCGATCCTCACCACCGCTGCGGTCCCGGACCCACAGCGAGTATGTGCCGTCCTGCGGCATGCTGCTGCCATTGACCGCCAGTTCCGTGCCCCACGTCTTCTTGGCCAGGTCAACGCTGAAGCGCAGGCCGTTGCCGGCCTGGACCGAGTAACTCGCATCCGGCTGCGGGGGCCGGTTGAACACCGGCCCGGCGGCCAGGCCCAGGGCAAGGCACGCTGCGGCGACGGCCCCCACAAGGGAGGTCCACCGCCGTCGTGATTTCCGACGGCGGACGGCCAGTTCGTGAAGGACCGCATGCGGGACCGTGGCGGCAGGCCCGGTGGCAGCCGCCGCAGGGCGGCTGCCTGTCAGAGCCACGGCGTCCGGGACGGGAAGCGCGTCCAGCAGGGCTGGCAGTTTCTCCAGCTCGGCCAGCTCTGTCCGGCAGTCCGCGCACTCCTGAAGGTGGGCTTCGAAACGGTGCGAATCAGTGGGGTCCAGGCCACCCAGCAGGTAGGCGCCCAGCAGTTGGTGGAGTTCCGGGTCGCTCACCGCTCCACCCCCATTTCATCCAGGATGGTCCGCAATGCCCGCACAGCATAGTAGGCCCTCGACTTCACGGTTCCGCTCGGGATGTTCAACTGCACGGAGGCCTCGTTGACCGTGAAGCGGCGGTAGTGCAGGGCCACCAGAACGTCCCTGTGTTCGGCACTGAGCCGAAGCAGGGCCTCCTCCATGAGCACCCGGTTGAGCAGTTCGTCCACGCGCTCCTCAGCCCCGGCGGGGTCGGTGAATTCATGCTCCAAGGCTTCGAGCGGCCGACGCTGGGCCTTGCGGTAATTGTCTATCATGATGTTTCGTGCCGTCCGGAAGAGGTAACTGCGCAGGCTTCCGGTGATGTCCGGGGCCTGCTGCCAGACGCGGAGCACCGTTTCCTGGACCACGTCCTCCGCCAACTGGGGATCCCGGGATGCGCTCAGGACAAAGCGGCGCAGGGCGGTGCCATGGTCGCGGTAGATCGCCGCCACCACATCCTCGTCCAGTGACATGCCACACCTTCCTGTGATCCCGGCTGATACGACGTACGCGGGTAACAAAAGGTTCAATTGAACCATTCTTCACCCTGGCGCGTCGTACCGGTTAGCGCCCGGTGATCCGCCGGGCACGAGCCAAGGAGCATTCACATGAAACAGCATCTGGGCATCGGTTTCGCCGCGCTGGCCCTCACTGCCGCCCTCACGGGCTGCGGGGGCAGCCCCGGAACCTCCACAACGACGGCGCCGGCCTCCAGCCCCGCGGCCACTTCAGCCGCGCCGACCGCCAGTTCTTCAACTGCGGCATCCGCCGTCGACCTCAAGACGGCAACCTCCAGCGCCGGCAGGATCGTGGTGGATGCCAAGGGCATGAGCGTCTATTTGTTCGCCAAGGACACGAAGGACTCCGGCACCAGTGCGTGCACGGGAACCTGCCTGACCCAATGGCCGCCGCTCACGACAACGTCGGCGATGCCCTCCGCTGAAGGGGTCACCGGCACGCTGGGCACCATCACGACGCCGGACGGCGCGAAACAGGTGACCCTGAACGGCCTGCCGCTGTACCACTTCGGCAAAGACAAGAATCCCGGGGACGTCCTGGGGCAGGGCGTCGGCGGCATCTGGTACCTGGCGAATCCGGCCGGGGACATGCTCAAGGCGGCGGCGTCGGGCTACTGACGGCAGCCCAGGGTGGCCGTGGCTAGGCGGCCTTGACGGAGCCGGGTTACGGGACGTGGCTGGGGAGCGGGACTGCTGGGGCTGCCGGAACGGACGGCACCGCGGATTCCACTTCGCCCGGAAGGCCACTTGGAACGCCGGGCGTGAGGCTCTCCGGTACGGGGAGCTTGGGGAGGGGCACCGAACCTGATTCGCCCGGAGCCGGGCGGTCCTGCGGCCCTTCGGTGCCGGGCTGGGTCGCCGCGGGCGCGGGCGCCGGGGCTGACGGAGTCCCGGGAGAAGGAACGGATGCGGGGCGGCCAGGCTGCTGCGGGACTGGAACCGGCGCCGTGCCAGGCCCGTCCGCCGGTCCTCCGCCCACGGTGGAAACGAAAGACGTGACGGCATGGTTCAGCTGGCCGATGGAGTCACGGATGCCTTGGTCCGAAGCCGCGGCAACCGCTCCGCCGGCGGCCAGCGAGACCGCAACCGAAAGTGTGGTGAGCGTGATCCTGCGCTTGGCCCGACGACGGCCTGCTAGTTCATCGGTCACCGGCGTGGCTGTGCCCGGCCGGGAACCTGTGGCGGCGGCCGTGCCCGACAGGGACGCTGCGGGGACTGTCCGCGGAACAGATGCCAGCCGGCGCGCTGCGGGGACCATGAGGGCCGCCACCGCGGCCGAAGGCTCCGGCGGCTGCTCAGCCGCCAAAGCCTGAAGCTCCAGCAGCGCCGGGCGGAGCGCCCCGTCGTCGTCCAGCCCTGCCTCGTGCAGCAGCTGGTCAACGTTCCCCGCGTGGCGGGAGGCTGCGTTGTCACTCATGATGTGCCTGGTTTCTTGTTAGCGTCTGGTCCTTGAGGTTTTGCAGTGCCCTGCGTTGCAGCTGCTTGATAGCACCCTGGGACTTGCCCATGATGCCGGCCACCTGTTCGATGGAAAGGTCCGCCACTATCCGCAGGGCCAGCACCTCGCGGTGGTCATCAGCGAGGCCCTCCAACAGGGCAGCGGCCCCGCCGTCGTGGCCGAGCGCCTGGTCCTCGGCTGAGGCGGTGCTGCGGCCGTCGTGCAGCGGATCGTAGGGCGTGAAGTCGGGCCTGCGCTCCAGCCGGCGGTAGTAATCGACCATCCGGGCATGGGCTATGGAGAACACCAGCGACTTGGCGCCCTGAAGTCCGCCGGTCAGCTCCCCTATCTTCGGGAAGAACGCGAGGAACACATCCTGGGTGACCGCCTCGGGATCATCCACGCCGCGGGCCCGGAGATAGCCCAGGACGGCCCCGGAAAACATGCGGTAGACAGCACCAAAAAGCACAGCCGGATCAGTTCCGGCTGCGTCTGCCAATATCTCAATGTCTTCTTCGGCCAAAGTGTCAAGCACCAGCGGCTCCTCCATCCCGGGCGGCAGACTCGCGCATTCCGGTATCCGGCGCGGACTGCTCCGCGGCCTCTTGGACTGCCAACGCGGATTGCGGGAATCCGGCCGCCAAGGGCCGGTTCCCGCAATCCACCCTAGCTGAAGGGCTGTTAGCGGGCCGAAACTGCGGGAGCGTCCACCACGTGGCTCGGGACTGCAGGAACGGCAGGAACAGCGGGAACGGCAGGCGCTCCATCGATGCCCGGGACGGCGGGAACGGCGGGGACTGCCGGGACTGCCGGAACCCCGGGAACTTCGGTTTCGGCTGAGGCGGAACCCTTGGCAGCGGCCTTGGCCTCGGCGGCGGCGTCGGCCTTGGCGTTGACGTCAGCGCAGAAGCTTTCAACGTTTGCTTCACCCTTGGCCGCCACTACCAGGGAGGCGAAACCTTCCGAGGAAGCGTTCAGGCCGCCGTGGGTAAAGGCAGTGCAGAGGCCCAGGGATGCGGCACCCGCGGCATCAACAGCGGTTCCTGCTTTGGCTGAGGCGTTGGCCTGGGCCGCCACCTTTTTGTCGGAGACTGCCGCGGTGCCGGCGGCGTCTGCTGCGGCGTCGTTATCAGCGGTGGCAGCTGCAGCGTCGGTCAGCTTCGGGGCCGGGGCGCCGAGAAGGTCGTGGGCGGTCTGCTGTGCATCCGACGGAAGGGCGCCTGCAACTGCTGCGACGCCTGTCCCACCGACGGCCAGGGTGCCTGCGGCCAGGATTCCGGCGGCGACTTTACTGGTGGCAAGAACGGTGAACAAGGACATAAGACACTCCAAAACCTAGACAACGATTCATATTCGGCTCCGGGGGGAACCTTTCACCACCTACATCGCTGGCGGGTCCGGAAAAGTTACGGGTGCCGGGAATCCTTTTCGAAGTCTGGTGGGAGGGACCGTGGGAGGCCATCACCAAAGGCCCCTCCCGTCGTCGAAATTCGCGCAACCCGGCCGCCCGAACCAATTCAGCAGTTGAACCAGTTGAACCGGTTGAACCGGGCAGGCTCAGGCGTCAATCATTTCGCCATCGGCGTCCTCGAACTCCACGGCAGCCACGATTTCCTGGGTTTCAGGGTTGATCATGAACGCTTCGTCGTCCTCTTCGACCATCAGGAAGTCGCCGTGGTCCGTGCTGAAATGCCATGCCAGCGACTTCTCCCCGTGGTGCAGGTAATTGGGGTCTCCCATGGTGATCTTTTGCAGGGCATATCCGGAAACGTCGCAGAGTTCACGGATGATGATTTCGAAGTCCGGCGCGTCCTCGAGTGCCTCGGCGTCAGCCTTGGCCTGGCGCTCTGCAAGGTCGGGGACGAGCGCAACGAGCCTCTCGATGTAGGCGCCGAGTTCTTCATCGCCAAGCACCAGCAACCCTTCCTGGCCGCGGAGCCAGGCAGCGTTGAGGGCGGTGATGTTCTCGGATTCCAGGAGCTCCTCGAAGTCGCCGTCGAGCTCTTCCATGCGGCGCACGCCCTCCGGAGTCTCCCCGTCCTCGTCCAGCCCGCCGTCGAGATAGCGCTCGGCATCCTCCTCGGACAGGCCGTCGAAGGCTTCTGCGGTCCGGTTGAACAGTTCGAGGTGGGCAGTGGCACCCATGGCCGCCATGCCTTCGCGGACCAGTTCGTCGCTTTCCTCCCGGTCAACGGAGGTGAACACGTACTGGGCGAAACCGCCCTCCAGGGATTGCGTCAGGTAGAAGTCCACGTAGTAGCTGCCAAGGGCGACCGGTGAAATCTCGCTGGACTGAAGCAGTTCCCGGTGCATGGCATCAACCACACAGACGTTCGCGTCAACAACCTCCTCGTCGCTTGCTTCGATGCTGGCGCGGGTCAGGACGACGGGCTGCTGGATCGGGGTCATGGGAATCCTTACTGCTGAAAGGCCGGTGCTGCTCAGGTCATCTTTCACGCTACGCGCGGGCGGCAGACCCCCTGTTGAGGAGGAAGTGAACGTCAAGCGAAGTTTGAACGTATGCCCGGTCCCAGCGGACTCCCGCGACGTCGGCGGACAGTTTCCCGCTGCCGGCCGCGACCAGGCCGCCGCCCGGCGATCACGCCGGCAGGCGCCGGTCCCTCGCCGGGCGAACTAAGATGGATCAGATAACCAACCATCGGACACGGCCCCGCCGTGGCCAGCTGAAAGTAGCGCGCACCATGCCATCCCAACCGGACGAGAGTGCGGCACTGGCAATACAGCCCCCCGCCATCAACGACCGCTCCCTCGCGGCCGGGCTGGCCTATGCCATGGGAAGCCGCGTTTCCGGGATCTCATTCGACGCCGCCACCGGGCTCATGCTGGGCAAGGTCCGCGGCGGGGCTGATGTCCCCTACTCCACCACCGCCAAGCTTGTCCGGAAGGCCGGCGGCTGGAGCTGCACCGTGGGCGTCTGCAGCTGCCCGGTCCGCAAAGACTGCAAGCATGTGGCCGCGCTGCTGTTCGCGGCGGAGGACAACCCGGCCACGCGCGTCCAGCTGCTCGCCCCTTCCGGGGTGTCCCGGCTGTCCCGCCAGCCGGCGGCGCCGGAGCTCGCCGACTGGGAACAGGCCCTCAGCCCGCTCATCTCGCAGCCGGGCATCACCCAGTCCACCAACGGCATCCCCCTGGCCCTCCAGTTCGATATCGAGGAACCGGCCCCGCACTTCTCCTACACAGGCCGGCGGGACCCGCTCCGGAGTGTCCGCCAGCTCAAGGCCCGCCCCGTGATCATGGGCGCCAAGGGCAAATGGATCCGCGGTGACGTCTCCTGGAACACCCTGAGCTACCTGAACTTCCGGCGCGAATGCAACGAAGCGCACGTGGAGTGGATGCAGACGTTCCTGGCCGCCCACACCGCCGCCGCCAACCGCCTGCACAACTCCTCGGCGCTCTGGCTGGGGCTGAACACCTTCGCCGGAAAGAACATGTGGGGCCTGCTGGCCGACGCCAAGAAGATCGGCCTGGCCCTGGTCCACAGCCGCGGCACGGAACCGGTGCACCTCGCGGACTCCCCCGTCGTCGTCGGCCTCAACCTGGGCCGCTTCGGCTCCCCCGCCAGCGGAGACGCCCCTGACGGCGGGACCGCAACGGACGACGGCGGGCTGGAACTCGCGCCCACCATCACCGTCGAGGGCGTGGAGGTTGCTCCGGCGTCGGTGGGCACGATCGGCCGGCCGGCGCACGGCATCTTCCTGACCACGGGCGGGGATGCCCTGCCCGGCGTCGCGGACAACGTGATCACCCTGGCGCCGCTGGAAAGCGGACTGAGCGAGGAACTCCTGACGTTCGTGACGGCGGGGAGCACACTGCACATCCCGGCGAAGGACGAAACGCGTTTCCTCACCGGCTTCTACCCCAAGCTCAAGCAGGCCGCCCGAGTCACCGCCTCCGATGAGTCCGTGGAGCTGCCCACCCTTGCCCTTCCCATGCTGTCCCTGCTGGCAAATTACGGCGCCGACCACAAGGTCCGGCTGCACTGGGAATGGCACTACAAGTCCGGGAACCTGGTCACAGCCCAGCCGCTGTGGCGCCACCCCGGCGACCACGGCTACCGGGATGACGCCGCCGAGGCCCGCATCCTTGAGGGTATCGGGCAGCCCTGGGACCTGGTCCCGGCGCTGGGCGAGTCCGCCACCGGAGGCTGGGGCACGCCCCGCCTGGCCGCGTCCGCCGAACTCGGCGGCCTGGACACGCTGGCGTTCACCGAGGAGGTCCTGCCCGCGCTCCGCCAGGCAACGGACGTGGCGGTCGACACCTCGGGGGACATCGCGGACTACCGCGAAGCCGAGGAGGCCCCCGTGGTCTCCATCTCCACCAAAGCCACCGAGCAGCGCGACTGGTTTGACCTCGGAATCCAGATCACCCTCGAGGGCCAGCCGGTTTCGTTTGCAGCCGTTTTCTCCGCGCTTGCCGCCGGGCAGACCAAAATGCTCCTGCCCAGCGGCGCCTACTTCTCGCTTGACCTGCCCGAACTGCATCAGCTGCGCGCCCTGATTGAGGAGGCCCGCTCGCTGCAGGACAACAAGGACGCCCCGCTGCAGATCAGCCGCTTCCAGGCAGGGCTCTGGGACGAGCTGGCCCAGCTGGGCATCGTTGACGAGCAGGCGGCCGCCTGGCGCGAGGCCGTGGGCGGGCTGCTCGACGGCGGCGTCAAGGGGCTGCCGCTGCCATCCTCGCTCAACGCGGAACTTCGTCCCTACCAGCTGGAGGGCTTCAACTGGCTCAGCTTCCTCTACAGGCACAGCCTGGGCGGTGTGCTCGCGGACGACATGGGGCTGGGCAAGACCGTGCAGGCCCTCGCCCTGATGTGCGCGGCCAAGGAACAGGCGATGGCTGCGCCCGGCGCTTCAGCTGCCGCGGCCGACGGCGGCACTCCCTTCCTGGTGGTGGCCCCCACCAGCGTCGTGGGCAACTGGGCCGCCGAGGCCGCGCGCTTTGCCCCCGGGCTGGCTGTTAAGACCATCGGTGAAACGTTCGCGAAGAACAGCCAGGACCCGGTGGAGGCCCTGGCCGGCGCGGACATCGTTATCACGTCCTACGCCCTCTTCCGGATCGACTACGATTCCTACGCCGCCAAGACCTGGGCCGGCCTGGTGCTGGACGAAGCGCAGTTCGTGAAAAACCACCAGTCCAAGGCCTACCAGTGCGCACGGAAGCTGCCCTCGGCGTTCAAACTGGCCATCACCGGAACCCCGCTGGAAAACAATCTCATGGAGTTCTGGGCCCTGACGTCCATCGTCGCGCCCGGCCTCTTCGCCAGCCCCAAGCGGTTCGCGGAGTATTACCAGAAGCCCGTTGAAAAGAACGGCGACAAGGGGCAGCTGGAGAAACTCCGCCGTCGGGTCCGCCCGCTCATGATGCGCCGCACCAAGGACCAGGTCATCCAGGACCTGCCGCCCAAGCAGGAGCAGATCCTGGAGGTAGTGCTGAACCCGCGGCACCAGAAGGTCTACCAGACGCACCTGCAGCGCGAGCGGCAGAAGATCCTCGGCCTGATAGAGGACGTCAACAAGAACCGCTTCACCATCTTCCAGTCGCTGACCCTGCTGCGGCAGCTCAGCCTGGACGCGTCGCTGGTGGATCCGTCCCTGTCCGGAGTGCGGTCCAGCAAGCTCGATGTGCTCTTCGAGCAGCTTGAGGACCTCGTGGCGGAAGGCCATCGGGCACTCATCTTCAGCCAATTCACCGGATTCCTCGGCAAGGTGCGCGAACGGCTGGTCGAGGAGAAGATTGAGTTCTGCTATCTCGACGGCAGCACCCGGAACCGCACCGACGTCGTGAACGAGTTCAAGAACGGCACCGCGCCCGTGTTCCTGATTTCGTTGAAGGCCGGAGGCTTCGGGCTGAACCTGACGGAAGCGGACTACGTCTTCCTGCTGGACCCCTGGTGGAACCCCGCGTCCGAGGCGCAGGCCGTGGACCGCACCCACCGGATCGGCCAGGCGCGGAACGTGATGGTCTACCGGCTGGTTGCCAAGGACACCATCGAGGAAAAGGTCATGGCACTGAAGGCCCGCAAGTCGCAGCTGTTCGCGGACGTCATGGAGGGCGACGCCCTGTCCGGCGGCACCATCACGGCCGAGGACCTTGCCGGCCTCTTCAACGAGTAAACCCCTTCGCAGAAAAACTGAGCGCCTGCAGGCACCCGGGGGCCACGTTTGGGTGTGCCTGAAGGTTGGCCGGGCCGTTCCCGGGGGCGGAACGGGCTGAACGGGCTGGACGTTAACGCTGGACGTTAAATGTCTGTGCCTGTTGGGATGTTTGGGTATGGATAGCACGGCAGCGGTGGACGGGTTGGAGGCCTTGGGTGCGTTGGAGGCCTTTGAGGCTTCTGTTGCTGCGTTGGTTTCCCATGTGCGCCGCGGGGCGGGCGGGACGGGATCCACCGGCCCGGATCCTCTTCGGGAGCAGGCGGATGCGTGCCTGGAGGGGCTGGCCGAATCGGCCCGGGTCCAAGCGATGCTGGCCGCCGTGAGGGTGCAACTCAGCCACGGCTACGCGGATAAGGCCGCCGCCCTGACTTCCCCGGCAACGAGTCCGGCCGAGCACACCGCTCAGGAGATGGCCGTCGTGGCGGAGGTCGCGTGCGTCCTTACCGTCAGCGAACGCGCCGCCGGTGCCCTGCTCGCGGAATCGCGGGAACTCAGCACCGCCCTGCCCTTGACGCTTGCCGCGTTGGGAGCCGGGAGCATTTCGTGGCAGCACGCCCGGGTCATGGTCGATGAAACCGCCAACCTTGGCCCTGCGGGTGCGGCTGCGTTGGAGGCGCATTTCCTGGACCCGGACGCACCCAATCCGGCGCGGGGGTGCCCGGCCGGGGAGCTGGTCCCGTCCAGGTTCCGGCACAAGGCCCGGACCTGGCGGGAACGCCTTCACCCGGACAGCATCGAAACCCGCCACGCCAGGGGTGCCCAGGACCGGCGGGTCGAGTACGCCCCGGACCGGGACGGCATGGCCTGGCTCTCCGCCTACCTGCCCGCAGACACCGCGGCCGGGATCTGGGACCGCACCACCACCACAGCCCGCACCCTCCAAGGCCCCACCGAATCCCGGACCCTCACCCAGCTCCGCGCCGACACCCTCGCCGGATGGCTCCTCGGCGGCTCGCTCCTCGCAGGCACCGCCACGAACGGTACCGCCACGAATGGCACAGGCAACGGAGCCGTGCAGGCGGGCGGTATCGTGACGGACGGTATTGTGACAGTCGGTGTCCTGGGGGACGGTGCCGTGGCCGGCGGTGGCCTTGCTGGTGGTGTTCCGTCCCCGGCGGCGCAGGTGCTCGTGACGGTGCCGGTGTTCGCCCTGCTGGGCCTGACCGATGAACCCGCCACCCTCGACGGCTACGGACCCATCCCCGCCTCCATGGCCCGCAGGCTCCTCGCCGACGGCGCAGAGTCCTTCCGCCGCGTCCTGACCGACCCCCGCGACGGCGCCCCGCTGGAAATCGGCCGCACCAGCTACCGCATCCCCAAGACCATGCGCCAATGGCTCCGGCTCAGAGACGGCAAATGCCCCTTCCCCGGCTGCACCAACCACTCCCTGGA
>DATCNU010000202.1:0-6348 GCA_036565085.1 Arthrobacter sp.
AAGGACGACGACGCCGATCGGCACGTTGATGAAAAGGGTCCACCGCCAGCTGGTCAGGTCGGTGAGCAGGCCACCGAGGATGAGCCCGAGCGCACCACCCATCGAGGCGACGGCGGAGAACAGTGCGAGCGCCCGGTTCCGCGCGTGGTCGTCCCGTGCGCTCGTGGTGATGAGCGCGAGGACGCTCGGGGCGGCGAATGCGGCACCGAGGCCCTGGAGTGCGCGGGCGATGACGAGGAGAAGGGGCGAGGTGGCCAGGCCGCCGAGCAGTGAGAAGACCGTGAAGACTGCGACGCCCACCAGGAACGTGCGGCGACGGCCGAAGACGTCTCCGATCCGTCCGCCGAGCAGCAGGAGGCCGCCGAAGGCGACGGCGTAGCCGTTCAAGACCCAGCTGAGCTCGGCCCGGGTGAAGTGGAGGTCGGTGGCGATGTGGGGGAGTGCGACGTTCACGACCGTCGCGTCGAGGACCAGCATGAGTTGTGCAAGCATGACCAGCCAGAGGCCAATGCTGCCGGCGCGGCCGCGCGGATCACCGCTTGTCCGGGCGATCCCGGCGGGCGCGCGTGTGGCGGTTGAGGATGTCATGGGAGGTGTCCTGTTCTGGCCGAAGGGCTGACGTACACTAAGAGGAGAGATACTCCGGTTAGAACTATACGGAGACACTCTCCGTTTTGCAATACCCGTTTGAAAGGTGTTTCTGTGCGCGCTGACGCTCAACGCAACCGCGATCGGATCGTGGAGGTTGCCCGCGGGTTTTTCCGCGCCAGAGGGTTTGACGCCGTTTCGATGGACGAGGTCGCCAAAGGCGCCGGGGTGGGCCCCGGCACGCTCTACCGGCACTTCCCGACCAAAGAGTCGCTGTATGACGCGATCCTCGAGGCCTGGGCAGAGAGGGTCAACGGCGCCGTCGACCAGGCGCTTGCCCTCGAGGCCCCTGCACGGGTGCAGCTGCTGACGTGGCTGACCGACTATGCGGCGATGCTGACCGAACACAAAGGGGCGGCGGCGCGGATCACTGCTGCGCTAGGCGATCCCGGGTCTCCGTTCGCAGCGAAGTGCCAGACCTACCTCAACGCCAATCAGCGCCTGATCGACGGCCTGGACTCGGCACTGCGGCCAGGGGTGGAGGCCATGCAAATCTGCCGGCTCGTCGGCGGCGTGGCTGCGGTGGTGGACAACAGCGAGCTCCCGGCAGACTCAGTGACAGCGATGCTCGCGATTGTCGCCGACGGACTGCTCGCTCCCTGACATTTTCGGAGTGCGCGTTTGAGGCCACCCGCCGGCCCTGACCCATGTGCCGGCTGCCCTCTTGTGTGTGGCGGCAACGGAGTACTCTGATGTCATCCAGCCACTCGAACCCCGTGGGCGGACCGATGAAATCCATGCCAGCACGCGCCCGGCGGCGTTTGGCGGCCCTGGCGATCGCGCAGCGGCGTCCCTCGTGTCCTGTACGCCAGGCCCCGCCGCTTCCGAGCATCCGCCCGGCCTCGGCGACTCGTACTACCCGGATCTCGGCAACCCGGGGTATTCCGCCGACCACTACGCGCTCGATTTGGACATCGACCCTGTGCAGGGCAGGCTGGCCGGGACCGCCACCATCGACGCCCACGCCGCCTCGGAGCTGCCCAGCCTCGCCTTCGACCTCATCGGCCTCGACGTGCAGAGCGTGACCGTCGACGGGCAGGCCGCCTCCTCAAGCCGGGTCGGCGCGAAGCTTGTCGTCGTCCCTGGCAGGCGCCTCGCCTCCGGCGTGCACTTCTCTGTGGTCGTGGCCTACCGGGGCACGCCCCAGCCGATCGACGACGTGAGCGGCAGCCGGACGGGAGCGGCACAGGTCGGCTGGCATCACGACGGCGACGAGGTCTACGTCGCAAGCGAGGTGGCTGGCGCACGAACCTGGTTCCCGGTCAACGACTCGCCGCGAAACAAGGCCACCTACACGTTCAACCTGACCGTCCCTGCCGGGTACACCGCCGTCGCCAACGGGACGCCGGCGGGAGTGACGCAGCACGCCACGACGACGACCTTCGCCTGGGACTCGAGCCAGCCAATGGCCAGCTATCTGGCCACGGTCGACGTCGGCCGTTTCACTCAGCTTACGGAGACCGGCCCGCACGGGCTGCCCATCCTCGTTTACGCGCCGGCCGCCCTCGCCTCGAAGGCCCAGGACCTGTTCGTGAAACTTCCGGACATGATCTCCTACTTCGAGAGCTTCCTGGGGCCGTACCCGTTCGATTCGGCCGGGGCGGTGGTTGTAAGCCCGGACTTCCGATGGTCCCTTGAGACTCAGACGCGCCCTGTCTACGGCAGCCAACTGCTGACCCTCAGCCCGGGGAACGCGGACGAGGGCGTTTCCCACGAACTCGCCCACCAGTGGTTCGGCGACTCGGAGACGCCGAGCAACTGGAGTGACATCTGGCTCAATGAGGGGTTCGCGACGTACCTGAGCTGGCTGTGGCTGGAACACTCCGGTAACCGTGACTACCTCACGGGTCTCATGACGTCCCAATACGGGTATGTGCTTCACGCCGTCGACGTCGGGACGCTTCTCGACCATCCTGACCTGCCCCCCGATCAGATCCTGCCGATCCTGCGGCGGCTGTTCCTGCCGGACGGTCACCCGGTGGGTGACGATCAGATCCTCAGCGCCATGGGACTGCGCTCCACCAGCGGGCTCACCGCGGACAAGGCCCTCGGTCTGCTCGGCGTCAAGCGGGGCTCAGCGGACGCGTCGGAGTTTCTCGAGGCGGCACATTCCTCTGCTCCGGCTTCTCCGCCGCCGTCGGACCTGTTCGCGTCTTCCATCTACAACCGGGGGGCGATGACGCTCCAGGCGCTCCGGGTCCGTGGCCCACGAGGACCTGGGCGGATTCTTCCAGACATGGCTCCGCGACCCGGCCGCGCCGCCAATGCCGGCGCTCCTTCCCTCCCAGTAAGCATTGTTGTCTGGCCGGCAGGTCCGATATTCAGGTGGCGGGCAGCGAAGCGTCGAGGACAGACATGTCGCTGCGCAACCGGTCCTCCATGCGGGCCAGCCAATCGTCGAGGAGACTGCGTGTGAGCCCCGGTTGATCAAGATGTGCATTGTGGCCACACCGGTCGAGAACCGCAAACGTTGACCGGGGATAGTGGTCTGAAAGGACAAACTGGTCCTGAAACCCCACGATGTGGTCTTGTCGTCCGGTGATTATCAGGGTGGGACCCTGAAACTTGGGCGATCGCTGCTCCCGTTCGGTCGTGAGCGAATAACTGCTCATAATCCGTTCGATGGCTCCCCGGTCAAATGCCCGAAAACCTGGCAGTACGGATTCGCGGAAGCGGGCCCAGTTCTCGGGAGACTGGACTACGGCCTTTGCCTCATAGTCGGCTGCGTCCTCGGAGTCCAAGGACGACAAAAGGCCCGGGTCCCTTTGCAGGACAGTCTGGGGTGGCACAGTCCGTGCCCCTTGCTCTGCCACTGTCACCGGGCAAAGAAGTGCGAGACCCAGTACCTGCTCACCAAACTCTGCGACGACGTGCCGGGCGATCATTCCGCCAAATGAGCTTCCGAGGACCGCGAATTTTTGGTTTCCGAAGGTTTTCCTGGCGAAGGAGACAACAGCTTCCGCGACAGCATCGGCGCTGTCAATTTCCGGCCCTGCTGCGGACTTTCCCATGCCGGGCAGATCAATGTAGACGCGTCTCCACCGTCCTTGCCGGTCAAATACGGGATCAAGCCCCAGCAGCAGGTGATGATCGACGCAGAACCCATGGATTATCAGGATCGGGTACCCGGACCCACGTTCAACGGAATGCATCCCCGAACGCTACACCCGATCACGACGTCGGAGGTCCTGGCCGCAGTGATGCCACCCGCTTCACGGCGGAGGCAGTTATCCTGCTGTGGCATTCTCTTCCCGTGGTGCATTCCGGGCCTGCGGGACGTTAATCGGTGGCGTGGCTGCCGCAGCGCGGCGCGAAACCAGGTTAACGGCAACAAGGGCAGTGAGCGTGAGGGCCACTCCGGTGATTTCGCCGCCCGTGGGCTGGTGTCCGCGGAGGGCTTCGATGGTGAAGGCCGTGATGGGGACGAGGTTGATGAACAGAACCCCATTGGACGCCCCCAAAGTGGCGACCGCGTGATTCCACGTGAGCACGGCCAACACCGTTGCCGGAAGTGCCATGTAGAGGATCTGCCAGATGACGGCGCCGACGTCCCCGACGGTTACGGGCCGTTCATTCCATGTCAGTGCGGTGGCGAGGATGATGATGGAGAGTGTCCCCAGCAGGCCGGTGTGCGTGGTGAATCGAAGCAGGCTCATCTCCGGAAAAGCGCTGCGGCTAGTCGTGTACATGACCCAGGCGATCACTCCGGCAAAGGCCAACGGGACGCCCCGGCCCAGGCCGCCTTGGAGGACAGCGGCCGGGTTGCCGTTCCCGAGAACCATGGCGACACCAACGAGCGCGATGGCTGAGAGGAGGAAGACCAGACCGGCTGGGCGTTTCCTTGTCCGGGCCCACATGACGAAGAGTGTGACCGCTGGCAGCGTTGCCATGACCAAGGAGATGGTCTGCGGAGCCGAGTACGCCAGGCCGGCGTACATGAGCATGTTGAATCCTGCGAAGCCAATGGTTCCCACCAGCCACAGCGCGCCAACTCTCCGACGCGGGATGAGCGCCCCGGGCCCCTCTTTGATCGCGAGAATGACCATGAAGACCATTGTTGCCACGGTGAATCGTGCGGCCGTCAACTGAAACGGCCCCACGTAAGGAAATGCGCTCTTGGCGATGGTGAACATGCCTCCCCAGGCGAGTGCTGTTGCCAAGCCGCCGACGGCGGCCAGTGAAGTGGTGTGGTTCATGGAAACTCCAAGGTGTTCGTTAATTGACGAATACACGAACACTGTACATGATGGTGAGACAAAAGAAAGGCCTGCATGAAACCCCTATTTCACCCCCGGGTGGAGGACTTGGACCTGTCCACAGTCCTGCACGCCTGTGCCGATCCCACACGTCTTCGGTTGCTTGCCGACATCAACGCCGAACCCGGTAAGACCTGCGGAACCTTCCAAACCGACCTTTCCAAATCAACGCTTTCGGCACATTTCAAAGTGCTCCGGGAATCCGGTCTCATCCGCCAGGAACTCGGCCCGGGCAACAGTCGGCACAATTGGCCAAGGACGGCGGAAGTTCAGTCACGATTTCCCGACGTCCTCAGCGCCATAATCAAGTCCGCCACCCCAGGCTAGGCCGAAGTTGCCGTTCGTCCGTTAAGCGACCCAACGATAACGACGCTCAACATCCGCACCTCAAACACTCTTGAAGCTCAGTGTGTCTGTTCCGCTCTTCCAGCTGAGAATGCCCTGGCTGAATGTCATTGCAATGGGCCGCTGCAGGAATTGCCGCACCCACTGCTGCTGCTCGCCGGTATCGGCCGTGCAGCCGGAAGCCCCTGTTGCGATGTCCCTGACGGTAAGGGTGTTCCCCGTGATTGTTGCCTGGGCACCCAAGGGTCCGCATCCGGTTGTCACGCTCAGCTGCAGTTCTCCGTTGACGGACGTCAACTTTGCTGTGACACCGCCGGACGCCAGCCAGGGTATTTCTGTACCGCCGGTCGTCCCGGAGACGCTGCCGTACCTGGTGCAAGGTGTCG
Organism: Arthrobacter sp.; assembly: GCA_036565085.1. Taxonomy (GTDB): domain Bacteria; phylum Actinomycetota; class Actinomycetes; order Actinomycetales; family Micrococcaceae; genus Arthrobacter. The sequence continues at coordinate 5,636 of DATCNU010000202.1, forward strand.
AGGGCAGGAACGCCGCGCATGATTCCTGGGGTTGGGCTGTGATGGTGGGACCGGGCATCGAGCTGGTAGTCGTCGCTGTGGCAGGGGAGTTGGTCGAGTTCGACGTGGGCATCGCAGTACCTGGCTCCTGCGTTATTTTGTCTCCGCAGGAGGTCAATAGCACCGCGAGAAACAAGGAGGGAACTAGGCTTGGCCACAGCCGAATGCGCTTCATCGTGCTTCCTCGTAGGTGGACGGTGATCGGAGCATATATGCCGCCAGCACGTTTTTGTAAGACGCAGGTCTCGGCGAACCACAAGGAGAACCAGAAGCACACCCGCCTCACCGCCGGGCGATATGCTCCGCAATATAGCGCGTTGACTCATAGAAAACCTCCGCGTAGCCGGATACGTTGCCTCAATTGAAAACCTCCGCGTAGCGGCGTGGTTGACGGCGGTCGCAGCGGATTGGGGCTATGCCCGTTTTCATGGAGCTAACGATGGTTCAGCGGCAGGCTGTGACGAAGAAGAAAGCCCTCGCCTATAAGAGCGCGGATCGTGCCGGGAAGTCCCGGATCCTGAACGAGCTGGTCGAGCTGACCGGTTGGCACCGTGATTACGCCCGGACCGCCTTGCGGGAGTCCCTGGTCTTGAAGATCGTCAGGCCCAGGCCGGGCAGGACGCCGGTCTATGGTCCTGATCTGCTGCCACCCCTGATCAGGTGCTGGGCGGTGC
>DATCNU010000203.1:0-11389 GCA_036565085.1 Arthrobacter sp.
TGCCGCCAAGGACTCCAAGCTGATCGACGGCGCTGTCCGCGATCTGACCCTGATCACCGGCCAGAAGCCGCAGGTAACCAAGGCCCGCAAGTCGATCGCACAGTTCAAGCTGCGCGAAGGCATGCCCATCGGCGCACACGCTACCCTGCGTGGGGACCGCATGTGGGAATTCCTTGATCGTCTGGTCACGCTGGCACTGCCCCGTATCCGCGACTTCCGCGGCCTCAGCGGCAAGCAGTTCGACGGCAACGGCAACTACACCTTCGGTCTGACCGAACAGGTTATGTTCCACGAAATCGACCAGGACTCCATCGACCGCGTACGCGGCATGGACATCACGGTTGTCACCACCGCCAAGACCGATGACGAAGGCCGCGCGCTGCTGAAGGCGCTTGGTTTCCCGTTCAAGGCCGAAGACTAATCTAACTACGTAAAAGGTCCTTCGGTGCGACGTGGTGCAGGTTTCTGCTTTGGCAGCCTCCTGCAGCAGCCGGACCGAGGAAACCGTTATGAGGAAGGGCAAGAGCCCACATGACCATGACAGATCCTGTCGCAGATATGCTTACGCGTCTGCGCAATGCAAACTCGGCATACCACGATTCCGTGACCATGCCGTACAGCAAGCTCAAGGCACGCGTTGCCGACATCCTGAAGGCCGAAGGTTACATCGCCTCCTGGAAAGAAGAAGACGCTGAGGTTGGCAAGAAGCTGACCCTCGAGCTCAAGTTCGGTCCGAGCCGCGAGCGTTCCATCGCTGGCGTTCGTCGTATTTCCAAGCCGGGACTTCGCGTTTACGCAAAGTCCACCAACCTGCCGCACGTGCTCGGTGGCCTGGGTGTCGCAATCCTGTCCACCTCTTCCGGCCTCCTGACTGACAAGCAGGCCGGCAAGAAGGGCGTGGGCGGCGAAGTCCTCGCTTACGTCTGGTAACGGGAAAGGAAGAGAATAATGTCACGTATTGGACGTCTCCCCATCACCGTTCCTGCCGGCGTTGAGGTCAAGGTTGACGGCTCTGTCGTCAGCGTCAAGGGATCCAAAGGCGAGCTGAACCACACTGTGGCCAGCCCGATCGAGGTTTCCCTGGACGCAGACACCCTGACTGTCGCCCGCCCGAACGACGAGCGCGCCTCCCGTTCACTCCACGGCCTCACCCGCACCCTGATCTCCAACATGATCGAGGGCGTTACCAAGGGCTACGAGAAGAAGCTTGAAATCGTCGGTACTGGTTACCGCGTTCAGGCCAAGGGATCTGACCTTGAGTTCGCTCTCGGCTACAGCCACCCGGTAAATGTCTCCGCACCGGAAGGCATCACCTTTGCAGTTGAGACCCCGACCAAGCTCTCTGTTTCAGGTATCTCCAAGCAGCAGGTCGGCGAGGTTGCTGCCAACATTCGCAAGCTGCGGAAGCCGGACCCCTATAAGGGCAAGGGCATCCGTTACGCCGGCGAAGTCATCCGCCGCAAGGTCGGAAAGGCTGGTAAGTAACCATGGCCATCTCAATCAATAAGAAGCGTACGAACAAGAGCAAGTCTGCTTCGCGCAGCCGCCGCCAGCTTCGTATCCGCAAGCGCATCTCCGGAACGGCTGTACGTCCTCGTCTGGTCGTCAACCGCTCCGCACGCCACGTATTTGTCCAGGTTGTCGACGACACCAAGGGCCAGACCGTAGCGAGCGCGTCCACACTGGAAGCCGACCTTCGTGCATTCGATGGTGACAAGACTGCCAAGGCCAAGCGCGTTGGCGAGCTCGTCGCCGAGCGCGCGAAGGCTGCCGGTGTCGAAGCAGTTGTCTTCGACCGCGGTGGTAACAAGTACCACGGCCGCATTGCCGCCGTCGCTGACGGTGCACGCGAAGGTGGGCTGTCACTGTGACGGAAGCAAACAAGGAAAAGGACACTGTGTCTGCAGATCAGAAGGCGACTGAAGCCGTAGCTGCTCCGGCCACTGAGACCACTGCCCCCGCTGCTGCCGACGACCGCCGTGGTGGCGCTCGTCGTGGTGAGCGTGGCGACCGTGGCCAGGGCCGTGGCGACCGTGGTGGCCGTGGCGGCCGCGACGGCGGCCGTGAGGCCGAGAAGAGCCAGTTCGTAGAGCGCGTCGTCACCATCAACCGCGTTTCCAAGGTGGTCAAGGGTGGTCGTCGCTTCAGCTTCACCGCCCTGGTCGTCGTTGGTGACGGCAACGGTATGGTCGGCGTTGGCTACGGCAAGGCTAAGGAAGTTCCTGCCGCCATCGCGAAGGGCGTAGAAGAGGCCAAGAAATCCTTCTTCCGCGTTCCCCGCATTGGCAACACCATCCCGCACCGGGTTCAGGGTGAGGCTGCTGCCGGCGTCGTAATGCTGCGTCCGGCTTCCGCCGGTACCGGTGTTATCGCCGGTGGACCGGTCCGTGCAGTACTGGAGTGCGTGGGCATCCACGACATCCTCTCCAAGTCGCTCGGTTCCTCCAACGCCATCAACATCGTTCACGCGACCGTTGACGCCCTGAAGCGCCTCGAAGAGCCCGCAGCCGTGGCAGCACGCCGCGGCCTTCCGCTGGACGAGGTTGCTCCGCCGGCAATGGTGAAGGCTCTCCTGAACCAGAAGGTGGGTGTCTAAGGATGGCTAAGAACCTGATTCCGTCCGACGCCCAGTTGGAGATCACTCAGATCAAGTCCGCCATTGGCGGCAAGCAGAACCAGCGCGACACCCTTCGGTCCCTCGGCCTGAAGCGGATCGGACACACTGTTGTCCGGACCGCCGACGCCGTGACCGTGGGAATGGTCAACACGGTTCCGCACCTGGTAAAGGTAGAGGAGGCGAAGTAAATGGCAGAGAAGAACACCGCCGAAAAGGCACAGGGCGCCGCTGCTGAGAAGCAGAGCACCCTGAAGGTTCACCACCTGCGTCCCGCCCCGGGTGCCAAGACCGCCAAGACCCGTGTTGGTCGTGGTGAAGGTTCCAAGGGTAAGACCGCCGGTCGCGGTACCAAGGGTACGAAGGCCCGTTACCAGATCAAGGCTGGCTTTGCCGGCGGCCAGTTGCCGCTGCACATGCGCCTGCCGAAGCTGCGCGGCTTCAAGAACCCGTTCCGGGTTGAGTTCCAGGTTGTAAACCTGGACAAGCTCAACGAGCTTTTCCCGGAAGGTGGCGCAGTCACCGTGGAGAACCTGGTCGAAAAGGGTGCCGTTCGCAAGAACCAGCCCGTGAAGGTGCTTGGCACCGGCGACATCACCGTCAAGGTTGACGTCACCGCCCACGCATTCTCGGCCAGTGCCGCTGAAAAGATTGCCGCAGCTGGCGGAAGCACCACCGCCCTCTAGGGCCGGTGGGCTGAATGCCCGTTGTTGAACTCCCGGTATGCAGGGCCCAGGCCCTGCATACCGGGAGTTTTTCCATTCGCCGCAGCCTCCGGATTGTTCGCAGGACGCTTGCACCCGTTAGACTCGGTTGTTGGGATTTATTGACTCCCATCACCCCACTCTTTTTGACAACACAGGAGGACGCTTGCTTAGCGCATTTGGCCGGGCCTTTCGCACGCCTGATCTGCGACGCAAGTTGTTGTTCACGCTGGGAATCATCACAATCTTCCGCTTGGGTGCCTTCATTCCCTCGCCTGGTGTGAACTACCAGAATGTCCAGCAATGCTTGCAGAACGGTCAGACCGCAGGCGGGCTTTACCAGCTCGTCAACCTGTTCAGCGGCGGTGCATTGCTCCAGGTGTCCATCTTCGCCCTGGGCATCATGCCGTACATCACGGCCAGCATCATCGTGCAGCTCCTCCGGGTGGTCATTCCCCGGTTCCAGCAGCTGTACGAGGAAGGTGCTTCCGGGCAGTCCAAGCTGACCCAGTACACCCGGTACCTCACCATTGCCCTTGGCCTGCTGAACGCCACGACGCTGGTGTCGCTGGCACGTTCGGGGCAGCTGTTGCGGGGCTGTAACCTTCCGATCATTCCGGACAACAGCATCATCACCACCATCCTGATCATCATCACGCTGACCGCCGGTACCGGCCTCATCATGTGGATGGGCGAGCTCGTCACCGAAAAGGGTGTGGGCAACGGCATGTCGCTGCTCATCTTCACCTCGATCGCTGCCGGCTTCCCCACGTCCCTCGGAGCCATCTGGAAGACGCAGGGGCCGGGGACCTTCTTCCTGGTGCTCGTCATCGGCCTGCTGACCGTTGCCCTTGTGGTGTTCGTGGAACAGTCCCAGCGGCGCGTCCCCGTTCAGTACGCGAAGCGTATGATCGGCCGCCGCACGGTGGGCGGAACCAGCACGTACATCCCGATCAAGGTGAACATGGCCGGCGTGGTTCCGGTGATCTTCGCATCCTCGATGCTGTACCTGCCCGGCCTGATTTCGCAGTTCAACCAGCCCAAGGCCGGCGAACCCGTGCAGCCTTGGGTTGAGTGGATCAACAACAACCTGACAAAAGGGGACCACCCCATCTACATGGCGTTGTACTTCGTCATGATAGTTTTCTTCACCTACTTCTACGTCGCGATCACCTTCAACCCTGAAGAGGTCTCGGACAACATGAAGAAGTACGGCGGTTTTATTCCTGGTATCCGCGCCGGCAAACCGACGGCCGACTATCTGCAGTACGTGCTCTCCCGGATCACACTGCCCGGCGCCATGTATCTGGGCCTGGTGGCCCTGATCCCGCTGGTGGCACTGGTGCTCATCCAGGCGAACCAGAACTTCCCGTTCGGTGGCACCTCGATCCTGATCATGGTGGGCGTGGGGCTTGAGACCGTCAAGCAGATAGATGCGCAGCTACAGCAACGTCACTACGAAGGGCTTTTGCGATGACGAGAATGTTGATTATTGGACCACCCGGTTCCGGCAAGGGAACGCAGGCGGAACGCATTTCGGAGCGCCTCGGCGTCGTTGCGATCTCCACCGGCGACATCTTCCGCGCCAATGTGAAGGGCAAGACCCCGCTCGGCGTCGAAGCCAAGAAGTACATGGACAACGGGGACTTCGTCCCGGACAGCGTCACCAACAAGATGGTCCGGGACCGGCTCAGCGAAGCTGATGTCCAGAACGGTTTCCTCCTGGACGGCTACCCGCGCACCACTGCGCAGGTGGACTACCTCGATGACATCCTCGCCCACGACGAGGAGAAGCTCGACGTCGTGCTGCAGCTGACAGCCGACGACGAAGAGCTCGTCTCCCGCCTGCTTGGCCGTGCCAAGGAAACGGGCCGGAGCGACGACAACGAAGCCGTCATCCGCCACCGCCTCGACCTTTACCACGAGCAGACGGAAGCCGTTGTGGCCAAGTACGCCGAGCGCGGCATCCTGACCAGGGTTGACGGCATCGGCGCCATCGACGAAGTCACCGACCGCGTGATGCAGGCCATCAAGGCGGCGCAGACCGCCTGATTTCAGGCACAGGTTTATTCGAGGCTCCTCCCGGTTTCCGGGAGGAGCCTCAGCCATTGAGAGGACGCACCATGGCCTTCGGCCAGCCCCGTATCGAATACAAGACCAACGCGCAGATGCGCACCATGCGCGAAGCAGGCCTCGTGCTGAGCCGTGCACTCGATGCCGCCGCAGCCGCGGCTGTTCCGGGAGTCACCACCAAACACCTCGACGACGTATTCGCCGCTGTACTCAATGAAGCCGGCGCCAAGTCGAACTTCCGCGGCTATCACGGATTCCCGGCCACCATCTGCACCTCGGTGAACGAGGAGGTAGTGCACGGCATCCCGGGCCCCCGTGTCCTCAGGGATGGCGACATCCTTTCGATCGACGGCGGCGCGATTGTGGACGGCTGGCACTCCGACTCCGCACGCACCGTCATCGTGGGCGAGGCGGACCCTGAGGACCAGCGGCTCTCCGACGTCACGCAGGCAGCCATGTGGCGGGGCATCGCGGCGCTGGCCACGGGAACCCACGTGGGCGACGTCGGCGCGGCCATCGACGACTATGTGTCCTCCGTGACCGGCAAGCCGCTGGGCATCCTGGAGGACTACGTGGGCCACGGCATCGGCTCGGAGATGCACATGGCGCCGGACGTGCTCAACTACCGGACCAGCCACCGCGGACCCAAACTCCGCCCCGGCCTGTGCCTTGCCATCGAACCCATGCTGGTCCGCGGCAGCATCGAAACGGCCGTCCTCGACGACGACTGGACCGTGGTGACCACTGACGGGAAGCGCTCGTGCCAGTGGGAGCATACTGTAGCGGTCCACGAAAAGGGCATCTGGGTGCTCTCGGCTCCCGACGGCGGCGCTGAGCACCTGGTGCCGCTCGGCGTCGTTCCCGTCCCCATCCCTTAAGCGCGGGACCCCGCGGCACCGGTGGTCAGGCCTTGAGCTTCGGCTTGACGTCCTTCGTGTACAGGCCCTCAAGGGTGGTCTTCAGCTCGGCCATGGTTGCCTTGACGTCGGCCTGCTGGGTCAGGATCTTGGCAGCCGCCTTCGCCATCTCCTGGTCGGCGCCCGGCAGGAACGCGCGGGCGTTGTCCTGGACCTTGGTGACAGCCAGCTGGTCCATGGCCGTCTTGATCTGCGGGGTCCTGGCGAGTACGGCAGACATGTCGGCCGACATGCGGGTCGGCATGTACCCGGTAGCCGCCGAGAACGCCGCCGTGTTCTCGGGTTCTGTGACGAACTGAAGGAAGGTGGCTGCTGCGAGCTGCTCTTCCCTGGTGACACCACTGGGGATGCCCAGGCCGGCGCCGCCGGTGGGGCACACCTTCGTGGTGGCCTTCGAACCTCCCGGCAGGAACCCGACGCCCACGTTGAACGTCGCGGACTTCAGGATTCCAATCATTGACCCGGTGGATGACAGTGTTGCCGAGGCAAGGCCGGCAGCGAAGTCGTCAGCCGAGTCCTTCGATGAGACCCCTGCCCAGGCATCCTTGTATACCGAGTCCTGGACAGCCTGCAGTGCCTTGACTGATTCGGCCGAGTCACAGGTGATATCCCAGCCGTTGGACCAGCCGCCGCCATCGCCCCACAGGTTGTTCTGCAGCGTCCACCCCGCGTAGCCGGCCAGGGCCGGGTGCATGAAGGCGTACTGGGCACCGGAGCCTGCCTTGAGTTTCGGGGCCCATTCAGCAAATTCCTGCCACGTTGCCGGCGCCCGGTCAGGCAGGCCCGCTGCGGCGAAGTGGTCCTTGTTGTAGTAGAAGAGCGGGGTGGACCGGCCGTACGGGAGGGCCCAGAGCTTGTTGTCGTACTTGTAGTCGTCCACCAGGGACGTGCGGAAGTCGTCCAGCTTGACGTCCAGCTTGGAGATCAGCGAATCGAGCGGGATGATGCTTTCGTTCAGGTAGTAGCGGAACCACCACACGTCGGAGAGGACTACCAGCGCCGGCAGCCCGGACTTCGCGGCCTGGGCGGTTTGGAACTTCTGGGCGATTTCCTCGTAGTTGGCGCCCGCCGTGATGAGGTTGACCTTGATGTCAGGGTACTTGGCCTGGAACTTGTCAATGGTGGCCTGCTCCACGTCCTGTGACTTGCCCGGGTGGTTGGACCAGAAGTCGATGGACGCGGCCGGCTTGACGCCGTCGAAGTTGATCGCCGACGGTTCGGTGCCGCCGCCGGCGGGGGCGGTGGACGGACCTCCGCAGGCACTGAGCGCGGCAGCGCCCGCGCCTGCCCCGGCGAGTGAGAGGAACAGTCTGCGGTCAAGGCTGGGTGCCATGGTGGTGCCTTTCAGTGGTGCCGGTGGTTGCGGCGGGATGCGGTGATGGAGGAGTGGTGCCGGAGGAGGAATCGAGGGACCGCGGCCGGTGTCAGCCGGTGACGCTGCCCTGGGTCAGGCCGGCCACGATGTAGCGCTGCAGCATGGCGAACACCACCAGGATGGGCAGGATCACCAGCACGGCACCGGCCATCATGATGCCCCAGCCGGCGCCGTTGCTCTCGGAGTTCTGCAGCAGGGTCAGGCCAACCGGCAGGGTCATGCTCTCCGGCCTGTCAGTGATGATCAGCGGCCAGATGTATTCGTTCCACTCGCTGACCACCGTGACCAGGGCCACCGTGGCGATGGAGGGCAGCGAAACCGGGGCAACCACCTGCCAGAGACGCCGCCAGTGCCCCGCGCCGTCGATTTCCGCAGCCTCAAGGATGGAAGCCGGGAGGGTCAGGAAGTGCTGGCGGAGCAGGAACGTGCCAAAGGCTGTGCCGAGTCCGGGCAGGATGATTCCCCAGAGGGTGTTCTTTCCGCCCATTCCGGCGATGAGGATGTAGTTGGGCAGGATGGACACCTGGGCCGGAACCATCAGGGCCACGAGGATCAGGACGAAGATGAGGTTCTTGGCCGGGAAACGCACAAACACCAGGGCGTAGGCCGTCAGGATGGCCAGGAGGACTTTGATCCCGCCGCCAACGACGGTGACGATGGTGCTGTTCAGGAAGAACTGGCCGAAGGGGACGGTGGTCATGGCCACCTTGTAGTTCTCGGGATTGAGGCTTCCGGGCAGCAGCTTCAGGTCCGTCGTGACGATCTCGCCCGGCTGCTTGAACGAGCTCAACACCATCCACAGCAGGGGCAGGAAGACCACCAGGACGGCGACAACCAGCGGCAGGTAGCCACCAACCAGGGTCGCCGCAAGGTTGGCGCGGCTGAAAGCCCGGGGCGGGGTGCCGCCGTCGTGCTGTCCCTTTGCTGGGAGCGGCGCCGCCGTGGCGGGAGCGGAAGGGGCGGTGGGGGCGCTCATGAGTAGTGCACCTTTCGTTCCACGAAGCGGAGTTGCAGCACGGTGATGACCAGCAGGATCACGAAGAGGATCACCGAGATCGCGGCTGAATAGCCCGCACGGTTGTATGCGCCGAAGGCCTGGAGGTAGGCCTCGTAGATCAGGGTGCTGGTGCCGTTTCCCAGCGGCGTCATGATCCGGATCAGGTCGAAGGCCTGCAGCGAACTGATCATCGTGGTGATCAGCAGGAAGAACGTGGTGGGGGACAGGAGGGGCAGGGAGATGCTGAGGAACCGCCGGTAGCCGCCGGCACCGTCCAGTGCCGCAGCCTCCAGCACATCGTTCGGCAGCGACTGCAGCCCGGCGAGGAAGACCACGGCACAGTAGCCCAGGTTCTTCCACACGTAGACGATGATCACCATCAGCAGGGAGAGCTGCGGATCGTTGATCCACTGTGGGCTCTGCTGGCCCAGTCCGCGCAGGATCCACGCGAGCACGCCGTAGCCGGGGTCGAAGATGAACAGCCAGACCAGCCCGACGCCGACCCCCGAGAGGACGTACGGCGCGAACACTGCGGCCCGGGCGAAGGTGGTGCCGCGGACCTTGCTGTTCAGCGCCAGGGCCACGAGCAGGCCCAGGACCATGGAGCCGCCCACTGTGGCAACGGTGAACACCGCGGTGGTCCCCAGTACCTTGCCGGCATCGGCGCCGGTAAGGAACGTCACGTAGTTCTCAAGTCCGACGACGGTGGCGGACGCCGAGCCGAGCGTCCAGTCCAGGGTCGAATAATAGATGTTGTTGATCAGCGGCAGGTAGGTGAACACGAAGATCAGGGCAAGGTTGGGGAGTGCCAGGGCGATGAAGACAAGGAAGTCACGCCGGCTCCGGACGGTCCAGCGCTTGCGGGAATGCGGAGGAACGGCGCCCAGGTTCCGTGCTCTGCCGGCGGCCGCCGTGTCGGCCTGGGAACTGACCGGCCTGGCTGTGAGCTGTGGGGTCATGGATCTCAATCGGAAGGCCTGCGGGGGCAGGGCAGCGGGAACGGATTCGAGATCACTCCATCACACCCGGCGACGCTCCGGCAGGCGCCAATGGGGCCTGGGATGCATTGTTGTCCAAGGCTTCCGGAGCCGTTCACCGACTGTTGCCGCGGGTGGCGCGAACTGTTCCGCTTCCGCGCCGGTTCCGGACGGCTGTGCCGTCCGCAGGGGCACAATGGAGCCATGGGATCGATCACGGATGTGCAGGGATTACGCGTGGGGCACCAGCAGAAGTCCGACGGCGGCTGGCTTACCGGAGTAACGGTGGTTCTTCCGCCGCCGGGCACTGTCGGGTCGGTCGACGTCGGCGGGGGAGGCCCCGCAACCCATGAGACGGACGCACTGGCCCCCACCACACTCACGTCGTCCGTTGACGCGGTGGTCCTGACTGGCGGCAGCGCTTACGGCCTGGTGACAGCACACGGCGTCCAGCGCTGGTGCGAGGAGAACGGCAGGGGCTTCGCCGTTCCGGGCGGCGTGGTGCCGATCGTCCCGGCGGCAGCAATTTTCGACCTCGGCCGCGGTGGCGACTTCTCAGCGCGCCCGACGGCGGACATGGGTTACGCGGCAGCCGTCACGGCCGCCGCGCAACCGGAAGGCCACGACGTCGGGCGCGGCAACGTGGGCGCCGGCACCGGAGCGCTCATAGCGCGAGGGCAGTTCAAAGGGGGAGTCGGCACGGCGTCGGCCACGCTGGAGAACGGCGTTTTCATCGGCGCACTGGCCGTGGTGAACGCGCTGGGACTGCCGGTGGTGGCGCCCCCCGGACCGACGGACGCCCGACCGACGGACGCCGGGCCCACCGCGCCGCCAGGACCCAACACCACCCTCGTCGTAGTGGCGACCAACGCGGTCCTCGGGAAGGCGGAGTGCAAGCGGACTGCCTCTGCTGCCCAGGCAGGAATTGCCCGGGCCCTCAATCCGAGCCACACCCTGGCGGACGGGGACACGGTGTTCTGTCTGGCTACGGGCGCCGTCGCGCTGGACCGCAGCACGGAAGCCGCCCGTCAGGTGAGTCTGATCACCCTGCAGAGCGCGGCAGCCGACGTCGTCCGTTTGGCCATCCTGGACGGGGTGTCCAGTGCGGGGGCTGTTTCAACTCCCGGAGGCCAATATGGTGCGTACGGGAGCACTTTGCGCTAACATGGCTGGATTTAACATTCACGCCGAAGTGGCGTAGTGTTGTTTGTTGGTTGTCTGCCCTGCCACGCCCATTTGAGGTCTGGCTGTGGATGATCAATCAATCACAAAACGTTCGTAGCCATGCCCGGTGCAATCCGGAGGGCTGCGGCAACAACAGTTAGCGGAGGGTATGGCCAAGAAGGACGGGGTCATTGAGATCGAGGGCGTTGTGACTGAAGCGCTGCCCAACGCGATGTTTCGCGTTGAGCTCACCAACAAGCACATCGTTCTGGCACATATCTCAGGCAAGATGCGCCAGCACTACATCAGGATTCTCCCTGAGGACCGGGTAGTGGTGGAACTGAGCCCATATGACCTCACCCGGGGTCGTATCGTCTACCGCTACAAGTAAATTCTGGGCGGTCTCAGCTTTGGGCTGAAGGCTGCACCAGTTGACCAACTGCCACACGCAAAGGAATGCCATGAAGGTCAAGCCGAGCGTCAAGCAGATCTGCGAAAAGTGCAAAGTGATCCGCCGTAATGGCCGGGTCATGGTGATCTGCGAGAACCCGCGCCACAAGCAGCGCCA
>DATCNU010000204.1:0-2006 GCA_036565085.1 Arthrobacter sp.
CCGGGACCAGCGGCGCGGCGCAACGTTGGAAGCGGCTGCACAATCTCCTGCCGGTCCTGGTTGCCATGTTCGCCAATTCCCCGTTCCTTCACGGCCTCCCCAACGGCTGGAACAGCAACCGGCAGCGGATCTGGCTGGCCATGGACCCTACCCGGACCGCCACGGTTCCCCCCTCGGCGGACCCGCGCCTGGCCTGGGCACGCTACGCCCTCGACGCGCTGGTGCTGTGCATCCCCTCGGTGACGGCTTCTTGGACGGCCCCGCGCGGGCTGACGATGCGGAACTGGCTGCGCGGGGAGGGCCCGAGGGCCGCCACGCTGGCTGATCTGGAATACCACCTGACAACCCTGTTCCCGCCTGTCCGGCCGCGGGGGTTCCTTGAGATCAGGGTGATCGACGCACAGGCAGGCAGCGATTGGGAGCCGGTTACGGCCATGGTGACCGCGCTCATGGACGATGAACACGCAGCCGACCTCGCCGAAGAGGCCTGCGCCCCGGTTGCTTCCCTGCCCGATCCGATCAGGACGGCCGCCCGTCACGCCCTGGCGGATCCCGTGCTCGCCTCGGCGGCCCTCGGCTGCGCCGAGGCCGCTCTGATGGCATTGCCCCGTTTGGGAGCTGACGCCGCCACGAGAAGCCGGGCGGAGGATTTCGTTGACCGCTATACGGCGCGGGGCCGGTGCCCTGCGGACCAGCGGCTGGACCGGTGGCAAAGGACCGGCAGTTATTTTGGTCCGTCACAGTACGAGGAGGATCGCGAAAATGCCAGATAACTTTCACGGGTCCGATACCGACCCCGAGATTCTCAGGGCTTTCATCGCCGACGGGCTGGAAAGGGCCCGGAAACGGACGCATGCGCTGACGGCGTGCGACGAGGAAGATCTGCTGAAGCAGCACTCACCGCTGATGTCACCGCTGGTCTGGGACTTGGCGCATGTGGGCAGCCAGGAGGAAATCTGGCTGGTGCGCGACGTCGGCAAAATGGGGCCGCTTCGGTGCGACCTCGACCAGATGTACGACGCGTTCGAGCATCCGCGCAGCGCCCGGCCCTCGCTGCCGCTGCTCTCGCCGGTGGAGTCCCGAAAGTACATTGCCCAGGTCCGTGCCAAATCGCTCGATATCCTGGACCGGACACCTTTGGGAGGCTCGCCGCTGCTGGACCGGGGCTTCGCCTTCGGAATGATCATCCAGCACGAGCAGCAGCACGACGAGACGATGCTGGCCACGCACCAGCTCCGCGTCGGCACGCCGGTCCTGCAGGCCCGGCCATTGGCGGCCGACGTCCTGCCCGCGGACCGGCACTCCCTGGCGAAGGAGGTGCTGGTCCCGGCAGGGCCGTTCATGATGGGGACCTCGGTGGAACCGTGGGCATTGGACAACGAACGCCCAGCCCATGAGGTGGACGTGCCCGGCTACTGGATCGACACCATTCCGGTGACCAACGGCGCCTACCGGTCTTTCATAGATGACGGCGGCTACCGGAACCCTCGCTGGTGGACCGCCCAGGGATGGAACCACGTCAGGGAAGCCGGCCTGGTGGCGCCCAAGTACTGGGAACGCGACGGTGACCGCTGGATCAGGACCAGGTTCGGCGTCGTTGAACCGGTGCCGGAAGACGAGCCGGTGCAGCACGTGTGCTGGTTCGAAGCGGACGCCTACGCCCGCTGGGCCGGGCGCCGGCTTCCGACCGAGGCGGAGTGGGAAAAGGCTGCGCGCTATGACCCCGGGTCCGGGCGTTCGCGGCGCTACCCGTGGGGAGATGAAGATCCTGCACCCCATCACGCGAACCTTGGCGGATCAGCCCTCCGGCCTTCCCCCGCCGGCTCGTACCCCGGCGGGGCCTCACCGCTGGGGGTGCGCCAGCTCATCGGTGATGTCTGGGAATGGGTCTCCAGCGACTTCCGCCCCTACCCCGGATTCAACGCATTCCCCTATCAGGAATACAGCGAAGTGTTTTTCGGGTCTGACTACAAGGTGCTGCGCGGAGGCTCCTGGGCGGTGGACCC
>DATCNU010000205.1:0-9720 GCA_036565085.1 Arthrobacter sp.
GCAGGCCCGGCTGGCCTACAATTTCCAGTAATTAACACTTTGTTGTGCCCATCACAGAGGCGCTCTGAGTGGGGCCAACGGTGTCCCTTCCATACGCACGATCAGGAGGAAGGACGTCTCCCATGACCCAAACTCTTCACACTCCCAGCTGGTCCGAACCGGACCAGCCTGAGACTGCCATGTCGCCGTTCAAGCGCTTCGCAGCGCTGCCGGAGGCACGCGGGCTCTACAACCCGGAGCAGGAGAAGGACGCCTGCGGTCTTGCGATCATTGCCACCCTCCGCGGCGAGCCCGGTTACGACATTGTGGACGCCGCGCTGACTGCCCTGCGCAACCTTGAACACCGTGGCGCCGTGGGCGCTGACGAAGGAACCGGTGACGGAGCCGGCCTCCTGATGCAGATCCCGGATGAGTTCTTCCGCGCAGTCACGGAATTCGAACTTCCCGCACCGGGCCAGTACATAGCGGGTACCGCCTTCCTGCCGGCTGAGCAGCGCGAAGCCGATGCCGCGAAGGCCGGCATTGAGGGCCTGGCCGCGGATGAGGGCCTGGTTGTCCTTGGCTGGCGTGAAGTGCCGATCGTCGCGGACCTGGTCGGGGCCATGGCCCGCGCCTGCATGCCGTACTTCTCCCAGCCCTTCCTGGCCGCCGCCGACGGCCGGGAACTTGACCGGAAAGAGCTGGACTCCCGGGCCTGGCGTATCCGCAAGCGTGCGCAGAACAAGTTTGGCGTGTACTTCCCGTCGCTGTCGTCGCGCACCATCGTCTACAAGGGCATGCTCACCACCGCCCAGCTGGAGCCGTTCTACCCGGATCTTTCGGACAAGCGGTTCAAGACCAAGCTGGCCATCGTGCACTCCCGCTTCTCCACGAATACGTTCCCGTCCTGGCCGCTGGCCCAGCCGTTCCGCACCATCGCCCACAACGGTGAAATCAACACGGTCAAGGGCAACCGCAACTGGATGCGTGCCCGGCAGTCGCAGCTCGCCAACCCGCTGCTGGGCGATTCGCCGGAGGAGCTCTACCCCATCTGCACGCCGGGGGCATCGGACTCCGCGTCCTTTGATGAGGTGGCTGAGCTGCTGTGGCTGTCCGGCCGCCCCATCACACACTCGATCATGATGATGATCCCCGAGGCGTGGGAAAACCACGCCACCATGGATCCGGCCCGGAAGGCCTTCTACGAATACCACTCGCTGCTGATGGAACCGTGGGACGGTCCCGCTGCAGTCTCCTTCACCGACGGCAACCTGGTGGGCGCCACCCTCGACCGCAACGGCCTGCGCCCCGGACGCTACTGGATCACCGAAGACGGACTGGTGGTGTTCGCCTCCGAGGTGGGCGTCATCGACGTCGAGCCTTCCAAGGTGGTCAAAAAGGGCCGCGTCTCCCCGGGCAAGATGTTCCTGGTGGACACCGAGGCCGGCCGGATCATCGACGATGAAGAGGTCAAGGCTGAGGTGGCCGCGGCGAACCCCTGGGCCGAATGGGTCAAGGACAACCTGATCGACCTCAAGGACCTTCCCGAGCGGGAGCACGTGGTCCACACGGCCGCCTCCGTGAACATCCGCCAGCGGACCTTCGGGTACACCACCGAAGAGCTGAGGATCCTGCTCGGCCCGATGGCCCGCACTGGCGCCGAACCGCTTGGTGCCATGGGCTCGGACACTCCCGTGGCTGTGCTGTCCAAGCGTCCCCGCCTGCTCTTCGACTACTTTGTGCAGTCCTTCGCGCAGGTGACCAACCCGCCCCTGGATGCTATCCGCGAAGAGCTGGTCACCTCGCTGACCTGTGCCATCGGTCCCAACGGCAACCTGCTGGACACCAAGCAGGTCCGCCAGCCCCAGGTCTCGCTGCCTTTCCCGGTGATCAACAATGACCAGCTGGCCAAGATCGCCAACATCGAAAACGCCGACGGCGACAAGGTCGCCATGAAGGTCCGCGGTCTCTACCGCCCCGAAGGCGGCGAGAACGCGCTCCGCGCCCGGCTCACCGAGATCTGCGAGCAGGTGTCCGGCGCCATCAACCGCGGTGTCCAGTACGTTGTGCTGTCCGACCGTGACTCGAACGCGCAGTGGGCGCCCATCCCGTCGCTGCTCCTGGTCAGTGCTGTGCACCACCACCTGTTGCGCAGCGCCAACCGCACCAAGACTGCCCTGGTGGTCGAGGCCGGCGACGTCCGCGAGACACACCACGTGGCCGTGCTCATTGGCTACGGGGCGTCCGCAGTCAACCCGTACCTGGCCATGGAATCCGTGGAACAGCTCATCGCTTCAGGCGACGTGGTGGGTGTGACGCCGCAGGACGGGGTCTACAACCTCATCAAGGGCCTGGGCAAGGGTGTCCTGAAGATCATGTCCAAGATGGGCATCTCCACCGTCGCGTCGTACACGGGCGCGCAGACGTTCGAGGCCCTGGGCCTCGGACAGGAACTCGTGGATGAGTTCTTCGCCGGCACGCACTCGCAGCTCGGCGGCGTGGGACTTGACGTCATCGCCGCGGAAGTTTCCGCACGGCACCAGATGGCCTATCCCGAGGGCGGCATCGAACTGCCTCACCGCCCGCTCCTGGGCGGCGGCGAATACCAGTGGCGCCGCGACGGCGAGCCGCACCTGTTCAACCCGGAGACCGTCTTCCGCCTGCAGCACGCCACGCGTGAACGGCGCTACGACATTTTCAAGGCGTACACCAGGGGCGTGGACGACCAGTCCGAGAACCTGATGACCCTGCGCGGGCTGCTCAAGTTCAAGGCAGGTGAGCGTCCCGCGGTGCCGCTTGAGGAAGTGGAGCCCGTCTCCAGCATCGTCAAGCGTTTTTCCACCGGAGCCATGAGCTACGGCTCGATCTCCAAGGAGGCGCACGAGACACTGGCGATCGCCATGAACCGGCTGGGCGGCAAGTCCAACACAGGTGAAGGCGGCGAGGACGTGGACCGCCTGCTGGACCCCGAGCGCCGCTCTGCCGTCAAGCAGATCGCGTCCGGCCGGTTCGGCGTCACCAGCCTGTACCTGAGCAACGCCGACGACATCCAGATCAAAATGGCGCAGGGTGCCAAGCCGGGCGAAGGCGGGCAGCTGATGGCCCAGAAGGTCTACCCGTGGGTGGCCCGGACACGGCACTCCACTCCCGGCGTCGGCCTCATTTCGCCGCCCCCGCACCACGACATTTACTCCATCGAGGACCTCGCGCAGCTCATCTACGATGCGAAGCGCGCCAACCCGACGGCCCGCGTGCACGTCAAGCTCGTCTCCGAGGTGGGGATCGGCACAGTTGCCGCCGGTGTCACCAAGGCGAAGGCCGACGTCGTGCTCGTGTCCGGCCACGACGGCGGAACCGGCGCTTCGCCGCTGAACTCCCTCAAGCACGCGGGTGTGCCGTGGGAGCTGGGTCTCGCAGAGACACAGCAGACCCTCATGCTTAACGGTCTCCGTGACCGCGTGGTGGTGCAGGTGGACGGCCAGCTCAAGACCGGCCGCGACGTCGTTATCGCCGCACTGCTGGGCGGTGAAGAGTTCGGATTTGCCACGGCTCCGCTGGTGGTGTCCGGTTGCATCATGATGCGCGTATGCCACCTGGACACGTGCCCGGTGGGCGTCGCGACGCAGAACCCTGAGCTGCGGGCCCGCTTCAACGGCAAGCCCGAGTTCGTGGTGAACTTCTTCGAATTCCTGGCCGAGGAAGTCCGCGAGATCCTTGCCGAGCTTGGTTTCCGCAGCCTGGAGGAGGCAATCGGCCACGCCGAAATGCTGGATGCCCGGGATGCCATTAACCACTGGAAGGCCGAGGGCCTGGACCTGGACCCGATCCTGCACGGTCTGGAGTTCGACGACGACGCCCCGATGCGCAACCTCACGTCGCAGAACCACGAGTTGGACAAGCACTTCGACCAGCGCCTGATCACCATGGCAACGGAAGCGCTGACGGACCGCAGCCCGGTCAAGATTGCCGTGGACGTCATCAACACCGACCGCTCTGTGGGCACGATGCTGGGCCACGTCGTCACCAAGACGTTCAGCACCGATGTGCTGGCAACGGATACCATCGACATCACCTTGACCGGCACCGCTGGCCAGTCCCTGGGCGCGTTCCTGCCAGCCGGCATCACGCTGCGCCTGTTCGGTGACTCCAATGACTACGTGGGCAAGGGGCTGTCGGGCGGACGGATCATCGTCCGGCCGGACCGCACCAACGTGTTCAAGGCGGAGGCTAACGTCATCGCCGGCAACGTCATCGGCTACGGCGCCACGAGCGGCGAGATGTTCCTCCGCGGCCAGGTGGGCGAACGCTTCCTGGTCCGGAACTCGGGCGCGACCGCCGTCGTCGAAGGCATTGGCGATCACGGCTGCGAGTACATGACGGGCGGCCAGACGCTGATCATCGGCCGCACCGGCCGCAACTTCGGTGCCGGCATGTCCGGCGGCACCGCGTACGTGCTGGACCTGCGGACCACGCGCGTGAACAAGGATGCCCTGCAGTCTGGCGAAATCCAGCTCCTCGAACTCGACGCCGAGGACCGGGACATTGTCCACGGGCTCCTGGTCAAGCACCACGAGGAGACGGAATCCCTGCTGGCAGCGCGGCTGTTGGAGAACTTCGACGACACCGCGGCCCGTATTACCAAAGTGCTGCCGCGTGATTACGCGGCTGTCCTGCAAACCCGTCTTGACGCCATCGAAGAGGGCCTTGACCCCGACGGCGAAGAAGTATGGTCTCGAATCCTGGAGGTGACCGGTGGCTGATCCACGCGGATTTCTGAAAGTACGCCAGCGTGAAACGCAGCCACGGCGCCCAGTTCCAGTCCGCATCATGGATTGGAAGGAAGTGTACGAGGCCCAGGAAAAAGGTGTCCTGAAGGCCCAGGCCGGCCGGTGCATGGACTGTGGCGTTCCTTTCTGTCACCAGGGCTGCCCGCTGGGGAACCTGATTCCGGAATGGAACGACCTCATCTGGCGGGACAAGGGGGAGGAAGCGATTGAGCGGCTCCACGCCACCAACAACTTCCCGGAATTCACCGGCCGGCTCTGCCCGGCGCCCTGTGAGGCCTCGTGCGTGCTGGGCATCAACCAGCCGGCCGTCACCATTAAGCAGGTCGAAGTCTCCATCATCGACCAGGCGTTTGAGAACGGCTGGGTCAACCCGCTGCCACCGGCGCGCCTGACCGGAAAGACCGTTGCCGTCGTCGGCTCCGGGCCCGCGGGACTCGCCGCGGCACAGCAGCTGACCCGGGTGGGCCACACCGTCGCTGTGTACGAGCGCGACGACAGGATCGGGGGCCTGCTGCGCTACGGAATCCCGGATTTCAAGATGGAAAAGGAGCAGGTTGACCGCCGCGTCGAGCAGATGAAGGAGGAGGGCACCCGCTTCCGCACCGGCGTTGCCGTGGGCACCGATGTGACCTGGGAGCAGCTGCGCCGCCGCTATGACGCGGTTGTGGTGTGCACCGGTGCCACCGTTCCGCGTGACCTGCCCATCCCGGGCCGTGGCCTGGACGGCGTGCACTTCGCCATGGATTACCTGGTACCTGCCAACCGTGTGGTGGCGGGGGAGCCGGTGGAGAACCAGATCCACGCCAAGGGCAAGCACGTGATCATCCTCGGCGGCGGCGACACCGGCGCGGACTGCCTCGGCACCGCCCACCGCCACGGTGCAGCTTCCGTGACCACCCTGGCCATCGGCAAGCAGCCGCCCGCCGAACGGGCAGGGCACCAGCCGTGGCCAACCTTCCCCACCCTCTTTGAGGTTGCCAGCGCGCACGAGGAAGGCGGCGAACGCACCTACCTCGCCTCCACCGTGGAGTTTGTCGGCGAGAACGGAAAGCTGACCGGCGTCAAGGTCGCCGAAACGGAATTCGTCGACGGCAAGCGGCTGCCCCAGGCCGGCACCGAACGGATTATCCCCGCGGACCTGGTGTTCCTGGCCCTGGGCTTCACCGGCGCCGAGCCGGCTGGCATCACTGAACAGGTGAGCGCCGAGTTCGACGGACGCGGAAACGTGTCCCGGGACGGGTACTACATGACCAACACCGAGGGCATCTTCGTTGCAGGCGACGCCGGCCGCGGCCAGTCACTCATTGTGTGGGCCATAGCCGAAGGCCGCGCCTGTGCTGCCGCCGTGGACAAGTTCCTGATGGGCAGCACGATCCTGCCCGCTCCGGTGGCCCCTACAGATCGGGCCATCGCTGTTCTGTGACTGGGCCGGCCCGCGGATGCGGGCGACGCCGTACGTTCATCTCCACAACAACTTAACCAATGCAGCAAACTACTAGGGTAGGTATATGAGACGCGCTAAAATTGTGGCCACTTTCGGACCGGCAATTGCCAGCTTTGAAAACACCCTCGCGGTGTTGGAAGCCGGCGTGGATGTTGCCCGGATGAACATGAGCCACGGCGACTATTCCGTGCACGACAACACCTATGAAAATGTCCGCAAGGCCTCGGCCTCGCTGAACAAGCCCGTGGCAGTCATGGCTGACCTCCAGGGCCCGAAGATCCGGCTGGGCCGTTTCGTCGACGGCCCGCATGCCCTGGCCGTGGGCGACACGTTCACGATCACCACCGCAGACGTTCCGGGGACCCGGGACATCTGCTCCACCACGCTGAAGAGCCTCACCGAGGACGTCAATGTGGGCGATGCCCTGCTCATCGACGACGGCAAGGTGGCCCTGCGCGCCATCGAGGTTGACGACGTCAAGGTCGTTACCGTGGTGACGGTGGGAGGCATGGTGTCCAACAACAAGGGCATCAACCTCCCGGGTGTTGCAGTCAACGTACCGGCGCTCAGTGAAAAGGACGAGGACGACCTCCGCTGGGCCATGCGGCGCGGCGTCGACATGATCGCGCTGTCGTTCGTTCGGGACGCTTCTGACATAGTGCGCGTGCACGAGATCATGGACGAAGAGGGCCGCCGTGTGCCGGTCATCGCCAAGATCGAAAAGCCGCAGGCTGTGGAGCAGCTGCACGAGATCATCGACGCTTTCGACGCCATCATGGTGGCCCGTGGCGACCTCGGCGTAGAGCTTCCGCTGGAGGAAGTGCCGATCGTCCAGAAGCGTGCCATTGAACTGGCCCGCCGCTGGGCCAAGCCGGTCATCGTGGCAACCCAGGTTCTGGAATCCATGATCGACAACCCGCGCCCGACCCGTGCGGAAGCCTCTGACTGCGCCAACGCCGTGCTCGACGGTGCAGACGCCGTCATGCTTTCGGGCGAGACCAGTGTGGGCAAGTACCCGATCGAAACCGTGAAGGTCATGGCCCGCATCATTGAGTCCACCGAGGTCCACGGGCTTGAGCGCGTCCCTCCGCTGGGTACCAAGCCCAAGACCCGTGGCGGCGCCATCACGCGTGCCGCCGTCGAAATCGCCGACCAGCTGGACGCAAAGTACATCTGTACCTTCACCCAGTCCGGCGACTCGGCACGCCGCCTCTCCCGACTGCGCCCGATCAAGCCGGTGTTCGCCTTTACCCCGGTGGAGCACGTGTGGAACCAATTGGCGCTGACGTGGGGCATCCAGCCGGTGCTGGTTCCCATGGTGGGCCACACCGATGAAATGACCGCCCAGGTTGACCGCAGCCTGCTGGAAATGGATCTGGTGGACGACGGCGACCTGGTAGTCATTGCTGCCGGTTCCCCTCCAGGAAAGGCGGGTTCCACCAACTCGCTGAAGGTGCACAAGGTGGGCGACCTCGCCGACACCACGGGCCTCGGCGAGCCGGCCGTGAACAAGGAAAAGCTCGGCCCGTGGCCGGAAAAGAAGAAGAAGTAAGCTTCAAAGAAAAAGGGGAGGGTCCCCGCCAGGATGAACTGGCGGGGACCCTCCCCTTTTGTTTATGTCTTGTGCTTTGCTGTCTGTCGTGCTTGGCAGTCTGTCGGTGCGTCAGTTGACCTGGTTGATGATGGTCTCGGCGACTTCACGCATGCTGAGGCGGCGGTCCATGGAGGTTTTCTGGATCCAGCGGAAGGCCTCAGGTTCGGTGAGGCCCATCTTGGTGGTCAGGAGGCTCTTGGCGCGCTCTACGAGCTTGCGGGTGGCGAACTGCTCCTGCAGGTCGGACACTTCGCTTTCGAGGGCCTTGATTTCCTCGTGCCGTGAGAGGGCGATCTCCAGTGCCGGGATGAGGTCGGCGGGGGTGAAGGGCTTGACCACGTAGGCCATGGCGCCGGCGTCGCGTGCCCGCTCCACAAGCTCCTTCTGGCTGAAGGCGGTCAGCAGCACCACCGGGGCGATGCGGGCCTTGACGATCTTCTCGGCTGCGGAGATGCCGTCCATGACGGGCATCTTGACGTCCATCAGGACGAGGTCCGGCTTGAGTTCCTCTGCGAGCTGCACGGCCTTCTCGCCGTTGTCGGCTTCGCCCACAACGTCGTAGCCCTCGCCGCGCAGGATCTCGATGATGTCGAGGCGGATGAGGGTCTCATCCTCGGCCACAATGACGCGGCGGGCCGGCTGGGACGTGCTTTTTGACTCCGTCGGTTCAGTCACGGGATCTCCTTGGAAAGGTACGGCGGGAACATCACTATCTTAGGTGCGCCCGCTCGGTACTTGATCTGCATGGGTCGATTGCGGCGTCGGCGGCGCGATTCTGGAATTCAGCCTATCTGGAGGTAGAGTAATTCCGCGTACGTGAAGCGATCGCGTTGCTCACAATCAGCTGTGGGCGTACCTGTTTGCTTCCGTACCTTCCGCGCCCGAGTGGCGGAATTGGCAGACGCGCCGCACTCAAAATGCGGTATCGAAAGGTGTGTGGGTTCGAGTCCCACCTCGGGCACGTGTTTTCCCTGTTCAGGGGGGGTTTTGCGTTTAACGTGTGCACATTGACCCTCCGCGGGCCCCTCTGATCCTGGCCGCGGTCGGTGCCTGGCGCCGCAGTGGCCTGTGAAGTTGTGTGGTTGGCGGGGTCAGGGTCCTGGCTGGTTGGCCCTCCGCCTGCTGGGATGAATGGTCATTCGTACCTCGTTTCTGGCTGGTTTCTGGTGGCCGTTGTTGGCCATCACTCATTCATGGCTAGGAGTTGTGTTGACGACATGACCTGGACGCTATTTCTCGATGATTCCTTGCTTGGAAAAACAGCTTTCTGCGGTCAGGCCGGGAGCGAATGTGATCGGTTGTCCGGCCAAAGGGGTGCGGACATTGTTGGAGCGGTCCCCGATAGTTGGACTTGGAATTGAAACCTTACTGGGTTGTGAGGACTTGTGCCCGGTATTCGTCGGGGCTGAGGTAGCCGAGCCGCTTCTGGATGCGTGCGGTGTTCTACCACTGCAGGTACTCGGATAGCCCTGTGTGGAACTGCTCGAGGGTTTCGGGTTGCTGAATGCGGAACCATTCCTCCTTGAGATGGCTGAAGAAGCCCTCCATCGCGGCGTTGTCGAGACAGGTGCCCTTGCGAGACATCGACTGCGTGAGCCCAGCCTTCCGCAACGTGTCTTGCCAGAGGGAGTGGCGATACTGAAAACCTTGATCGGAGTGAACTAACGGTTTCTCATTCGGCTTGAGGTTGTTGATCGCGGTGCGGAGGCTGTCGGTGACCATCTTGACGCTTGGCGACGGCCCGGCCGTGGCGGAGATGACGCGGTTGTCGTAAAGATCGAGAATCGGCGAGAGGTAGATCTTGGAGGTTCCGATCGTGAACTCGGTCACGTCCGTAGCCCACTTGGTGTGCGCCGTCTCTGCCGCGAACTGGCGGTTCAACACGTTATCGGCAGCCTCGCCGACCTCTCCCCGGA
>DATCNU010000206.1:0-15698 GCA_036565085.1 Arthrobacter sp.
GACCGGCCGGTCCTTGACGCCGTGGAGCCGGCTCCGCGGCCCGCGGAACTGCCGGACCTGGCGCCGGTGTTGCCGCCGGAGTTGCCCTTGGGCGCGGAAGTGGTGCGAGTGGCCATACCTGCCACGGTACCCGAACCTGGCCGGTATTCCGCGGATTTCCGCCGGTTCCCGGGCCTCCATGTTGGCCCGCCGGCGCATAATGGCGCTGCCTTCCGACAGCCAGGGCCCGGTTCCGCGGAACCGGGCCCTGGCATACTCCCGAAGGCATTTCCTGTGGCTGTTAAGCCTCAAGGACCACCGGGATGATCATGGGCTTGCGGCGGAGCTTGCGGTTGACCCACGTGCCAACCACACGGCGGACAACCTGCTGGAGCTGGTGCGTGGTGTGGTCGGTGCGGTTGAGCACGGCTTCCTCCAGCGCAGCGTTGATCTTGGGGATGATCTCATCGAATACGGCGTCATCCTCTGCGACGCCGCGGGCATGGATCTCCGGGCCCGAGACGACCTTGCCGGTGGCGCGGTGGATGACCGTGATGATGGAGATAAAGCCTTCATCGCCCAGCATCTGGCGGTCCTTCAGGTCGGCGTCGGTGATTTCGCCGACGCTGGAGCCGTCCACATAGACGAAGCCGACTTCGACCTGGCCGACAATGTCCGCCTGGTGGTTGTGAAGGTCGATCACGGTGCCGTTGTCCGCCAGCAGGATGCTCTCGTCCGGGACGCCGGAATCCAGGGCGATCTTGCCGTTGGCAATCAGGTGGCGCGTCTCGCCGTGCACCGGCATCGCGTTGAGCGGCTCAAGGATGTTGTAGCAGTACAGCAGCTCACCGGCGGCGGCGTGGCCGGAGACGTGAACCTTGGCGTTGCCTTTGTGGATAACGTCCGCGCCAAGCTTGAGCAGGCCGTTGATAATGCGGAACACCGCGTTTTCATTTCCCGGGATGAGGCTGGAGGCCAGGATGACGGTGTCGCCCTGGCCGACCACCACACGGTGGTCGCCGTTGGCCATCCGGGACAGCGCCGCCATGGGCTCGCCCTGGGAACCCGTGGACATCAGCACCACGCGGTTGTCCGGCAGGTTGTCGATGTTCTTGATGTCCACCAGGAGGCCATCGGGCACGTCGAGGTAGCCCAGCTTGGCGGCAATGGCCATGTTGCGGACCATGGAGCGGCCCACAAAGGCAACCTTGCGGTTGTGCTTGCCAGCGGCGTCGAGGACCTGCTGGACCCGGTGCACATGCGAGGAGAACGAGGCGACGATCAGGCGCTTTGAAGCCTGGCCGAAGAGCCGGTCCAGGGTGGGACCGATCTCCTTCTCCGCCGTGGTGAAACCCGGAACGTCGGCGTTCGTGGAATCGGACATGAACAGGTCGACGCCTTCTTCGCCCAGTTTGGCGAAGTGGCGCAAATCCGTAATGCGGCCATCCAGTGGCAGCTGGTCCATCTTGAAGTCGCCGGTGTGCAGGACGGTTCCGCCCGCGGTGCGGAGGAAAACGGCGAGGGCATCGGGAATGGAGTGGTTGACCGCGACGAACTCGCACTCGAACGGGCCGAACTTCTCCACTTGGCCTTCGGTGACCGTGAGGGTCAGGGGCCTGATCCGGTGTTCCTGCAGCTTCGCCTCGATCAGGGCCAGCGTCAGCTGCGAGCCCACAAGCGGGATGTCGTTCCGCAGGCGCAGCAGGTAAGGAACGGCGCCGATATGGTCTTCGTGGCCGTGGGTCAGCACGACGGCGACGACATCTGCGATGCGGTTTTCGATGTAGGAGAAATCGGGCAGGATCAGGTCGACACCGGGCTGGGTTTCCTCCGGAAAGAGGACGCCGCAGTCGACGATGAGCAGTTTGCCGGCGATTTCAAAGACGGTCATGTTGCGGCCGATCTCGCCCAGGCCACCGAGCGGCACAATCCGCAAGGTGTCCTGGTTGAGTTTCGGTGGCGTGACAAGGCCGGGAAGGGCGGTTTGGGTCATAGTGCACTACTTTCCAGGCGGTTGCCGGACAGGTCGTTGCCGATCGGTGAAAAACCCGATCAGGAAAAGACCAGCCCCGCTTGCGCCAAATCCTCGCGAATGGTTTCGATCTCGGCTTCGTCCGGCTCCACGAGGGGCAAACGGACAATCGAGTTGGGCAGGACTCCCTGCCATTTAAGAATTTGCTTGGCCGCAACGGCCCCCTGGACGCGCGTCATCGTTGCGCGTACCACAGGCTCGAGGCCGAAGTTGATTTTGCGGGCCGTTCCGAGGTCGTTCGCGTTGACAGCGTCGATAAGTTCGCGGAAGCGCCGGGTGGCAACGTGGGTTGTGACACCCACCAGCCCGACGGCGCCCAGCGCCATCCAGGGAAGGGTCAGTCCGTCATCCCCGGAGTAGAAAAGAAGGTCGGTCTCAGCCATGACGCGTGTGGCGGCCGCGAAATCGGCCTTGGCGTCCTTGACCGCGATGATGTTCGGGTGCTGCGCGAGCCGGATCATGGTCTCCGGCTCGATGGCAATGGAGGAGCGGCCCGGAATGTCGTAGACCATGACCGGCACATCCGTTGCCGACGCGATGGTCTCGAAGTGGGCACGGACGCCAGCCTGGCTCGGCTTGTTGTAGTAGGGCGTGACGAGCAGGAGGCCATCGACGCCGAGCGCGGCCGCCTGCTGGGAAAGATGCACCGAGTGTGCCGTGTCGTTGGTGCCTGTGCCCGCGATGATGGCGGCCCGGCCTCCAACAGCGTCTTTGACGGCGCGGAACATTCCGAGGTTTTCTTCGTCCGTGAGCGTGGAGGTTTCCCCGGTGGTTCCTGTCACCACGAGGCCGTCGCAGCCATCGTCCACCAGCTTGTTGGCCAACTCCGCCGCCTGCTTGTAGTCCACTTTGCCGTCCTTGGTGAACGGCGTGACCATTGCGGTCAGGAGGGTACCAAGTGCAGGAACGTTCGCGGAATTGTCAGCCATGGAAAAAACGTTACCCTGTTGGCGGCTGGTTAGGACAATGCCGCCGCCGTGATAATCGTCAAATAGGGGCCTGCGGTGTCACCGGGCGGCCAGGACCGCTTACCGGAATTTCCGCAGCGCGCTCTTTCGCAGGGTGGCAGTGACGACTTCCGTGCCCGTTCCGGCCGCCCTTTTCATCAGGAGGCCGTCCGGTCCCCAGAATCCACTGAACCCGCACGAAGGGCCCAGCACGCCGGTTCCGCCAAGATTGGCCAGGATGCCGAACATCCGGTTGTCCATCGCCCGGGCACCCAGATGCAGTGCCAGCCGGTGTTCTTCCTGCCGCGTGTAAACCGCCGACACGGCGTACGCGTCCGCACCGCCTGCTGCAGCCCGGGTCGAGTGGGCGGGTATGGCGGCGTCGAAACAAATGGCGAGCGCGATTTTCCAGCCGTCAAGCTCAAGGAGGACCGCACCGTTGCCTGCTGCGAACAAATCCTGTTCCGGGCCGTGGAGATGTGTCTTGAACGCGGCGTGGACAGTGCCGTCGGGATGGATGGCCAGGGAAGCCAAGCGGGGCGTGCCGTCCGGCTCACGGTAGGCGCCGCCGACAACGGCCGTAATTCCAGTGCGGCGGCAGATTTCCCGAATGTCACCCAGCCGGTGGTCGTCCGGCTCCAGCCAGCCCTCCGGGACCTCCAACAGCTGCAGGTTGTAGCCGGTGAGTGACAGTTCCGGAAATATCACCAGCCGGGATCCATGGGATTCGGCATCTTCGATCAGCCGCACGTGCTCCATCGCATTGGGCGCAACACCGCCGTCGAGGGCCTCGTACTGGACAGCGGAAACGGTCAGGGCATCATTCACACCTTCATCCTAGGTAAACGGCCTGGGTGAACGGCCTGGTGGTCAGGATTGGGAATCCGGAGCCGACGCGGCTGGTTTGCCGGCTGGTTCTCCATTCGTGCGGTCACGAGCGGGCACGGCAGGCTGGCAGTACCTTCCCACTGCCGCCTCCCGCAGCCCCTCCGCCCAGGACGCCAGCCGCTGTGCGGCCCGGACGTAATGGAACAGCTCGATGGGCGTCAGCGCTTCAAGATCCGTTTCGGCCAGCCTCCGTGCCAGTTCCGCTCCTGCCGGTTGGGCCGAGAGGGTGATGCCTTCCCGTTGCC
Source organism: Arthrobacter sp. (assembly GCA_036565085.1). Taxonomy (GTDB): domain Bacteria; phylum Actinomycetota; class Actinomycetes; order Actinomycetales; family Micrococcaceae; genus Arthrobacter. The sequence continues at coordinate 4,092 of DATCNU010000206.1, forward strand.
ACGGAACGTCCTCGGGGGACTCGCCGGCAACGAGTTGGCGGAAGAGATATTCCACGACGCCGGGGCTCAGCGCTTTCATCGGCTGGGACGGAGGCGCCTCGGATGGAAGATGCCGGGACAGCCGATGGTGGGATGGCGGAGGCTTGGATGAAGGATGCATGACGTCCATGCTATTCGAACATATATTCGAATACAAGAGTTCCACGGGTGCTCCCGGCCCGGCTGTGGCAGCCCTTCAATGAGGTTGGTGTGAGAACATCGGCTTCATGACCTCGCGTGCCACGGCAACACCTTCCAAGGCGCCCAGAAGCTCAGCGGCGGCCAATCGGCTGCACGGGATAGATGCGGCCCGGGGTTTGGCGCTTCTTGGCATGATGGCCACGCACCTGCTTCCCACCTTTGAGGCCAACGCCAGCCTCACCCCCACCTGGATCGGCCTTGCGTTCTCCGGCCGGGCTGCTGCCCTGTTTGCCGTCCTGGCCGGAATCGGACTGGCACTGTCCACCGGGAGGCAGACGCCCCTGGACGGAATTGCCCTCGGCGCGGCCCGCCGCGGCATCGCACTCCGCGCGGGGGTGATCGCCGCCGTCGGACTGACGCTGGGTGGGCTGGAAGTGAACCTGGCGATCATCCTGGTCCACTACGCCGTGCTGTTTCTGTGCGTCCTGCCGTTCCTTGGCCTGAAACTGAAGGCCCTGTGCGCGTGGGCTGCGGGCTGGATCCTCGCATCTCCAGTGCTGGCCTACCTGCTCCGCCCCTGGTTCATGGCGTCGTACCCTCCCCTGAAACTCGGCCACAATCCGTCCTGGGAGGACCTCAGCACGCCGTCCCAACTCTTGGGAGACGTGTTCTTCACCGGTTACTACCCGGTGTTCCAGTGGTTGTCGTACCTTCTGGTGGGCCTGGTCATCGGCCGCCTGGCCCTGGCAAAGGCCGGAGTTTCGATGGCGCTGCTTGCCGGCGGGACCGTGCTCGCTGTACTGGCAAAGGCCCTGGGCGCGGCAGCGATGGAGGACTGGGGCGGCAGGGACGCCCTCCAGAAGGTGCTGAACGCCCCTGGTTACCCCCTGGACAGCCTGCTGCAGGTGAACCTGGCCGGAGTGCAGCAGGAGGGATCCTGGTGGTGGCTGGCGTCAGTGGCGCCGCATTCAGCCACCACCCTTGACCTTGCCCACACCTCCGGAGTGGCAGCCGCCGTGGTGGGGGTCTGCCTGTTGCTGGGCAGGCTGGCGGATTGGCTTGACCTTGACGTGCTGCTGCCACTTCGCGGACCGGGCGCCATGACGCTGACCCTGTATAGCGTCCACGTCTGGGTGGTGGCTGCGTTTTATCTCAAGCCGCTGCCCGCTGGCTGGACCGAAGAGGGGATGTACTTTGCGCACGCCGCAGCAGCCGTCGTGGTAGGCACGGCATTTGCGCTCCTGAAATGGCGGGGCCCGCTGGAGTGGCTTGGCCACGCGGCGAACGAACTCGGCCGGCGTGGACGAAACGCCTTCCGCTAGCGGGTCGGATTCGTGCCCGCTGTCAGCCCGTCAGGCCGGAACCTTGCCGCGGAAGAGGCGCACGGCGTCGCGCATGGAGGCGCGGGCGCGCTTACGGTCCCCGGCGGCGTCATAGGCGCAGCTAAGCCGGAACCAGGAACGCCAGTCATCGGGCGCCGTTTCCGCTTCGATCCGGTATTTTTCAAATTCCAGGTCCGCCGCGGAGCGGACAATCCGGCCACCGGGGGTACGCGGCAGGTCGTCCACCGGCAATCCGCCCTCGGCTTCGAGGACCTTGGCCATCTGCTCCGTGCGCGCCCCGAACATCAGTTCACGGATCATGGCCCATGCGCCAATGGCGGGCAGCACCAGGTAGGCGGCACCTATCGCTTGAGCTGTCAGGTTACTGTCCGTGAGCAGCAGAACGGACCGCTGGAATGACACCACCAGGTAAAAGACCAGGAGAAGCGTCACGGCGCCCACCCAGATCTTGGTGCGGTTCTTCCGGAATGCAGCTGATATCCCTTGCACGGCTCAGAACCCCAGGTCCAGGTAGCCGTCCAGGCCCACCGTGAGTCCGGGATGGGCGGCGACGTTGCGCAGGCCCAGCAGGACACCGGGCATGAAAGAGGCACGGTCAAACGAATCGTGCCGGAATGTCAGCTGCTCCCCCGGCCCCCCGAGCAGCACCTCCTGGTGGGCCACCAGGCCGCGGAGGCGGACGCTGTGCACGCGGATTCCGTCCACGTCGCATCCCCGTGCACCGGCCCTTTCAGTCGTGGTGGCGTCGGGGCTGGGCGGGACGCCCGCAGCTCCCCGCTCGGAAGCGATGAGCTGGGCCGTTCGGACTGCCGTGCCGGATGGTGCATCGACTTTGTCAGGGTGGTGCAGCTCGATGATTTCCACGGATTCAAAGTACTTGGAGGCCTTGGCGGCCAGTGCGGACGCCAGCACTGAACCGAGGGCAAAATTGGGGGCGATCAGCACGCCTGTTTCCGGGCGCCGGGCCAGCAGCGATTCCAGGGCGGACAGCCGGCCGGAGTCCCAGCCGGTAGTTCCCACCACGGCATGCATTCCGTGCTCGACGGCGAAGCGGACGTTCGCCTCGGTGCTTTCGGGAACCGTCAGGTCCACCACGTACCTGGCCCCGGAGGAAGCCAGCTGCTCCAGTGAGTCACCGCGTCCCAGCGCGGCTACGAGCTTCATGTCGGCGGCGGCTTCAACGGCCCTGACAGCTTCGGCGCCCATGCGCCCGTTGGCGCCCAGAACGGCGACGGCAAGTTGTTCGGTCATGGCATTAACCCTACCGTCGGGCCTGGCCGTGATCGGAACCGGAAGTTTGCGTTACCCGGCATCCCGGAAGGCAGTCAGCCGGCGCCCGCTCATTCACGCCTGCCCGTTCACGCCTACCCATTCAACGGTTCCGTCGGAAAAGAACTGTTCCTTCCAGATGGGCACCTGCTCCTTGATCCGATCCGCCAGTTCCGCGCAGACAGCAAAGGCCTGGCCCCGGTGGGCGGCAGAGACGGCACACACCAGCGCCGGATCGCCCACCTCCAGCATCCCAATCCGGTGGGCAGCCCAGATCCGAACGGGCCGGGTGGATGATCCGGCAGCCTGCTGTTCCGCCTGCTGTTCCGCCACCAGCCGGGCGACCACGTCTGTCATCACCTGGTGGGCGGTGGGATGGGCGCTGTAGCTGAGGCGCTCTACTGCCTTGCCGCCGTCGTGGTTTCGGACCACCCCGCTGAAGCTGACCACGGCGCCGGCGGTGTCCGATTCCACCGCCGCAATCGCTTGCTCTACGGAGATGGGCTCCGTGCTCAGGACCGCGTGGAGAACCTTGAATACGGATTCAGTGCCCATGGCCGCCCTCCAGCTGGTCGCAGAGGTGCCCGATCATGGGGTCCAGCACGGACAATCCGTCCATGACTCCCTGGGGTGATCCGGGCAGGTTGACGATGAACGTCCGGCCGTGGGATCCGGCGTGGCCGCGGCTGAGCGCGGCCAGCGGCGTCTTGGCTGCGCCGGCACGTCTGATGGCCTCCATGATTCCCGGGACTTCCCGGTCCAGCAGCGGCCGTGTCACGTCGGGCGTCCGGTCATCAGGACTCAGGCCTGTCCCGCCGCTCGTGATCACGACGGCGGGGTGCTGGGACAGGAGGGCACGGATGGCCGCCCCGACGGGCTCGCCGTCCGGAACCACCATGGCAGGGAACGTCTCAAAGCCGTGCTCGGTGAGCCAGTCGGTGATGATGGGACCGGCCTCGTCCTCGTAGATGCCCGCGGCGGCCCGCGTGGAGGCGATGACAACTCCGGCCTTCCGTCCTTGCACGTCCCCGTGCCGGTGCGGTTCTGGCACGTTCAGGGTGTTGCCGGTGGTGCTGCTCATAGTGTCCAGTCCCCGCTCTTGCCGCCGCTTTTGGCCAGCACCTTGATGTCCGTGATGACGGCATGCCTGTCCACGGCCTTGATCATGTCGTAAACGCTCAGGGCGGCCACCGAGGCAGCTGTCAGCGCTTCCATTTCGACGCCCGTGACACCGCGGGTCTTCACCGTGGCCATGACGGCTACGGAATCCGCGTTAAGGCTGAAGTCCACCGTCACCTTGGACAATGGCAGCGGATGGCACAGCGGGATCAGTTCCGGCGTCTTTTTCGCAGCCATGATGCCTGCAACCCTCGCCACGGCCAGGGCGTCCCCTTTGGGCAGGCCGCCGGATCCCAGCAGAACCAGCACTTCGCTGCTGGTACGCACGGTGGCCGTCGCCGTGGCTTCCCTGGTGGTTTCGTTTTTGCCGGACACGTCCACCATCTGGGCCGTGCCGTCGCCGCGCAGGTGGGTCAGCGCGGACGGGCTCTGTTCTGCATTCACAGCATCCATACTTCCACCTCATCGCCCGCCGCGAGCGACTGGACCCCTTCGGGCACGTGTACCAGCGCATTTGAGCCCGACAGGGCGTGCATCAGATGGGAGCTTTCGCCGCCCTCCAGCCGGACGGTACCGTCCGGCTGGAGGCTTCCACGGCGGACCTGGTGCTTGTGTTCCGGCGACGTGAGCCCGTGGGCGAGCCTGGCACGGACGGGTGTCCTCGGGGCGGGAGATCCAAAGAGTTCGGCCAGCACGGGACGGAGAAACATTTCGAAGGAAACCAGGCAGCTGACCGGGTTTCCCGGGAAACCGAGGAAGGGAACGGCGTCGAAGGTGCCGATTCCCTGGGGGCCGCCGGGCTGCATGGCCACGTGCAGGAACTCCGCCTGCTGCCCCTCCATGGCCTGGCGCACTACCTCGTAGGCGCCTTTGCTGACGCCGCCAGTGGTGACGATCAGGTCCACCGCGGGCCCGTGCGCGCGAAGGACGGTCCGAAGCTCCTCTGGCCTGTCCGCGGAAATCCCGGTGCGCACCACTGTCAGGCCCGCCTGCCGCATGGCGCTTTCCAGCAGGGTGCCGTTGGCATCGTAGATCTTGCCCGGCTGAAGGGGCTGGCCGGGTTCGACCACCTCGTCTCCGGTGGTGACCAGGAGGACCGTCACCTGCCGGTGCACCGGCACTTCCGCGATCCCCAACGCTGCCAGGAGCCCCAGCTGTGCGGGGCCCAGGAAAGTGCCCGCAGCCAGCGCCCGTTCCCCTTCCAGGACGTCGCTGCCCACGGATCGGACAAACGTCCCGGGCACCGTGGCGGGCAGCCACACCCTGGTTTCCCCATTCCCGGCGCCTGGCAGCGGGAACCTGTCGGGCACCGCACGTTCCACCGGTACGACGGCGTCCGCACCGTCCGGGATCATGGCTCCGGTCATGATGGGGGCGGCTGTGCCCGGCTCAAGCCGGGCGGGGACGGCACCCGCCGGAACGGGGGCCACCACCCGCAGCTCCGCGCCGCCGTCGGGAAGGTCCGCGGTGTTGACGGCAAAGCCGTCCATCTGGGAGTTGGCGAAAGGTGGGAGGCTGACGGGCGCCATGATGTCGCGCGCCAGTCCTTTGCCCAATGCCGCCGCGAGGGGCAGTGTTTCTGTCCGGTCCGCGGAGCGCAGGGGCGCGAGCAGGTCCCGCACGGCGGCGAGGTGCACTGCCACGGACCTGGCCGCGTGCGTGGAAGCGTGGCCGTGCTGATGCTGGGCGCTGTGCATGGTCCTGCCTTCGGTTGCCGCCGTCATGGTTTCACGTCAACTCTAATCGTGTGGAAGCCGGTGGCTCCGTCCGGCGCAACCGGACGGCGTTCCTCCGCCTGGGGTTGGCCGTTGAGGTCTGTGGCACGTACCTGGACCTCATACTGCCCGGCCGCCAGATGGATGCCCAGAGTCCACTGGTACCAGGTGTCCAAGGAGATTCCAGGCGCAAGCGCAGCCGTTTGCCAGGGTCCGCGGTTGACGCGAAGTTCCACTTTCCCTATCCCGGTATGCTGCGCCCAGGCCACCCCTCCGAACATGACGGTCCCGGCGGATACCGGACGGCCGCTGCGCGGCACATCGATCCGGGACGACGTCTTGATGGGCCCACGCGCTGACCAGCCACGCGGCGTCCAGTAGCCGACATCATCGGCGAACCGGGTGACTTTCAGGTCCGTCAGCCACTTGGTCGCCGACACGTAGCCGTAGAGCCCGGGCACGATCATCCGGACCGGAAAGCCGTGTTCCAGCGGCAGGGATTCACCGTTCATCCCCACAGCCAGGATGGCGTCCCGGCTGTCGGTCAGGACTTCCAGTGGGGTGCCCGCAGTCCATCCATCCGAACTGCGGGACAGCACCATGTCTGCTCCGGCCTGGGGTCCGGCCATCTCCAGCAGTTCCCGGACCGGCCAGCCCAGCCAGCGCGCGTTGCCGATCAGGTCGCCGCCCACCTCGTTCGAAACACAGGCGATGGTCACGTGCCGTTCGATCAGCGGCTTGGCCAGCAGCTCCGCGAAACTCATGTCAATCTGGTGGTCCACCATGCCGGTGACCCGCAGTACCCACGAATCGGGGTTGATGGCAGGCACGGAGAGGGCTGTGTCGATACGGTAGAAATCACGGTTCGGGGTGACCAGCGGCGGCATCCCCTCCAGGCCTGCCTCCGCCCCTGCGGGGATGGCCGGGGCCGCCGATCCTGCCGCCGGAAGCTGCAGGCGTTGCCGGGCTTCGTTGATGCCGGCCGCCGCACCGCGCCAGCCGACGGCCAGGATGCCACCCAGGGCGGTCAACGCGGCCCCTCCTCCCAGAACCTGCAGGAAGGCCCGCCGGCCGGCAGTTCCACCGTCCGGTCCGGCCGGTGCCTTCCATTCGCGGAGCCGGCGGATCAGCTGTCCCAGCAGGATCCCGCCGGCCAGCGCGGCCACCAGCGGGACTGCGACGGCGTTGGGCGTCATTTGCTGCCTGGTCAGGACGGCCGCGACGCCCGCAAGCCCAAAGACGGCGACGACGGCGATCCCGGCAAAGCGGCGGCGGTGTTCGATGATTCCGGCCAGTGCGGCCAGGGCAGCCATGACCAGCGCCATACCGGTCAGGAGGGCTATCTTGTCGGCGGTCCCGAAGAGCGCGATGACGGCGTCCTTCACTCCCGGCGGAACGGCGTCGATCACCGCTCCGCCCACAGCCGTCATGGGCGACACCGACGGGCTGACCAGCCCTGCCAGCAATTCACCCAGTACGACGCCGGTGCCGACGGCGACGACGCCTGCTGCTGCGGCCCACCGTGTGTTGCGGTCATGCGGCATGGGAGCTCCCTGGTGTTTCATGGTTTTCCGTGGCCGCCAAGGGTGCGTCGGGGGCGGCGCTGTCAGTCCCCTCCAATGGGGCCCCGTCGGCCGCAGTCCCGTCGGCGGGGAGGCGCAGCGTGAAGCGGCAGCCGCCGTCGACGTTTTCCACGCTGACGCTGCCTCCGTGGGCCCGGGCGATGCCGGCCACCATGCTCAGCCCTACGCCGGCGCCCCGGTAGGGGGCATTTCCGGCAACATCAGTCTCCTCCTGGCCCCGGCATGCCTGGCTTCCCTGCCATCCGGTGTCGAACACGCGGGTCAGGTCTCCCGGGGGAATTCCGCCGCAGCCGTCAGTGACAGATACCGAGGCGATCCCGTCCTCACGGCCAACGTTGACCGTGACGTGTGATCCCGGGCGGCTGTAGAGGATGGCATTGAGGACAATATTGCGGACAGCCCGCCCTATCGACGGCCCGTCGGCGAGGGCCAGGCTCTCACGGCGGCCGCCGCCGTCGAGTGTGATGCCCCGGCGGGCGGCAAGGGGCCCCAGGTCGGCGAGGGCATCGCTGGCCAGGTCGTACAGGTCCAGCGGCTCCGCATTCAGGCGCAGTGTCCCGGACTGGATCCTGGACAGTTCAAGGAGGTCGTTCACCATCGCTGCCATCTGGTCCGTCTGGGCAATGATGGTGCGGTGGTAGGTGGACGGGTCGCCCGCCATGCCGTCGTCCAACGCTTCGGCCATGGCGCGCATGCTGGCCAGCGGCGTCCGGAGATCGTGCGAGATCCAGGACACCAGTTCCCGGCGTGACTTCTCGACGGCGGCCTCCCGCTCCCGGGATTCCTCAAGCCGGCGGCTGCTTTGGGCCAGTTCACGTGCAAGAGCGGAGAGTTCCGATCCCATCAGGGGGGCGGCCGGCCCGGTCTTTTCACCCCTGCCGATGCTCCGTGCGGCTTCCAGGAGGACCCGGGCATTCCGCGAGACCCGCGCCCCCAGTATCAGGGCTATGGCGACGGCCACGGCAGAGGCGATGGCCAGGATGTACCACATGGCTTCCAGGTCCCTGGCGGAAATGAACATGGCGTTGAAGGCGCTGACCATCCCCGCGGTCAGGACGGCCACGGTGGCAAGGACAACCACGCAGATCTGGACAGCAAAGGACGCGCGCCGCAGGGAATTCAAAGCCAGCAATGCCGCCGCCCCAACGACAACCGCCCACAGCAACGCCCAGCCGATGATCGCGAAAAGCTCACTGCCCCGCATCGGATGCCTCGCTTAGTTCCGGCGGCCGGTGCTGCGCTTCGGTGGTGATTGCTTTGGGGGCCGGCGTTTCAGGTGACCTTGTTTCAGGCGACGGCGTTTCAGGCGTTGGTTCAGGTGCGGGACTGCCGGAGCCGGCCGGAACGTCCAGCCGGTAACCCACTCCCCACACCGTCTTCAGGAGGACTGGCTGCTGCGGATCCTCCTCGATTTTCTCGCGGAGCCGCCGAACGTGGACTGTAACGGTGGAAAGATCACCGAAGTCCCATCCCCATACGGCCTTGATGAGGTCCTCCCGGCTGAAGGCCTGGTTGGGCCGACGGAGCAGGAAGGCCAGGAGGTCGAACTCGCGGACAGTCAGGGACAGCCGTCGGCCCCGATGGGTCACGGTGCGGGCCGCCGGATTCAGTTCGAAGCCGGCCGCCTCAAGGGGAGGCTCGGGGCTGAAGTCCTGCAGGCTGCGTCGAAGCACCGACCTGACCCGCAGCACCAGTTCCCGCGGCGAGAACGGCTTGGTGACGTAGTCATCCGCGCCGGCCTCCAGTCCCAGTATCCTGTCGTCTTCGGTGCCAAGGGCCGTGAGCATGATCACCGGCACCGCAGTGGTCTTCCGGAGCCTGCGGCAGACCTCCACCCCGTCCAGGCCGGGAAGCATCCGGTCGAGGATGACCAAGTCGGGCCGCCGGGAGGAGGCAAGCTCCAGGGCCACGAATCCGTCCCGCGCCAGGTCGACCTGGAAGCCGGCCTGGAGCAGGTAGTCCCGCACCACTCCGGCGATGGTCTGCTCGTCCTCGACGAGCAGGATCCGGCGATTGCCGACGTCGGCCGTTTCCTGCGGCTGGGACCTGTTCATTTCTCCAGCATAGGTTCGCCGGAGCGCCCCGGCGGCGGCATTGCCGGTCCAACGGGGAACCGTAGGACTTCCGTAAGATTCCGCGGCGTCATCGGCATGATGGTGGCGCCCAAGGTGGCGTAGCCTGAATTCATGAGTGTTCAGCTAGGCATGCCGCAACCCCGTGACGGTTCGGGTGCCATCCTGCCTCCTGCCACCCGGCCGACGGACGCGCCTCCGGGACTCCTGGACCGATACGGCCGGCGTGCCACGGACATGAGGCTGTCACTGACTGATAAATGCAACCTGCGCTGCACGTATTGCATGCCTGCCGAGGGACTGGAGTGGCTGGCAAAGCAGGCCGTCATGTCCGCTGAGGAAATCGTGAGGATCGTCCGGATCGGCGTGGACAGGCTGGGCGTGCGTGAGCTGCGCCTGACCGGAGGGGAACCGCTGGTCCGGGCCGACCTGACCGGGATCATCGCCGCCCTCAGGAGCAACCACCCCGACCTTCCGATCTCCATGACCACCAACGGCGTGGGCCTGGACAAGAAGGCTGCCGCCCTCAAGGCTGCCGGCCTCACTCGTATCAATGTCTCCCTTGACTCCCTGCATGAGGAGACCTTTGCCAAGCTAACCCGGCGACCCTTCCTGGACCGTGTGCTGGCCGGGGTGGACGCCGCGTGGGCTGCCGGGCTGGGACCGGTCAAGCTCAATGCCGTGCTGATGCGGGGCATCAATGACACGGAGTCGCCGTCACTGCTCGCATGGGCTCTGGACCGTGGCTACGAACTGCGCTTCATTGAACAGATGCCGCTGGACGCCGACCATGGCTGGACACGCCGCAACATGATCACCGCAGCCGAGATCCGTTCCCTGCTTTCAGTGGACTATGTCCTGAGCCCGGATCCGCGCGCCCGCGACGGCGCACCGGCGGAACGCTTTGAAGTACGACGCCGGGAAGCCGGTTCCGGTGACCCGCACGGACCCGTGCTGGGAACCGTTGGGATCATCGCGTCTGTCACGGAACCCTTCTGCTCCGATTGCCGGCGGACCCGGATCACTGCCGAGGGCAAGATCATGAGCTGCCTGTTCTCCCGGGAGGAGTTTGACCTCCTGGGGCTTCTGCGCGAAGGTGCCAGCGACGATGCCCTGGCCGAAAGGTGGCAGGACGCCATGTGGGTCAAGCCCAAGGCACACGGCATGGACCACGTAGGACTTGACGCCCCGGACTTCGTCCAGCCGGATCGAAGCATGAGCGCCATCGGAGGCTGACTTTCTTGAACGTACGATACTTCGCTGCCGCACGCGCTGCCGCAGGTGTGGAAGAGGAGCACTTCGACCTGCCCCCGGGCGCCACCGTTTCGGAGCTCCTCCAGGCGGTTCTGGAAGTGGAACGCGCCGAGCCGCCAACCGGCACCCCTCCCCTGCAGCGGATCCTGTCCCGGAGCAGCTTCCTGCTCAACGAGGTGGCCGTGCGGGACCGCAGCGTGGGGTTGGAACCGGGAGATGTTGTCGACGTCCTGCCGCCGTTCGCCGGCGGGTAGCAGGCTCTGGTCCCTCCCGCCGCCCGAACTCCCGCCGCCCGAACGAATAAAATCACAGCCGCGTCCCTTACCGGCCCTCTGGCGTCACCATAGGGCCGGCATCGATTTATGGGCCGACATCGTTGCGTTGGCCCGACATCGATGCTTTGGCCCGAGGCCGCGAAAGGCATGTTCTTTGCCGGGCTCGCCGAGCTCGCCCGCGTGGAAGCGAAGCTCGCTGCGCTGAAGGCCCGGTTGGCCGCTGGATATCCACATAGGCCATCTGCTACCGGGTTTTTGTCGGTGCCTGTTGGGATGATTTGAGTATGGAAAGCAGAGCCGGAGTGGAGGGGTTGGAGGCCTTTGAGGCTTCTGTCGCTGCGCTGGTTTCCCATGTGCGCCGCGGGGCGGGCGGGACGGGATCCACCGGCCCGGATCCTCTTCGGGAGCAGGCGGATGCGTGCCTGGACGGACTGGCCGAATCGGCCCGGGTCGAAGCCATGCTGGCCGCCGTGAAAGTCCACCTCACCGACAGCTACGCGGAGAAGGCCGCCGCCCTGGCTTCCCCGGCCGTGACGCCGCAGGAGCACACCGCGCAGGAAATGGCCGTGGTCGCGTGCGTCCTGACGGTCAGCGAACGGGCCGCCGGGGCCCTGCTCGCGGAATCCCGGGAACTCAGCACGGCCCTGCCTTTGACGCTGGCCGCACTTCAGGATGGGTCGATTTCCTGGCAGCACGCCCGGATCATGGTCGACGAAACCGCCAACCTTGGCCCTGCGGGTGCGGCGGCGTTGGAGGCGCACTTCCTGGACCCGGACGCACCAAATCCGGCACGGGGG
>DATCNU010000207.1:0-30150 GCA_036565085.1 Arthrobacter sp.
GTACTGGCTCGCGTCGGCGAGCCGGTCCACCAGGACGGTGGGAACACCGCGTTCGCGGAGCTGGTCGAGGCGTTCGGTGACGTCACCCACGGGGGAGATGAGCAGGCCCTGTACGCGCTGTTCCTGGAACAGATCGATGTATTTGGATTCGCGGCCAGCGTCGTGGCCGCTGTCTCCCAGCAGAACGGCACTTCCATGAAGCGCGGCGGCATCCTCGGCGGCACGCACCACGGAGGTGAAGAAAGGGTTCCCCACATCCAGGACAATCAGGCCTATGGTTCGGCTTTGGCCGGCGCGCAGCTGCCGGGCCGCATCGTTGCGGATGAAACCCAGCTCGTCGATGGCGCGGAGGACCCGCTCCTTGGTCCGAACGGACACCCTGTCCGGATAGTTCAGGACGTTGGACACTGTACCTACAGCCACGCTGGCGTGGTTCGCGACGTCCTTGATGCTGGCTGAACGATTCATGATTCTCCGTGCCTCTACGCCGTGCAGTGCTTTCCGGACGACTTTACGCAATCGTCCGGAACCACTTGACACCTGCTCCAGTTCAAGAGTACTTTGAATCGTACCAATGAAACGATTCAAAGAACGTGGGTATTCAAGACAACTTGAGTATTCACATGGCTGAAAGTTCGGGGAGAGTGCAGATGCGGGTATGTTTCCGCTCCGCGGTCCAGCCGGGGCTGATCGATGAATACCGACGTCGGCACGCGGCTGTGTGGCCGGATATGCTCCAGGCGCTCAAGGACGCCGGCTGGAACAACTACTCACTGTTCCTTGGAGCCGATGGCCTTCTCATCGGCTATCTGGAGTGTGACGACCTCGACGCCGCCCGGGCACGGATGGCGCTGACCGACGTCAACGCCCGGTGGCAGGCGGAGATGGCTTCACTCTTTGACACCCCGGACAATCCAGGCCAGCCACCGGATGAAGGGTTCCGGGTCCTTGAGGAAGTCTTCAACCTTGATGACCAGCTCGCCGGGGCGGCTGCCGACACAGGCGGAACCAGCGGTTGAGCCGCCCGCACTGAGATCCGCCGGCTCCAGCAACGGGCCCCGACCAACCAACCCGACCAGAGCACCAGACACCGGAAGGAACCATCATGAATGACGTAGCAACGGCGCTGGGCAGGCTCGGGGAGCTTGCCATCGAGGTCCCCTCGTGGGCTTACGGAAATTCCGGCACACGGTTCAGGGTATTCGGCACGCCCGGAACGCCCCGGACGGTGCAGGAGAAGCTCGCCGACGCGGCCAAGGTCCACGAACTTACGGGCCTGGCGCCCACGGTGGCGTTGCACATCCCGTGGGACAAGGTGGACGACTATGGTGCGCTGAAGGAGTATGCGGCCGGCCTGGGGGTTGGGTTGGGCACCATCAACTCCAACACCTTTCAGGATGATGAGTACAAGTTCGGTTCCCTGACGTCCTCGAACGAGTCGGTGCGGCGCCGGGCCATCGATCACCACCTGGAATGCATCGACATTATGCACGCCACGGGTTCGCGGGACCTGAAGATCTGGCTCGCGGACGGCACGAACTACCCTGGGCAGGACGACATGCGCGGGCGCCAGGACCGGTTGGCCGAGTCCTTGCAGGAGATCTATGCAGGCCTGGGCGGGAGCCAGCGCCTGGTTCTGGAGTACAAATTCTTCGAGCCGGCCTTCTACCACACCGATGTTCCGGACTGGGGGACGTCCTACGCGCAGACCCTTGCCTTGGGGGAGAAGGCCCTGGTTTGCCTGGACACCGGCCACCACGCCCCGGGCACCAATATTGAATTCATCGTGATGCAGCTCCTGCGCCTGGGCAAGCTGGGATCCTTTGACTTCAACTCCCGCTTCTACGCCGACGACGACCTGATGGTGGGTGCGGCGGATCCGTTCCAGCTGTTCCGGATCATGCACGAGGTCATCCGCGGCGGCGGTTACGGCAAATCGTCGGGGAAGGAGTCCGGGGTGGCGCTCATGCTGGACCAGTGCCACAACCTGGAGGAGAAGATCCCGGGCCAGATCCGCTCGGTCCTGAATGTCCAGGAAATGACGGCCCGCGCCCTGCTCGTGGACACGGCTGCCCTGAACGAGGCGCAGCGCGCCGGCGATGTCCTGGCCGCCAACGGCATCTTCAACGACGCCTTCTACACCGACGTCCGGCCCATCCTGGCCGAATGGCGCGAATCCCGTGGCCTGCCCGCGGACCCGATGGCAGCTTACAAAGCCAGCGGTTACCAGAAGAAGATCAACGAGGACCGCGTCGGCGGCCAGCAAGCCGGATGGGGCGCGTAGTAACTATGAGTGCAAATAGGACTGTCGAAGAACTGATTTCCCGCTCCAACCGCCTCGGCGCGGACAAGCGGAACACCAACTTTGCCGGCGGAAACACCTCGGCCAAGGGCACGGCGAAGGACCCCGTCACCGGCGAGGATGTCCAGCTGCTCTGGGTCAAGGGCTCCGGCGGGGACCTGGGCACGCTGAAGACTGAAAACCTGGCGGTGCTGCGCCTGGACCGGCTAAACGCGCTGAAGAACGTGTATCCGGGTGTTGAGCGTGAAGACGAGATGGTGGCGGCGTTTGATTACTGCCTGCACGGCAAGGGCGGCGCGGCCCCGTCGATCGACACCGCCATGCATGGCCTGGTGGACGCGGCACACGTGGACCACCTGCACCCGGACTCCGGGATCGCCATTGCCACCGCGGCCGACGGCGATGCGCTGACCAGCAAGGTTTTCGGCAACAAGGTGGTGTGGGTGCCCTGGCGGCGCCCCGGGTTCCAGCTTGGCCTGGACATCGCGGCGATCAAGGACGCAAACCCGCAGGCGGTCGGCACGATCCTGGGCGGGCATGGCATCACCGCGTGGGGAGCCACCAGCGAAGAAGCCGAGCAGAACTCGCTGTGGATCATCGGGCAGGCCGAGAAGTACATCGAGGAGAACGGCAAGGCCGAACCCTTCGGGCCCAAGCTCCCCGGCTACGGCGCGCTGCCGGAGACCGAGCGGCGGGCGAAGGCGGCCGCGCTGGCTCCGGTGATCCGGGGCCTGGCCTCCACGGACAAACCGCAACTGGGGCACTTCAGTGATGACGCCGTCGTCCTTGACTTCCTGGCGTCCGCCGAACATCCGCGGCTCGGTGCGCTGGGCACATCCTGCCCCGACCATTTCCTGCGGACCAAGGTCAAGCCGCTGATCCTGGACCTGCCCGCGGACGCCCCGATCGAGGACTCAGTCAACCGGCTCAAAGAACTTCACACCACCTACCGCCAGGACTACCAGGACTACTACCACCGCCACGCGGTCCCGGGCAGCCCGGCCCTGCGCGGCGCTGACCCGGCCATTGTGCTGGTCCCGGGCGTTGGAATGTTCTCCTTCGGCGCGAACAAGCAGACTGCCCGCGTTGCCGGCGAGTTCTATCTCAACGCGATCAACGTCATGCGCGGAGCCGAGGCCATCTCCACCTACGCCCCCATCGAGGAATCCGAAAAGTTCCGGATCGAATACTGGGCGCTGGAGGAAGCCAAACTCGCCCGGATGCCCAAGCCCAAGTCCCACGCCACGCGCATCGCGCTGGTGACCGGCGCGGCGTCGGGCATCGGGAAGGCCATCGCCACCCGGCTGGCGTCCGACGGCGCGTGCGTAGTGATTGCCGACCTGAACCTGGATAACGCCCAGGCCGTCGCCGGTCAACTCGGCGGCCCCGACGTCGCCATCGGCGTACAGGCCGACGTCACCGATGAAGCGCAGGTCTGCGCCGCGATCGACGCCGCGGTGCTGGCTTTCGGCGGCCTGGACCTGGTGGTCAACAACGCCGGGCTCTCCATCTCCAAGCCGCTGCTGGAAACCACGGAAAAGGACTGGGACCTCCAGCACAACGTGATGGCCAAGGGCTCGTTCCTGGTGGCCAAGGCCGCGGCGAAGGTCATGATTGACCAGGACATGGGCGGGGACATCATCTACATCTCCTCCAAGAACTCCGTGTTCGCAGGCCCGAACAACATCGCCTACTCCGCCACCAAGGCCGACCAGGCCCATCAGGTCCGGCTCCTCGCGGCCGAGCTGGGCGAATACGGCATCCGGGTCAACGGCATCAATCCCGACGGTGTGGTCCGCGGTTCGGGCATCTTCGCCGGCGGCTGGGGCGCCAAACGCGCCGCTGTCTACGGCGTGGACGAAGAGAGACTGGGCGAGTACTACGCCCAGCGCACCCTGCTCAAGCGCGAAGTCCTGCCCGAGCACGTGGCCAACGCCGCTGCCGTCCTCACCAGCAACGAACTCTCCCACACCACCGGCCTGCACATCCCCGTGGACGCCGGTGTGGCAGCAGCCTTCCTCAGATGACGGACCTGGATATCAAGGTCGCCGGCGTGTTCGTCGCCGTCGACATCGGGGCGTCCTCCGGCCGGGTCATCCTTGGCCGGATCAAGGATGGAGCTGAACGCAGCGCCGAACTCGAGGTGGTGCACCGTTTCCCCAACGGGGTGGTGGAGCTCGACGGCGGCCTGCGCTGGGACCTCGACGCCCTCTTCGCCGAGGTGCTCACCGGCCTGGCGGCAGCGGCCGGCGTCGCCAATGCGCACGGCGAAACCGTCACCAGCATCGGGATTGACACCTGGGCAGTGGACTACGGCCTGGTCAACAAAGGCGGCGAACTCATCGCCCAGCCGTACAGCTACCGCGATGACCGCAGCCGTGCCGCCGTCGCGCCTGTGCACCAGAAACTTGACCCGGCACGCCTCTACGCCACCACGGGCCTGCAGTTCCTGCAGTTCAACACCCTCTACCAGCTGGCCACCGAACCGGACCTGGAGGGTCTGCAGGCGCTGCTCATCCCGGACCTGATCGCGTTCCTCCTGACCGGGCAGCGCCGGACGGAGGCCACGAACGCCTCCACCACCGGGCTCCTTGAGGCCGTGAGGGGGCAATGGGCCAGGAAGATCTTTGCCGCACTCGGCCTGCGGAAGGATCTGTTCCCGCCCCTCATCCAGCCGGGCGAAACCGTTGGCACACTTCGTCGGGATGTTGCTGCGCAGGTGGGGTTGGCTGCGGGCACCAGGGTTGTCGCCGTCGGCTCGCACGACACCGCCTCCGCCGTCGCCGCCGTCCCCGCGCAGGAGGAGAACTTCGCGTACATCTCCTCCGGCACCTGGTCCTTGGTAGGACTGGAGCTCACACATCCGGTCCTGACCGAGGCCAGCAGGGAAGCGAACTTCACCAATGAACGCGGCGTCGATGGGAGCATACGGTACCTGCGGAACATGGGCGGGCTCTGGCTGCTCAGCGAATGCCAGCGTTCCTGGGCAGTCCAAGGCTTCACTCCGGAACTTTCCGCACTGCTGACGGCGGCGGCTGCGCTGCCCCCGGGCGGGCCTCAAATCAATCCCGATGACGCGTACTTCATCGCTCCGGACAACATGCCCGAACGTATCCGCTCGGCCGTGCGCCGGACCGGAGAACCGCTCGCCGACGATCCCGCGGCCATCACCCGCTGCATCATGGACAGCCTGGCCGCAAGCTACGCCCGCACCATCCGCGACGCCGAACGACTCGCGGACCGGACCGTGGACGTGGTCCACGTGGTGGGCGGTGGATCGCAGAACCGGCTGCTGTGCCAGCTCACAGCCGACGCCACCGGCAAACGCGTCATCGCCGGACCCGTGGAGGCAACGGCCCTGGGCAACATCCTGGTCCAAGCCCGGGCCGCCGGGCAGGTCACCGGCGGGCTGGCTGAACTGCGGGCACTTGCGGCTGGAGCCCAGGAATTGCAGGTCTTCACCCCGGAGCTCTCACGCCTCTGATGGCAGCCAGCAGTGGCAACCTTGGAACCTTGGCACGACCAGCGGAAATTGCCGCCATCCTGGGCTTGTTCGTGAAACCTGCCCTTCAAGGCAAGGATTCGCGGACAAGGTTAGGAACGGGCCTGCCGGGCCGGATTTGGCGGGGGCAGCGGCATGAGGTTATGGTGTTGGCTATGACTAACCGTTGGTATGCGTATTTTTCGTTGGCTCTGGAGGGGCCCGCGTCTAACTGACACGCATCCAACTTTCCTTCAGAGCCAACAGGGCAGAGATCTTTCTCTGCCCTTCGCCATTTCTCCGGCGGGTTCTGATCTGGGCCCGCTTCCCATCTGGAACAGGACCCCAACATGACCCCCGCAACAGCCGCCAGCGTCGGCAATAAGTCCACATCAAATCTGCGCGTCAGCGAATTCACGGCCCTGCCCACGCCGCAGGAGCTCATCGCCGAGCTGCCCATGGACGCCAGGGTGACGGACGTCGTCGAACGCGGACGTGATGA
The DNA here is from genome assembly GCA_036565085.1 of Arthrobacter sp. GTDB lineage: Bacteria > Actinomycetota > Actinomycetes > Actinomycetales > Micrococcaceae > Arthrobacter. The sequence continues at coordinate 6,286 of DATCNU010000207.1, forward strand.
AGTCCGCGCCATCATGGACGGAGTGGATGACCGGCTGCTGGTGATCGTTGGCCCCTGTTCCATCCACGACCCCAAGGCGGGCCTGGAATACGCCCGCCGGCTGGTCAGCCAGGCGGAGAAGCACAAGGAAGACCTGCTGATCGTGATGCGGGCCTACTTCGAGAAGCCTCGCACCACGGTGGGCTGGAAGGGCCTGATCAACGATCCGCGCCTGGATGGCAGCCACGACATGGCCACGGGTCTTCGTGCCGCGCGGAGCTTCCTCCAGCAGGTCACGTCGCTGGGACTGCCTGCGGCCACCGAGTTCCTTGAACCGATCAGTCCGCAGTACATGGCGGACCTGGTCTCCTGGGGTGCCATCGGAGCGCGCACCACTGAAAGCCAGATCCACCGCCAGCTCGCGTCCGGGCTCTCCATGCCCATCGGTTTCAAGAACGGTACCGACGGCGATCTCCAGGTAGCGATCGACGCCTGCGGTGCCGCCGCGGCGGCGCAGGCTTTCCTGGGGATCGACGGCGATGGCCGCGCCGCGCTGGTGGCGACCGCCGGTAATCCGGACACCCACGTGATCCTCCGCGGCGGACGGAAGGGGCCGAACTACTCGGCCGCCGACGTCGAGGCCGCCTCCGCGAAGCTTGCCGCGAAGCAGCTGAATCCACGGCTGATTGTCGACGCCAGCCACGCCAACAGCGGCAAGAGCCACCACCGGCAGGCCGAGGTGGCGCTGGAAATCGGAGCCCAGCTGGAGGACGGCGGGCAGGGCGCGCAGGCCATTGCGGGCGTCATGCTGGAGAGCTTCCTGGTGGGCGGCGCCCAGAACCTGGATGTGGCTGAGCATGCTGCCGGACGGTCTGAGTTGGTCTACGGACAGAGTGTCACGGACGCCTGCATGGAATGGGAGGTGTCCGTATCCGTGCTGGACCAGCTGGCAGCCTCGGCCCGGAAGCGCCGGATGGCGAAATGATTCTGCCGGATGACTTTCACAATGGCCCCATAAACCTCTAGAGTAACTAGCACATGGTTGGTGGATGGCTCAGCATCGGCACACCGCAATGGCATATATCTGGGGTCAGTGTTGTCCATCCGTCAGCAAAGGAATAAGGGAAATGTCCGCAGAACAGAACTTCTCGAACGCGAAGTTCCTGACCGTGGCCGAAGTGGCTGAGGTCATGCGCGTCTCCAAAATGACCGTGTACCGCCTTGTCCATTCGGGCGAGATGCCTGCCGTTCGTTTCGGCCGTTCGTACCGGGTGCCGGAAAAGGCCGTCGAACAGTACCTCAAAGGCGCTGTGGTGGACGGCCACTCGGAGACCGCCTGAAGCGTCCTGTAAATGGGCGCTCCTGATAAGCGGTACCCTGTTAAGGAACGTTTTACGTCATTGTAAGAATCTGTCAGTTGTCCAGTCTGTAGCTCTGTCCACGGACCATTTCCATCAGACAGGTACTGCATCTAGTTTGTAAGGAACTTTCGTGGGTTCAGTTATCAAGAAGCGTCGCAAGCGTATGGCCAAGAAGAAGCACCGCAAGTTGCTTCGAAAGACCCGTCACCAGCGCCGCAACAAGAAGTAGAGATACTTCAAACTGCGTGAAATGCCCGTTGCCTTCCCGGCGGCGGGCATTTTGTTTTCTCTGCTGGAGGCCCGGCAACGCGAATGCCTGGGCGGTTCGCGTTATGCCCGCGGGCCGCGCATGCGGGAGTACCCCCGCCAGAGCCCGTACACGGCGCCGCCGGCGGTGGCTGCCTTGAGGCCGAGTGTGGCGGCCCTGCGGCCCGAGCGGAAATCGTAGACCGGCCAGTTGTTGTCGCGGGCATGGCGGCGAAGCCTGGAATCGGGATTGATTGCCACGGGATGCCCGACGAGGGTCAGCAGCGGGATGTCGTTGTAGGAATCGCTGTAGGCCCAGCACCGCCTGAGGTCGAGGCCTTCTGCGTCGGCAATGCCCTGGACGGCCACTGCTTTCGCGGAGCCGTGCAGGATGTCCCCCACGAGCCGCCCGGTGTACATCCCGTTGGCAACCTCTCCGACGGTGCCGAGGGCACCGGTCAGGCCGAGCCGGGTGGAGATCACGGTGGCCACTTCGATGGGGGTGGCAGTGACCAGCCAGACGCGCCGGCCCACGCGGAGGTGCTGCTCTGCCAGGGCTTTGGCGCCCGGCCAGATCCTGGACGCGATCATCTCGTCGTAGACCTCTTCGCCCAGGGCTTTGATGTCTTCCACCGTGATGCCCTCCGCCAGGCTGAGGGCGGAATCGCGGACCGCGTGGACGTCATCGATGTTTTCGCCGCGTGTCACGAACTTGAACTGCTTCCAGGCGAATCCGGCAGCCTGTAGAAGGGTAAACGCACCGCGCTGGTGCATCTTGCGCGCCACGTGAAAAAGGCTGGCGCCCCTCATGAGGGTGTTGTCGACGTCGAAGAAGGCGGCCTCGCCGGTCTGCGGCGCCGCAACCTGCTGGGTGACCACAGCGACGTACTTCTCCTCGGGCATGTCCCCGAGTCTAGCCAATGCAGAGGTCCGGCGCGGTCCGCGCCGCCGTGCGCCGCGCTGTCCGCACCCAAAGGGGGATACGGTTAAACCATGGCGAAACCCCACGTTGTCCTGATCACCAAAGCGGACTGTCACCTGTGCGCTGACGCGCGCGACGCGGTCGGGCGGGTTACCGCCTCGCTGGGGCTTGAGTGGACGGAGCAGTTGGTGGACCAGTTGCCTGAGCTGCGCGAACGTTACGCCGAGGAGATTCCGGTGGTCCTGGTGGACGGTGTCCAGCGTGACTTTTGGAAGATCGACGAAATCCGCCTGGAACGGGTACTCCAACGCGCCATGGCCCAGTAGGTTGCGGTTCCGCGCTATGGCACCCGCTTTGTTGGCACCCGTGAGAGGGCTCTAGAGTGGAGTCACGACGCGACGCGATGGAGGAGATAGTGACTTCACTGGAATCATCTCCCCACAATGTCCGGAAAGTCCAGGAAGTCCAGGAAGTCCAGGAGGGCAAGGGAGCGGGCGGCAAACAGATTCCACCCGCGGCCGTTGCCCGGCTGACCTTGTATCTCCGCGCCTTGAACACCATGCTCGCAGAGGGCGTGGAAAGAGTCTCCTCGGAATCCCTGGCGGAGGCATCCGGTGTCAGTTCCTCCACGCTCCGCAAGGATCTCTCCCACGTGGGCTCTTACGGCACCCGGGGCGTGGGTTATGAAGTGCAGTACCTGAGCCGCCATATTGCCGCCGCACTCGGACTTACCCACGACTGGAAAGTGGCCATTGTGGGTGCCGGTAACCTGGGCAAGGCCCTGGCGCGCTACGGTGGCTTCGAATCGCGGGGCTTCGATGTGGTGGCCATTTTCGACGCCGACCAGATGGTGGTGGGCAACGAGGTGGGCTGGCTGCGCGTCAGCGACGTCGCCGACCTTGAGACGGTGCTGCAGCGGACGGGTGCCAACATGGTGGTGCTGGCTCTGCCGGCGGCAGTGGCGCAGGGCGTGTGCGACCGTGTGGTGGCTGCGGGGGTCCGCAGCATCCTGAGTTTCGCGCCTGTGATGCTCCAGGTCCCCGACGGCGTCAACCTCCGCAAGGTGGACATGGCCACCGAACTGCAGATCCTTGCCTACCACGCACAACGGGCGCAGACCCCAGGCCAGACGGCCTGAAGCACTCCGGCGGCTGCGGGAGCCACGCCCGTCCGGGAAGGCTACTGCTGTTGCGGTTTCCAGGCCGCCGGCGCCTCACGTATCAGCGGCCGTAGGGGTTTCCCGGCTGGCCGTACGGGTTGGCAAACGGCTGCGGCTTGCGGAAATACGGAGCGGCCGCCGGCAGGTACAGCAGCACAATGGCTGCGATGCCAGCCAAAGTGCCCAGCGTCGCCAGGCTGAGGGCCTGGGCCAGGCCCAGGACAGACAGCGCGGCGAAGACCGTTCCCAGGATGCGGGCCCAGTTCTTGCCCTTGCGGACGAAGAAGGCCACCAGGGCGTAGAGTGCAGCTCCGATGATGGCCAACACCACAAGCGTGCCGGCGATGACTCCCTTGATGTCGTCGTAGGAGACGTCCGTGCCGCCTCCGCTATTCTTCATCGTCTGTTCGAAACTGCTTCGCAGCGCCGGATCATCCAGCTGGGTCGTGCCCATGAGCGTGGAGATGACGAAGATGATGCCCGCGCCGATCAGCAGCCAAAATGACATATTGACCAGCTGGGGGATTCCCGAGGTTCCGGCAGCCTGTGGCTGCTCCGACGGGTACTGGGCATACGGCGACTGCCCGTACGGCTGGCCGAACTGGGGAGCGTTCTGGCCGTACTGCGGTGCGGGCGGGGTCTGCTGACCGAACTGGGGAGCGTTCTGCCCGTACTGCGGTGCGGGCGGGGTCGGCTGGCCGTACTGGGGTGCGGGCGGGGTCCGCTCGCCGTACTGCGGTGCGGGCGGGGTCCGCTCGCCGTACTGGGGAGTATTCTCGCCATGCTGCGGCGCCTTCTCGCCGTAACGCGGAGCCGGCGGCTCGCTTCCGGGTTCCGGCTCGTTCTGGCCGGGAGGCGGGACAGGGGGAGTGCTCATGAGCGGTCCTTTGCATGTCGAAAGTTCGGATCGGCTGCCGGGATCGGTCACTGGCCCTGCCCCCAGCGTGGCTTACATCCACCGTACCTCCGGGCGGGCCGCCAGGGGGTCATTCCGGGGAGGTATTCCGGACCCGGCGGCTGCCGGGAAACAGGCCGAAAGGCCCCGGCCTGGCGCTGATCACCTGCCGCGGGCTTCCGGTCTCCTGTTCCATGCGGTGGACGCCGCTTAAACACGGCACCCCGGCCGCGGACTCCTGGGAATCAGCGGCCGGGGTGCGGTGGCGGAAAGACTAGGCTGCGGGTGCGATGAAGGCCAGCTCCAGGTTGATGCCAACCTTGTCGCTCACCAGCACGCCTCCGGCCTCCAGCACGGCGTTCCACGTCAGGCCGAAGTCCTTGCGGCTGATGGTGGTCTCGGCGGAAACACCGGCGCGGGTGTTGCCGAACGGGTCCACGGCAACGCCGTTGAACTCGGTCTCCAGGGAAACGGGACGGGTGACCCCCTTGATGGTGAGGTCGCCGTTCAGTTCGTAGCTGCCGCCCTTGGCCACGAGGCCGTTGGAAACGAAGGAGATTTCCGGAAACTTCTCCACATCGAAGAAATCTTCGCCACGGACATGGCCGTCGCGGTTGGCGTCGCCCGAATCGAAGCTGGCGGTCTGGATGGTGGCGCTGATCTTGGAATCTGCCACGTTCTCGGCAAGATCCAAGGTTGCTGCGGCATCCTTGAACTGGCCGCGGACCTTGCTGATGCCTGCGTGGCGTACGGTGAATCCGATTTCGCTGTGCGAGTTGTCGAGGGTCCAGGTGCCGGTGGTGACGTCTGCGGGAAGTGCCATGGTGAATCTCCTTGGAGTGTGTCGGGTAGAACTGCCGTGGGCGGGTTGAAGCTTCATCTGTTGAAGCATCAACCAACTGCTGCATCCAGTATAAACATGCATTTGCATCTTTTGTTCCCGCTTTTGGAACATTTTTCGAAATACTTAAGTTCTACTTGGTGTAGAAGATTTCGGATAGCTCGCCATCTTTGAGAAACTGGTACACATGCCCCAAGCCACTGTCCATCTGCTCCGCCACGGCGAGGTCCACAACCCCGACGGCGTTCTCTACGGCAGGCTGCCCGAATTTCACCTCTCCGAGCTGGGCCGGCAGATGGCAGAGACCCTCGCTGAGCACTTTCGTGAACGTGCGGCGCAGGGGGCCAGGATCGTCTATCTTGCCGCATCCCCCCTCGTCCGGGCGCAGGAGACGGCTGCCCCCACCGCGAAGGCCCTCCACCTTGAAATCCGCACCGACGAGCGCATCATCGAAGCCGGGAACTACTTCGAGGGCATGAAGGTCACCAAGTCGGAGCTCCGCAAACCCAAGCATTGGCCGCACCTGGTCAACCCGCTCAGGCCGTCCTGGGGTGAGCCCTACAAGGCGCAGGCGGCCCGCGTCCGCGCCGCCGTCCAGGATGCCAGGCTCCGCGCCATCGAGCTGGCCGGCAACGACCCCGGAACTGCCGGACCGGAGGCCATCATGGTCAGCCACCAGCTCCCCATCTGGGCCACCCGGCTCAGCGCCGAAGGCAGGCCGCTGTGGCATGATCCCCGCAAACGCGAGTGCACGCTGACGTCCATCACCTCCCTGGTGTTCGACGACGACGGCTCCCTCCTGCGCGTTGAATACAGTGAGCCTGCTGCCGCCCTCCTGCCCGGTGCGGCCAGCACCCCGGGAGCCTGAACCGTGGCCGTCAATCCCATCACCTCCCGCCGCGGCCTGCTCGCTGCCGGCGGCGCCGCCCTCACGGCCCTCACCCTGGGACTGTCGGCGTGCGCGCAGGATGACGCCCTCGCGCAGCAGGCCAAAGCCGGAGACAACAAGAACTACGTTGCCGGGGACGGCTCCGTCACCGAGTTCGCCGCCCAAGACCGCAAGTCCGCCGTCGCCATCAACGGCAGGCTGTTCAACGGCACCGCAGTGACCGCCGCCGATTTCCTGGGCAAGGTCACGGTCCTGAACTTCTGGTTCGCAGGGTGTGCGCCGTGCCGGGTGGAAGCCCCCCAGCTTGAAGCCCTGCACCAGGAGTTCAAGGATCAGGGCGTGCAGTTCTTCGGCGTCAACCTCCGCGATGAAAAGGCCAGCGCGGAGGCCTTCGACAAGACGTTCAACCTGACCTATCCCAGCTTCGACGACAAGGACGGCGGAGTCCTCCTCGCCGTCTCCGGCCTGGTGCCGCCGGGAGCCGTTCCCACCACCCTGGTCCTGGACAAGCAGGGCCGGGTGGCCTCGCGCGTCCTGGGTGAAATCCAAAAGGGCACCCTCAAAGCCCTCATCACTGCCGCCGTGGCAGAGTAGCGGCGGTCCCGGACCGTGAACAGCCCCTTCGCCGAAGCCATCCTGAACGGCTCACTCCTCCTTGCCATCCCGGTGGCGCTCCTGGCCGGACTCGTTTCGTTCCTGTCGCCGTGCGTGCTTCCCCTGGTGCCCGGCTATCTGGGCTATGTCACAGGGCTCAGCGGCGTGGACCTGGAGCGGCAGAGGCGCGGCCGGATGCTCGCAGGCATCGGGCTGTTCGTGCTCGGGTTTTCGGCGGTCTTTGTGCTGCTGGGCGGGGCTTTCGGGCAGCTCGGCACGCTGATCACGGGTTCCCAGAACGCCTGGATCACGCAACTCCTGGGCGTTCTGGTGATCGTCATGGGCGTGGTGTTCATGGGCGGCTTCGGCTGGCTCCAGCGCGATGCCAAGATCCACGCCAAGCCACCGGCCGGGCTGTGGGGCGCCCCGCTGCTGGGCATCACTTTCGGGCTGGGCTGGGCCCCGTGCATCGGCCCAACCTATTCCGCCGTCCAGCTCCTGAGTCTGTCCGGCGGGTCCTCCGCCACCAAGGGTGCCTTCCTGGCCTTTGTCTATAGCCTGGGCCTGGGCATCCCGTTCCTGCTGATTGCCCTTGCTGTCCGTCGCGGCATGGGTGTCATGTCCTTCTTCCGCAAGCACCGCCTGGCCATCCAACGGACCGGCGGAGGCATCCTGGTGGTGCTGGGCCTGCTGATGGCCAGCGGAATCTGGGGCGCCTGGGTGACAGGGCTGCAGTACTGGTTCCAAACCGATGTGAAGTTGCCGATCTGATGAGCGAGCGCGTGAACCTGAAAAAGAAGTCCCCGGCCCCTGTGGCTGCCGCCAAAGCGGAAACCGTCCTGCCAGCCCTCGGGCCGGTGGGGATGCTCCGCTGGGCCTGGACGCAGCTGACGAGCATGCGCACGGCGCTGTTCCTGCTGCTGCTGCTGGCTGTCGCGGCGGTGCCCGGCTCGCTGTTCCCGCAGCGCCCGGCGAATCCGTCCATCGTCACGCAATACATCAAGGACCATCCCGACTACGGCAAGCTGCTGGACACCCTGCAGCTGTACGGCGTCTACTCATCCGCCTGGTTTTCCGCCATCTACCTCCTGCTGTTCATCTCGCTGATCGGCTGTGTGGTTCCCCGTGCCATCGCGCATTACCGGGCCATGCGTTCACATCCGCCGCGCACCCCGCAGCGGCTGTCCCGGCTCCCTGAATACGGCACCCTGGTGGTTCCGGCGGCAGCCGGCCTCCCGGCGTCGGACGCCATCCACAGCGCCGCCCGCCTGCTCAGGAAGCGAGGCTACCGGGTAGAGGTGAGGGACGACGACGGCGCGCGGCCGTCTTTGGGAGCCGAACGCGGCTTCATGAAGGAAGTGGGGAACCTTGTCTTCCACACATCGCTGATCGGCGTCCTGGTCTCCGTGGCCGTCGGCGGACTGTTTGGCTACAGCGGGCAGCGCATCCTGGTGGAGGGCGACACCTTCGTGAACACGCTGGTGGGCTATGACCAGTTCACGCCGGGGACCAATTTCCAGAGCAGCCAGCTGCAGCCCTACTCCATCCAGCTGGACAAGTTCGACGTCACCTTCGACCGCGAATCCAAGGGCAAGTTCGGACAGCCCATCGACTTCACCGCAGACGTCACCACCAAGGAGACGCCGGACTCACCGGCCAGGCAGCAGGTCCTCAAGGTCAACGATCCCGTGAACCTGGGCGGCACCAGCGTCTACCTGACAGGCAACGGATATGCGCCGATGGTGACAGTCCGCGACGGAGCAGGCAACGTGGCCATGCAGGGTCCGGTGGTGGCCAAGCTGCAGGGCGAGAACTACTACTCCTCGGTGGTGATCAAGGTCCCCGACGCCAAGCCCGACCAGCTTGGTTTCGCCGGATTCTTCCTTCCCACCGCCTTCGTTACCGAGCAGGGCGTGACTTTCAGCGGGGATCCCGGGCTGTTCAACCCCCAGCTGACCCTGAACTCGTATTACGGGGACCTGGGCCTGAACGGTGGCGCACCGCAGAACGTCTTTGAGCTGGATGTCAAGCAGCTCACGCCGCTGAATGCCCGCAACCTGGCCGCCGGCGGTATCACCCTGACCCCGGGAGCCACCTATACCCTGCCGGACGGCAAGGGGAGCATCAGCTTCGACGGCGTGAAGAAGTACGTGGGCGTGGACATCCACCACAACCCCGGCCAGCTGTACGCCCTGATCTTCGCCCTTCTGGCCGTGGCCGGCCTCATCCTGTCGCTCTACATCAACCGCCGCAGGGTCTGGGTGCGGACCGGCACCCACCAGGACGGCCGGACGATGGTGGAATACGGACTCCTGGCCCGCGGCGAGGACCACCGGCTGGCCGCCGAAGCAGCGGCCATCCGCAAACTGCTGACAGGGGAATGGAACGTGCCGGACGAGGTCCGGGCGGATACAGATCCGGACGGCTCCTCGGCCGCCCAGCAAACTCCCAGCCGCCAGGACGATAATGGCGCAGATCCCGTCACCACCCCAGCTGGCCCCGCCGGGCCGAAAAAGGACCAGTAATGCCCTTCCCGATCAACGAAACCATGGGCCAGTACAGCGAGCTTTTCATGCTGCTCGCCGCCGGCACCTACACGGTGGCCTTCATCGCCTTCGCCTGGGATCTTGCGAAGAGCAGCAAGGCACTGCGCGCCGTCGACCTCATGGCGGCCGAAGCCGCCCAGGCGAAGGTGCCCGTCGGGGCCGGGGTCGGATCCGCCGGTGCCGTCGCTGACCGGACCGAGTCCCACCTGGCCGGGCCTGTGGGACGGGCCGAGCGTCCGTCGTCGTCCTCTTCGAAGCAGGGCGCCCCTGCGTCCGGGGGCGGACAGACGGCCGACGGCGACATGCGCTACGCCGGGGTCCGCCGTGTTCCGGCGCGGGTCGCCGTGGCGCTGGCGGTGCTGGGTGTGGCCATCCATGCCGCCGGCGTCATCACCCGGGCCATCGGCTCCGGGCGCGTGCCGTGGGGCAACATGTACGAATTCCTCACCACGGGCGCGTTCGTTGTCATGGCCGTGTTCCTGCTGGTGCTGACCCGCCGTGACCTTCGCTTCCTGGGAACTTTCGTGGTGGGCCTGGTGATCATCATGCTGGTGGCTGCCTCGGTAGCGTTCTGGACGCCGGTGGGCCATCTGGTGCCTGCGCTCCAGAGCTACTGGCTGCTCATCCACGTTTCCATCGCCGTGATGTCCTCAGCCCTTTTCACCCTCACGTTCGCCATGTCCGCCCTGCAGCTGGTCCAGACGCACCGGCAAAAGACCGTGGCCGCTGGCGGAGCGGACAAGCTGGGCTTCATGCGGCTGGTACCTTCCGCCCTGAGCCTGGAGAACCTTTCCTACCGGATCAACGCCATCGCGTTCATCGGCTGGACCTTTACCCTCATGTTCGGTGCCATCTGGGCGGAAAAGGCATGGGGCCGCTTCTGGGGCTGGGACACCAAGGAAGTGTGGACCTTCGTGATCTGGGTGGTCTACGCAGGCTACCTGCACGCCCGCGCCACCCGCGGCTGGACGGGCACCCGGGCGGCCTGGCTGTCGATCGTCGGCTACCTGTGTGTGGTCTTTAATTTCACCATCGTCAACCAGTTCTTCAACGGTCTGCACTCCTATTCGGGCCTCTGAGCAGGGCTTTCTCCGGAGGCCTTGACGGGCCGGTACCTGAAAAGCCAATCGTTGCAGAAAACAAGGCTGTTGCCCGCGAAATCGTGATGCTACCTTGGTTGAAGTTCGTCTGTAATGCAGCTTGCTGGCGACTAGCCGCGCTTTTTCGAGGTACCTATGAGCTACGTTCTCGCCGTTGATGTCGGGACCAGTTTCACTGCGGCCGCTATTGTCCGAATTGACCGGAATGGCGTTCCGGAAATCCTCCCCTTGGGACTCCGCGGAAGCGCGGTTCCGTCTGTGGTGTATTACCCGCCGGAAGGTCCCGTGTTGCTGGGCGAGGCCGCCGAACGACGCGGGCTGGATTCCCCCGAACGCGTGGTCCGCGAATTCAAGCGCCGTGTGGGCGACGCCGTCCCCATCTGCGTCGGCACCTTGTCGCTGCCCGCGGAGGACGTCTTCGCCACGATGGCACGCTGGGTGGCTGACCGGGCTGAAGATCGCGAAGGATCGCCGCCGTCGGAAATTGTCCTGTCCCATCCGGCGTCCTGGGGCGGGCACCGAACGGCCCTTATCCTGGACGCCCTGGCGGCCAAGGGCCTGTCCAGGGTCACCCTGATCACCGAGCCCGAGGCGGCTGCGCTGCATTACGCGTCCCAGGTGCGTGTCGAGGACGGCAGCATCATCGGCGTCTACGATCTTGGCGGCGGAACCTTTGACACCGCAGTCCTGAGGAAGGCAGCCGCCGGCCGGTTTGACCTCCTCGGCAAACCCGAAGGTATTGAAGGGTTGGGCGGCGCCGATTTCGACGCCGCAGTGTTCGGTCACGTCGTGGAGCATGCGGGAGCCGCCCTCGCCGCGGCGGACCCGGAAATGCCCGGAACACTCGCCGCGCTGGCCCGGCTGCGGCGGGAATGCGTGGAAGCCAAGGAAGCGCTCTCTTCCGACACCGAGGCAAGCATCTCGGTACTCCTGCCTGGCACGCAGCAGCAGATCAGGCTGGTCCGCTCTGAGTTCGAGGCCATGATCGAAGCGCCCGTCCGAGAGACGGTGGACGCCCTGGAACATTCCCTGCAAGACATGGGACTGGACGCAGGTGACCTTTCTGCCGTCGTGCTGATCGGCGGATCCTCCCGGATACCGTTGGTGGCGCAACTGATTTCGCAGCAGCTGGACCGGCCGATCGCCGTCGACGCGGATCCAAAGTCGTCCATTTGCCTGGGCGCGGCCGCCGCTGCCTTGCGTGCCCTGCCGGTTGCGCACGGCCAGGCCGCCGACGGGGAAGCCGGACCAGGGCCTGTTCCCGTGCCGGTGCCTGGGGAAAAGACAGTGGTTCCCGGCCTGCACAGCGCGGGCCGCACCGGCTGGCGGAGGAAGCCCGCAACCCTGGCAGGTGCCGTGCCCGGCGCCGTGGCGGCCGGTCACAGGCAACACGATGTCCGGCCCGGTACACACGACGGTGCGAAATCCGGCGCCCATGCCCCGAAGCCCGGGGCGCGGATGGCGGCTGCGGCCGCCGCGGCAGCTCTTTTCACCGTGCTGACCGCCACCGCCGCCCAGAGTCCTGAGGGGCTGGGCCCACTCTCGGCTATGTTTGTTCCGCCGGCAGCGGATGCGGCGAAGGACAGCGGGGCGCCCGGTGCCGCGGCTGTTGGGACCGGGGAGACCTTCGGCGCCACCACCGGGGCCACGGCAGACGGGATCGAGGCAACCGCGCAAAAGGCGGCGGGCAAGCTCCCCAGCACCGCCGGTATTGACATTGCAGCCTCGGCGACGAGCCAGCCACCCTCGGGAACGTCGGGCCAGGGAAGTCCAGCGGGGGGGACTTCCGCTGGACCTGCTGCTTCAAATACGATGCCCCAGACTACTGACCCTTTGCCGGCCGGAACTGCTGATTCCACGGCCGTCCCGACGGATTCGGGCGCTACGCCCGCCACCTCCGCGCCTGCCGATCCTGTTCCCCAGCCCACGCCGCAGCCGACGCCGGTACCCTCGACCCAGGAGACCTCCACCGCAGGACCGACCCCGGAGCCCACGCTGGAGCCCACCACGGCAGCACCGACCCCGGAGCCCACGCTGGAGTCGACCCCGGGACCGACCCCGGAGCCCGCGCTGGAGTCGACCCCGGGACCGACCCCGGAGCCTACCGCTGACCCGTCAGCACCCGTGCCGACTACTGAAACAACCATCACAGCCGATCCGACCCTCCTGACCGAACCGGCGGTTTGAGGATGAACGGAGATCACACGCAGCCGACGTCGCACGATAGCGCGGAGTACATGGCCCAACGGTTGCGCGGGGAAAATGCAGCCGTCCGTGAACTCCTGCTGGCCCTGTCCGTTGGGTTCACGCTCCCCGGCCCGCTCCCGCATGCGCTGGAACACAAGCTGGGGAGCGACGATGTGGAGGGCCTCGCGGCGTTGGTCGCCAGAGCCGAATCAGCCGGCCTCCTGCAGCCGGACGGAACCGTGGTGGGCCCGGTACAGCACGCCCTCCTGACCGTGACCCCGACGGCCCGCGTCCATGGGCTGCAACGGGAACTCGTCGGAAGGTTCGCTGCCGAAGGCCGCCCGTTGGGGGACTTTGCCCGGGAACTGGCCCGCAGCGGCCTGGCCGACCCACGGGTGGCGGCGGAGCTTCTCAAGGCAGCCGACAAAGCGCTCGAACGCGACCCCGGCCTGGCGGCCCAAGTCTATGATGAGGCATTGTTGGCCGGTGCCGATGAAATGGCCACGGCGGCCCGCAGGGCCCAGGCTGCCGCCGCCGTCGGGGACCTCGATGCAGCTGGCCGTATCCTTGACGGACTCCTCACCTGCCCCGAGCCGCACGACCTCGTACGGGGCGCGGACGTGGCTGCGGCGGTATGGGCCCAGCGGGGATTGCTGGCCCGCAGCGCTGACGTTTACAGCTGGCTGGGCGCAGCCAGGGTAGGGCAATCCGCCCCACTCGCCGCGGTTGCCATGATCGGGTACGGCAACCGGGCCGGCGCGGAGGCAATGTTCCGGGCCGATTCGGCACCGGCGTCGCCCACGCTGCTGGCCGTGGCGCTGAACCACACGGGGAAGGGAATCCTGGAATCGCTGGGGCGGGAGCCGCATCACAGCCTCCCGGTGCTGATTCACGCCTCGGACATCCTCAACGCCTCAGGCTCGGCCCACGCACTTCCGGACACACCGGCGGCGATGGCTGCGTTGCTGGCCATGCACAGCGGGGAGCCCCAGCTTGCGGATACCATCCTCCGTGCCGCGATTGCCGGTGGGCAGGGCGGCCATGCCGCCAAGCCCCGCCTGTATCTGCTCCAGGCCTGGTCCGCCATGCAACAGGACAACCCGGACGAAGCGCGGCTGGCCATCAACGAGGCCATTAAGGTGAACCCTTGGGCCTTGGTGCCGAGGGATGAATTCCTTTGCGCTGCACTGGAAGTGGGACTTGCCCGGCGGAGCGGCGAAGTCCACGACCTCGTCATGGCGTGGGAGCGGGCCAGGGAGGCCATGCTGCACACCTCGGTGGACCTGTACAGCCTCCTGCCGTGGGGCGAACTCATGATCACTGCTGCCCGGCTGCGCGAAAGCAGGCGCATAGCCCACTACCTTGAGGAAGCGTGGGCGCTGCTGGCACGGCTCGGCGAGCCGCCCCTGTGGGCCGTACCGCTTCACTGGGCGGCAGTCCAGGCAGCACTGTTGAACGAGAGCCCCACCGACCTGGCCCCGCACGCGGCGGCCCTGGTGAGGGCTGCAGAGCACAGCCATCTTGCGTTCGTGCTCGCCGCTGCCGGCAAGGCCTGGGTGTCAGTCCTTGCCGGGCAGTTCCACGCCGCGCACGTGGAGGCGGCGGCCCGTGGACTGAAGAAGGTCGGCATGCCGTGGGAGGGTGCGCGGCTGGCCGGGCATGCGGCTGCACGCGCAGAGCAGCGCAAAGACATGATGAGCCTTCTTGCCTGCGCCCGCGACCTCCATCCTCAGGGCAACGCCGCGATCGTGGCCCCGGCAGGACCGCCCGGGCCGCGCAATCCGTCTTCCGGAGAAGCTGGTCTTCCTGCGCCGTCTCCCGTCCTCAGCGAACGCGAGAAAGACGTGGCCAGGCTGGTCCTGGAGGGCAAAACCTATCGGGAAATAGGGGAAGCCATTTACATCTCCCCGCGCACGGCGGAGCACCATGTTGCCCGGATGCGCCGCAGGCTGGGGGCCGAAAACCGCTCAGACCTCCTGGTCCGGCTGCGGCTGGCGCTGGGAGCAACGCCCCAGGCCCCGGATGAGTAGTGCAGCCATTGCCCCTAACGGGAGGGCGGGCGAACCCCTAACGGGAGCCGGCCAGCAGGGGGACGGAACCCGATGCACGGCCTTTGGGCAAGACCGTATGTTTTATGTCAGACCGGCGGGGCGCCGGGAGATCCGCATCTCAGAGAAGATTTGAGGACCGTCCAATGCCAACACTCGCAAGCCAGCTCGTCCAGTTCCTCATGGACCTGTTCAACAATCCGCATGCCGTCCAGGCGTTCCTGGCGGATCCGGAGCAAGCCCTGTCAGACGCCGGGCTGGGTAACGTCGGCGCGGCTGATGTTCACGCTGCAATGCCTGTTGTGCTGGACTACGCCCCCATCGTGGTGGATGCCTTTTCCCTCGACCGGGAGTACCACACCGCCGGCTACAACTCCTGGCCCGAGCAGAAGGGCACCGGCGGCGCTGGCCCGACGCGTCCTCCGGCGGACGGCCTCGGCCACCTCAATGACCACGGGTATGCGGTACAGCAACTGCAGCATGTGGTCAACAACTACTCCTACATTTCAACCGTGGATGACCGCGATGTGGCCCGCGATGTGGCCACCGACCAGTCGGTCCACCAGAACATCTGGGCCACTGGAGATGTCCGCCAGTTTTTCGACAGCCATAGCCTTATCGCTTCGGGAGGGCACGCCTTTGCCGCCGGCGACGATATCGATCTGGACGATTCCTTCAACGTGACGGACTCCACCGCCACAGACCACTCAGCCGACCACCCGGCGGATAGCTCCGCAGGCCAGTCGGTGACCGCCGGCGACGAACCCACTTTCGGCACTACGGACCTGACGGCCGATGATAACAACTCCTTCAACACGGATAGCGCGGTCGACGATTCATCCGATGCCGGCGATTCATTCCAGGCGGGTCCTGATTCATTGAACACAGATCCTGGCCTGGGCCTGGGCGGCTCCTTCATCGGCAATTCCGATGACTCGGTCGACGCCGGCGCTCACCTGCCGGACGTTGGCACCGGCGGGGATCCGGTCCACGCCGACGATCCCGCCAATCCGGTGGACAGCAGTGTTGGCCTGGCGGTTGACGACCCGTTCCACGACAGCCCGGACTTCTGGGCCGCCACTGCCGACACCGCCATCGACGACGCTGATGATGCCCGGTTCACGGGCATTGAGGACTCCAACGTCGTCCCGGACCATGATGTGCCGGACCATGATGTGGACGTCCAGGCCCACGTCACGGACGCGGCGGATGGAGCCTAGGACACAGGATGAAGGACTGACTGTGGCTGAAATCGACTCCCCGGCAGGGCCGGCTGCGGCAGGAGGTCCCTCTAGGGCCGCAGACGTGGCCGGGCGTCCAGAGCCGGTGAAGCCCGCCGGGCTGGTGACGCTGGTGGAGCAGGGTATCGAGCTGGTGGGGGCCGGAGGCAGGGCGGACCTTCGCAGCCGCCTCGAACAGACCCTGCGGCGCCTGCAGGATCCGAGCATCCGCGTGATCGTGGTGGGTGAATTCAAACAAGGCAAGAGTAAGCTCATCAACGCGCTGGTCAACGCTCCTGTCTGTCCTGTCGCCGACGACCTTGCCACCTCGGTGCCGACGGTAGTCAGGTACGGCGATCCGGCGTCGGCCTCGGTCCTGGTGCCGCGGCCGGATGCGGAACCGGGTGGGGAGCCCGGCGTCCAACGCCGGCCCGTCAGTATTGCGGACCTGGCAGCCCACGTATCGGAACGGGGGAATCCTGGAAACGCCAGGAAGCTCGTGGCGGCCGAGGTGTTCCTTCCCCGCAAAGTACTCGCCGACGGACTGACGGTGGTCGATTCCCCGGGGGTGGGCGGACTGGGTTCGTCCCACACCCTGACCACCCTGACGGCGTTGCCTTCTGCCGACGCGATGCTCCTCGTGTCCGATGCATCCCAGGAGTACACCGAGCCCGAACTTCGGTTCCTTCGCCAGGCCATGCGGATCACCCCCAACGTCGTCGGGGTCCTGTCCAAGACGGACCTCTATCCGGACTGGCGCCGGGTGGCTGACCTGGACAGGGGACACCTGGCGAAGGTGGCTCCGGATATCCCCCTGATTCCGGTTTCGTCCGATCTTCGACTGGAAGCCATCCGCCTCAAGGACAGTGAACTGAACGCGGAGTCCGGCTTCCCTGCTTTGATGGCCCACCTCCGTGTTGAAATCGTGGGAAAGGCGGAGAAGATCCAGCGGCGCTCCGTGAGCCAGGACCTGCTCTCGGTCACTGATCATCTCCGGATGTCCCTGCAGTCTGAGCTCTCAGCCCTTGAGGACCCCGACGGAACCCCTCGGATGCTCGCAGCTCTCGAAACCGCCAAGGCCCAGGCCGATGAACTCCGAAAGCGGTCCGCCCGTTGGCAGATTACGCTCAACGACGGCATCAGTGACCTTACTGCGGACATGGATTATGACCTGCGGGACCGCCTCCGGCATATTCAGCGGCAGGCTGAGGCGGCCATCGACCTGGGCGATCCGGCTCCGGCCTGGCCTCAATTCTCCAGATGGCTGGAGGAGTGCGCTGCTGCCGCGATTTCGGATACCTTCGTGTGGACCAGCGAACGGGCACAGTGGTTGGCCGCGCAGGTGGCGGAGCACTTTTCAGAGGACGAGATGCCCTTGCCGGTGTTCCATGTGGGGGATTCAGGAGACGCCATGGACCCTGTCGAGGAGATGCCCGCTCTGGACCCCGGACGGGTCAACCCGGCCCAGAAGCTCCTGATCGGTATGCGCGGATCCTACGGCGGCGTCTTGATGTTCGGCCTGCTGACCGGCATTTTCGGAATGGCCCTCATCAATCCGCTTTCCGTCGGAGCCGGACTGCTGTTGGGACGAAAAGCCTATCGGGAAGACAACGAGGCACGCATCAAGCGCCGGCAGGCCGAAGCCAAGTCCCTGGTCCGCCGGCAGATCGACGACGTCGTCTTCCAAGTGGGCAAGCAGCTCAAGGACAGTCTCCGGCTGGTCCAGCGATCCACCCGGGACCACTTCATGGAGATCGCGGAGGAACACCACCGTTCGCTTGCCGACTCAGTGGCCGCAGCGCAGAAAGCCGCTGCAACGTACGCGCTGGAAAAGGATCTGCGCGTCCGGGAGATCAGGGCGGAGCTGAAGAAGGTTGAGGCGGTGAACCGCGCCGCCCGGCAACTCCTGGATGCCCGCCTTGGGACCACGTCTGCGGGCCCGCCATCGCCGGCAGGCCCAGGGGCGGCGTCCGAAGTGGCGGCGACCGGATGAGCGGTTCAACCATCAGCGGAGTGGCGGACCTGGTTGAGCAGGCCCTTGCTGTCTACGGTGACGACGCCGCTGCGGTGGCGGCCCTGGACGGCTATGCCCGCCGGCTGGCCGAACCGTTGCGCATCGCGGTGGCCGGCATGGTCAAGGCGGGAAAGTCAACGCTGCTGAACGCCATCCTCGGGGAGGAAATCGCCCCGACAGACACCGGCGAAAGTACGCGCATCGTGACGTGGTACCGGTACGGCCACACCCCCCGGATCACTCTCTATCCGCTTCAGGGGGAGCCCCGCACCCTTCCGCTCAAGCGCGTGGATGGACGTCTGGTGTTCGCCCTGGGCGCCATGCGGGCGGAGGACGTGGACCGGCTGGTGGTGGACTGGCCTTCGCCGGGCCTGCGGGATGCCACCCTCATTGACACGCCCGGGATCGCGTCCCTGTCCCAGGACCTCTCGGCCAGGTCGGCCAGCTTCCTGGCTCCTGCCGATACTCCGTCCCAGGCCGATGCCATCATCTACCTGATGCGGCACCTGCATGCCTCGGACCTTCGCTTCCTGGAGTCCTTTCGGGACACGGAGGCGGGACGGTCCGGGACGGTGAATGCCGTGGCCGTCCTGTCGCGGGCGGACGAGATCGGGGCGGGCCGGATCGACTCCCTCCTTTCGGCCGGTGACATCGCCGAGCGGTACCGCCGGGACCACAGCCTGCGCAAGCTGGCATTGGGGGTGGTCCCGGTGGCCGGGCTCCTGGCGCAGAGTGCCCGAAGCATGCGCCAGTCGGACTTCTCCGCACTGTGCCTGCTGGCGGAACTGGACAGGGCCGGCCGGGAGCGGATGCTGCTCTCCGCGGACAGGTTCCTGCGCGCGGGCGAACCGCGGGCGCTGACCAGGGAGGCCCGGGCCTCCCTCCTGGAGCGCTTCGGGCTGTTCGGGATCCGTTTGGGTGTGGTGCTCATCAGGGGCGGGATCAGGGAACCGACCGCCCTGGCACACGATCTTGCCCGGCGCAGCGGCCTGGATGAGCTGCTGGATCTGGTGGGCCGGCAGTTCCTGTCCCGCGCCACCGCGCTTAAAGCCCGTACCGTGCTGGTGGGGGTGGAAGCCCTGCTGCAGGCTCGGCCCCGGGCCGGTTCCAGTGAGCTGGCGGCCTCCCTGGAACGCCTTCAGGCCAACGCCCACGAATTTCGCGAACTGCGGCTGCTGGCCACCTTGCGCACCACGGGCGTGTCGCTCAGTGCCGGGCTGGCCGAAGAGGCGGAGAGGCTGGTTGGCGGGTGGGGCACTGGCCCGCAGGACCGGCTGGGGCTGGCGGCGGACGCCTCCTGGGACCACGTCGGCGCCGAGGCCCGCCGTTGCCTGAACCGCTGGCGGGTGGTGGCTGAAAACCCGCTGACGGACCGCCCGGGGACAGAGGTGTGCCGGGTGGTGATACGCAGCTGTGAGGGTATCCTCTCTGAATCCTCCCGGTTTCAGCTCAACGTGCAGGGCGAAGCCAGGCTCGGCTGGAACGCCGAAACAGCAGCGTCAGGCCTGTGAACGCCAGCACCAACTGCGCACCCCACAGCAGCACCACGTAGTTGCTGCTGTTGCCGTAAGGCACCAGGAAGGCGCCGGCCACCCATACCGCTGCCGCATGGCCCAGCAACAGCGGGAGCATCGCCCAGCGCGCCCAGCGGTGCCGGCCCATCACCAGCCAGAGGACCGCGGCCTCCAGGAGAATCACCAGCAGCATGGCGGCGAGGCTGCCCCAGAAGACGACGGCGGCGGATGCCGCCACCGTGTCGGGCCCACCCCCGGGAGACATCTGGTCCACCACGGTGCGCAGCCGCTGCAGGTGCGCGTCCCTCCTGACGAATGAGGTAGCAACCACGGCGAGGCCTGCCGCAAAACTCACCAGCCAGAGGTTCCTGGCCAGCCTGATCGTGCGTGGAACAGGCGGCGTCACTGCAATGGGCGCCGGCGGGTAGTACGAAAGGCCAGGCCGGGGCGGCGGGGCCTTCGGACGGTCAGGCTGTCGGGCCACGGCCCTACTTCAGTCCGTCGGTATCGTGCGTATCCGCGTCGCCGCCATGATCCCCGGTGGCTTCGCCCGGCGCGGTGCCCTTTCCGCCGCCCCGGGTACCGGAGCCGCCTGTCCCGGAGCCTGCCCCGCCTGCTCCCGTGCCCGCGGAGCCGCTGCCTTCTGACGTGGCGGCCTTGGCTTCCAGTTCTTCCTTGAGCTTCTTGAGCCGTGCTGTTTCGGCCTGCTGCCGGCGGCGGAGTTCAAGGTTGCGCAGGAAGTCCGGATCGTCGTCCGGGGCCGTCGGATGGCTGTACGTCTGGGGGGCCGGGGCAGTGCCGCGCGGGCGCCCCATGAGAAGCCACAGGATTGCGCCCAGAACCGGAAGGACAATCATCACGATGATCCAGGCCGGTTTGGAAATGCCCCTGGTCTGGCGGTGGCCGGTGCGGATGACGTCCACCAGCCCATACACAAATATGGCGAGTACTGCGACGGCGAAAGCCACACGGAAGAGCATGGCATTAAGTCTATCGTCAGCAGGGGACGGACGTTCAGGGAGCGCGGCTAAACTTGGATAGTGGCTTTCCTCAAATACTCCCTGATCCGGCTGGCGCTCTTTGCGCCGCTCTTTGTGCTGTTCACCGTCCTGGGGCTGGGGGCGATCATGTCCGTCATCTGCGCGGGGCTGATTGCCTTCGCGATCAGCTACCTGTTCTTCCAGAAGCAGCGGGACGCCGCAACGGCAGCCGTGCACGACCGTTTTTCCGGCAAGGCCAAGCCGCTTCGCAGCGCCGGCGAGGTGGAGGATGCCCGGGCCGAGGACGCGCTGCTCGATGCCAACCCTGACGTCACCATCCGTACCGACGCGAAGGACACCCGCCCTAAAGGCGTGGAGAACGGTTGAGGACCGGCCTTAGAATCCGTGGCTGAGCACTAGCCCCAGTGAGAACAGCAGGCTGTAGCCGAGGTTGATCAGGCCGGTCTGCTTGAGCACCGGGATGAGGCTCTTGCGCTTGCGGCCGTTAATCATCAGCCACGCCGGCATCAGGCAGGCCGGGATGAGCAGCAGCACGATCAGCAACCACGGGCGGCCGGGTGCCAGGATCACGACGAGCAGGATGGCCGCCGCGAGCATCAGCACGTAGCTTTCCCGGGCGTGTTTGTCTCCCAGCCGCACAGCCAGCGTCTTCTTCCCCGCCCGGATATCTGTGGGGATGTCCCGGACATTGTTGGCCATGAGCAGGGCACAGGCAATGAGCCCGGTGCCGATGGCCCCGATGATGGACGCCAGGTTGATCTGCCCGGCCTGCGTGTACGTGGTGCCGAGGGTGGCCACCAGGCCAAAGAACACAAAGACGAAGACATCGCCCAGGCCCAGGTAGCCGTAGGGGTTCTTGCCGCCGGTGTAGCCCCAGGCGGCCATGACGCAACCCAGGCCGACCAGGATCAGCCACCAGCTCTGGGTGATCACCACCAGCGCAAGCCCGAACAGCATCGCCGCGGTGAACAGCCCGAATGCCGCGTATTTGACGTGCTCCGGCTGGGCCGCACCCGAACCGACGAGGCGCAGCGGGCCGACCCGGTCCTCGTCTGTGCCGCGTATCCCGTCGGAATAGTCGTTGGCGTAGTTCACGCCGATCTGCAGGAGAAGCGCCACGAGGGCGGCCAGCACGGCATTTACCGGACGGAACGAATCCATTTCATAGGCGGCTGCGGTGCCGATCAGCACCGGGGCGATGGCCGCCGGCAAAGTGCGGAGGCGGGCGCCTTGGATCCATTGTGCGGCTGTGGCCACGGTCAGTACCTCGTGTTGGCTCGAAAGAACGGGTGGATCTGATGGTGCACCGGCGCGATGCTCCGGCAGGTGCAGGACTACTCTACTTTCCCTGGTGCAGGGCGTTGAGCCGGCGGGTCATCGCCAGGCGGTCCGGCTTGCCGTTCGGCAGCATGGGCAGTGCCGAATCAGCGAGGACCGTCTTGGGGGCAATGAGCCCCAGCGTCCGGTGCCATTGCTGTTCAAGCGCGACGGCGTGTTCCCCGTTCGGGGAAGCGGCATCCCCGCCCGCCAGCGCCACATAGGCGGCCACGGCCTGCCCCCATTCAGCGGATGGTACGCCGGCCACAAAGGCCGCCATGACGCCGTCGGACTTTTCCAGCTCCGCTTGCACATGCGAGGCGGAGACTTTCACGCCCCCGGTGATGATCACGTCGTCGGCGCGGCCCAGCACCGTGAGCTTCCCGTCGGCGTCGAGGCTGCCCAGGTCGCTGGTGCGGTACCAGCGGACACCATCCTCCTCGAAGAACGTTTCCGTACTTTCGGGCGAGTCGAGGTAGCCGCCGGCAATGGTGTCGCCGCCGAGAAGGATGCGGCCGTCCTCCGCCACCCGGACAGACACGCCCTCAAGCGGGAAGCCGTCATAGACGCAGCCGCCGCAGGTTTCGGCGGAACCGTAGGTGGTGACCACCCGGAGCCCAGCGTCCCGGGCCGCGTCCAGGAGGGACGCAGGGGCGGGGGCGCCGCCCAGCAGGATGGCGTTGAAGCGGCGGAGCACAGCGAGGGTTTCCGGCGCCGGGTCTTCCAGGAGCCGTTGCAGTTGGGTGGGCACCAGCGACGTGAACCGGATCCTGTCCGTCAGTTCCAGCGCCGCGGCGTTGAAGGCTTCCGGGGTGAAGCCGCCGGACATGTCCATCACCCATGGGCGGGTGCCGGCGAACAGGGAGCGAACCAGCACCTGGACCCCGGCCACGTATTGCACCGGGAGTGCCAGGAGCCACTGGCCCTCGCCTTTGAGCGCGAAAGCGGTGGCCATGGAGGAGGCGGCCAGGGCCTCCACGGTGAGGATCGAGGCTTTGGGGGAGCCTGTGGATCCCGACGTGCGGACCACGGCCACGGCGTCGTCGCAGCCTGGGGTGTCCACATGGCCCACCACCAGGTCGCCCTCAGGGCTGACGGAAAGTTCGACGGCGGGACCGTCACCGTGCAGGGCGGCAGCCAGGGCCTTGAGCGCGGGGTCGATATCGACGGGTCCTTTGTTCATGGGTCCGATGTTCATGGGTTTCCTGCCTTAGAAATAGTGCGGGAAGCGGGACCAGTCCGGGTCACGCTTTTCCAGGAACGCTTCCTTGCCCTCCACAGCTTCGTCCGTCATGTAAGCCAGGCGGGTGGCTTCGCCGGCGAAGACCTGCTGCCCGGCCAGTCCGTCGTCGGCCAGGTTGAAAGCGAATTTGAGCATCCGGATGGCCTGCGGCGACTGCCGCGCGATGTCTGCGGCATACTCCAGCGCCACCTCTTCGAGGCGTTCGTGGTCCACGGCCTCATTGACGGCGCCCAGCCGGACCATGTCCTCAGCCGAGTATTCGCGGGCCAGGAAAAAGATCTCCCGGGCGGCCTTCTGGCCGATCTGGCGGGCCAGCAGTGCCGAGCCGTAACCGGCGTCGAAACTGCCCACGGTGGCGTCGGTCTGCTTGAACTTCCCGTGCTGGCGGGAGGCGATGCTGAGGTCGGCGACGACGTGCAGGGAGTGCCCGCCGCCGGCCGCCCAGCCGTTCACGACGGCGATGACCACCTTGGGCATGGTGCGCATGAGCCTCTGGACTTCCAGGATGTGGAGGCGTCCGGCGCGGGCGGGGTCGACGGTTTCCTGGGTTTCGCCGTCGGCATACCTGTACCCGTCGCGCCCGCGGATCCGCTGGTCCCCGCCGGAGCAGAAGCTGTGCCCGCCGTCTTTGGGGGAGGGGCCGTTGCCGGTGAGCAGGACGGTGGCGACGTCCGGGGTCATACGGGCATGGTCCATGGCACGGTAGAGCTCGTCCACGGTGCCGGGGCGGAACGCGTTGCGGACTTCCGGGCGGTTGAAGGCGATCCGGACGGTGGGCAGGTCCCTGGT
>DATCNU010000208.1:0-16550 GCA_036565085.1 Arthrobacter sp.
AGGGTGTGCACGCCCCAGTAGGCGTCGGCGGGGACATCGCGGTCACCGAGGAGGTCGTGCTCAGAACGGACATCAGGGGTACTTTCAAGAATGGTCACGCGGGGTCCTCACAGGGCTTCATTGACGGGCTTGGACAGAAAAGGATCTGGACAAAAATGGGCATGGAAAGGAAAAGCAGGGATGGGGTCGTCCTGTGGACTGTGGAGCTTGGCAGATCCGGTTGTCTGCCGCAGCGAGGCCTAGGCCTGGGCCGTATGGCCGGCCTTGGACGGTCCGCTGCCCGGGACGATGGTGCCCAGGGCGCACTCCACACCGTGCAAATGCATGGTCATCGCTTCGGACGCGTCCTCGGCAGAACCACGCTCAATGGCATCGAAAATGCGGGCATGTTCGTCGCCCGATTCCTTCCGCCGGTCCGCCACGAGGTTGAGGGTATTCGACTGGTTTGCCATCGCCTCGCAGATGTCCGACAGGAATGATTCAAAGACGCCGTTGCCGCTGCACCGGGCGATGGTCATGTGAAATTCGGTATTCAGGAGGACCCATTGCTGGATATTGTCCTCCTCCGCCATTTCGCGAAGGATTTCCCGAAGGGCTTCCAAGTCTTCGCTACTGCGGCGCCGGGCGGCCAGTCCGGCGGCAGGAACTTCGACGTGGGGCCGCGCTTCCACGAGGGCGCTGGCGGAGTATTTTCCGAGCTTGAGGTCCTGGGCGACTTTGTCTGCTATGACGAAGGTCCCCTTGCCCGTATGGGTGGCGGTCAGTCCCAGGGCGGTGCATGAGCGCAGCGCCTCCCTGACCATGGTCCGGCTCACGCCATACTGCCGGGCAAGCGTCGCCTCCGAGTCGAGGCGGGTGCCAACAGGGATCTTTCCACCTTCTATGGCGCCGCGCAGTGAGGCGAAAACCTGCTCCGCCGCACCAACACGCACCACTCGGTCTTGTCTAGCTGTCCAGCTGTCCAACAGGTCCATAGGAACGACTATGGCATTAGTCACAAGCCGTGTCAAAAAGGCGTCCGGAATGTAGGACTTCAGCCCGCATCGTAGACATGGCCCTCCGCCATTCTGTGAGGGAGGACGTACATTAGGTCTATAAGTGCACACTTAAGCACATATTGACGTTACCCAGTGGTTCCAGGAGTCCCTTTGATTGAAGTCCTCGCAGTTCCGGCCTATCGGAAGCTTTTTTCGGCCCAGATCGTCGCACTTCTCGGCACGGGTCTGTTGACGGTGGCCCTGGGCTTGCTTGCCTTTGACCTGGCCGGCGGCCAGGCCGGCGCCGTTCTGGGCACGGCCCTGACGGTCAAAATGCTCGCCTATGTGTTCGTTGCCCCGCTGATGGCGGCCCTGGTGGAGCGGCTGCCTAAGAAAGCCGTGCTGGTGGCAGCGGACCTGGTCCGGGCGGGTATCGCACTGATGCTGCCGATGGTGGACCAGGCCTGGCAGATCTATGTCCTGGTGTTCATCCTGCAAAGTGCTTCGGCAACGTTTACGCCGGCGTTCCAGTCACTGATCCCGGTGGTGTTGCCGGCCGAACGGCAATATACCCGGGCGCTCTCCCTCTCGCGTCTGGCCTACGACCTGGAGTCCCTGGTCAGCCCGGCTCTGGCGGCCGCCCTCCTGACGGTGTTGTCCTTCCATGAGTTGTTCCTGGGAACGGTGGCCGGCTTCCTGTTTTCCGCAGCCCAGGTTGTCACCACCAGGCTTCCCGCAGCCCCCGCGGGGCGGCAGGAGGGAACGCTGTGGCACCGAACCACCCTGGGCGCGCGGATATTCGCCAAAACGCCGGAGCTTCGCGGGCTGATGGCCTTGAACCTCGCTGTCGCCGCCGCAACGGCACTGGTGCTGGTCAACACCGTCGTCTACGCCCGGGGCCAGTTCGGCGGGTCCAACTCCGATGTCGCGATCGCCCTGGCCTGCTACGGCGCCGGATCCATGGCTGTCGCCCTCACGGCGCCGACAATCCTGGACCGGCTGCCGGACCGCGTCTTCATGAAGGCCGGGGCTGTGCTGCTCTCGCTCGGGCTCGCCGGGACGTTCGCGCTGCTCGCTGTTCCCGGAACCTGGCCTGTTCTGCTGGGACTTTGGGCACTGCTCGGTGCCGGGACCTCGATGATCAACACGCCCTCCGCGCGGCTGCTGCGCCGCGCCGCGACAGACAGGACCAGGTCATACATCTTCACGGCCCAGTTCTCCCTGTCCCATGCCTGCTTCATCGTCACTTATCCCGCAGCCGGCTGGATCGGAGCGGCCGCCGGCCAGCCCGCGGCCGCCGCGGTGCTGGGGGTGGTGGCTACAATCAGTACTGTTGCGGCCTTTACGTTCTGGCCCGCGGCTTCCAGGGCCGGCTCCGTGCCGGCGACCACGAAAGGGTAATCCGGTGGAGAAGGCTCAACGCATCCCGGCCGCCAGTTTCCACCATCCGGACGCCCCCGACGCCCGCCGGCTGGATGCAGCCACGGCCACCTTCCGGATGCTCTCGGACCCCACCCGGCTCCACCTCCTCTGGCTCCTGGCCCAGGAGCCCTCCGATGTGGGTTCGCTGGTGGAGCGGACCGGAGCCTCCCGGACCTCGGTCAGCCAGCATCTGGCCAAGCTTCGCTTCAGCGGACTCGTCACCAGCCGCAAAGACAGCCGGCACGTTGTGTACAGCATCTCCGACGGCCACCTGACCCGGCTGGTCATGGAGGGCCTGAACCACGCCGACCACAAGGTCACCGGCGAGCCGGCCCACGACTGAACCCCGTCCCGCGCGATACAACCGTGAAACGCCAGAGGACGACGGCGGGAGGTCCCGCCGTCGTCCTCTGGGCCTTAACGTCCTCCCAGCTTTTGGGCTGAAGACCTAGGAGGTCCGGTACAGGAACTCCACCTCGGCGAGATTCACATGCCCGCCGTGCTCGTCGAGGACCCGGACCTGGCCGAAGTCAGCCCGCTGCGGAAGCGTGAACGTGTACCAGCTGGCGGCCGACATGCCCGTGACGGTCAGGAAGGTCTGCCACGTTGCTCCACCGTCGTTGGAGCCCTGGATGACGGTCCCGTTGCCGCGGGTGATCTGGTCGGCACGCGGGTACACACGCACCATGTCGGCGGTGATCCTCGTGCCGTCCGCCGGCGTCACCGTCACCCAGCCGTTGGCGGTGGTGGTGTCCGTGGCCGTCGCGGGATCCTGGTCAAACATGCGCCAACCGTTGGCCTGCGTCGTGCCCGTCCCCGGCCACGCTGCGGTGGAGGCGTTAACCCATCCCTGGGCTACCGGAACGCGCCGGATGGCGGTATTCCACAAGGCCAGACGGCTGCCGTCGGTAGTGGCGGTGAGGGTGGCTCCGGACTTTCCGGAGTCCGTCCGGTAGTCCAGTGTGAACTGGACGTCCCGGCCATACCCGACGTCGGCGGGCAGCACTGCGCTGGCCTTCCAGTGGATTCCGTCGGCGGAACTGGCCGTTGCGGCCGCTCCCTCGACCACGACACTCAGTGCCGACAGCGGTTCGGTGGCCACGGCGTCGAGGGTTACCGTGTCACCGTTCGTAGCCAGGCCCTTGTCCACGTTGGACGTTGAAATGGACAGCGAGGAAACCGCATTGGCCATCTCGAACCGCTGGCCGTGGATGCGGAACTCGCTGAATGACGAGATGCCCGGATAGGCGGGGTCGGTGGGCACCCCGGGGTGGTCCACCTGGACCTTCAGGTAGCGGAAGGTCTGGCCTGCCACTTCGGCGCGCACCGGGATGGTCTCCATGGCAAAGCCGCTGGCCGTCGTGTTGGTGGTTTCCCGCTCGGTCAGCAGGGTCCAGGTCCGCCCGTCACGGGAGCCATAGACGTTGGCGCCCTCGGAGCGGTTCGCGAAGTTGTATCGCGCCTGAAGCCCGATCGACTCCGCCGAGACCTGGAAGCCCTGCCCGAAGTCGACGGTGAACGGTGCCCGCAAGTCTCCCGTCGTAGTGTTGAAGTCGCCATCCACGAGGTTCCGTGGCTGGACGCTGGCCGGGGCCGCCGTGACCAGCCCCCGGTAGTCGATGGAACCGTCATCTGCCAGGCGCGGGGTCAGCAGCTTGAGGCCGGCAACCGCTTCCTGGAGGCGCACAAGGTCGGCGAGGTAGCTGGCATCGTCGGCCGCCCCCATGGCTGACGTGACTTCAGTCCTGACCGCATCGAAGGCAGCGAACGACGGCGATTCGTACGCCGCGTGCGGATCGAAGCCGACAAGTGCGGCGTCCAACGCGGCCTGCCTGTTGGCAGCCACGACCACTGTGGCAGGACGCGTCGAGACGGTGGTGGCGTCGTCGGCTATGACCTGGAAGGTGATGGTACCGACGTCTCCGGCTTTCGGCTTCCACTTGAGCTCGGCTGTCTCCGGGTGAAGGCCGGCGCCAACCGGCAGGCCCACGCCGGTGTAATGCAGTACGGCACCGGCAGTGTCCGTAGCTGAAAGCGGCCGTGTCAGGTCAGCCCCGGCGATACCGATGATCGGAGTCGTCACATCGGCGGGGAACTGCGGAATTGTCAGCTGGGTTTTGGCCTCAAGATTGACGTAGTCGAAGTCCGCCGCGACGCCGTCGGTACCGAGCACGGTGAAGTAGGCAAGGTTTTCGCCGCCCAGGTCCTTGCCGGTCAGCTTCTCGGCGTCAACGTCGTAGGTGACATAACGCCACTCGTTGTGCGTGTTTGGCAGCGGAACCTCAAGCCGGTTCGCCGGGTCCTTCCCGATCGCGAGCGTCGCGGGTCCGTTGGTCCGGAACTGGATGCCGACCGGGCTGTAGCCGGTGCGGCTGACGTACATGAGGGTGCGGGCGGCAATGGTGCTGCCCTGCTGGGAGGCGTTGACCCTCACGAAAGTGCGGTCGTCCTCGGTCATGACCTTCGAGCGGCTGTCCATCGCCGCACTGCGGGTCTCGAGCTGGATCTTCGGGTCAGTGGCGGCGGGCGGGGCCTGCCCCGCGAGCTGCGGTGGAAGGGACAGCCAGAACTCAGGGCTGTAGTCCGGGTTGCTGTTCCAGTAGTTGTACAGCCCGGTGCCCCAGTAGAACTTGGGGCCGTCCGCCTTGGCATGCAGTTCGGCGACGTGGGGCGCCTCCTTCTCGACGTCGACGCCAAGGTCGTATTTGTAGACGTTGTACAGCTCGTCAATGGGATCGTACATGCGTCCGCGGTAGGCCTTGGAGATGGTGCCTGGGCCGCCCGTGGTGTCGATCCACGGCGTGTCATAGCCGAGCATGTAGCCCGTGAAAGCGTTCGCGGCCTTGAGGAGGCGGTCACCGAGGAAATGGTACGGGGAGACTGCGTCCGATGCCGAGGAGACCGTGCCCGCCTTGGGGTCCACTTTCGTCCCCTGGACAGTCAGGATGCGGGCGAGCGCTCCGTTGGTGTCGATTCCGTCCCAGGCGTGGGCCTGGTCGCGGCCCATTTCCTGGTGCTGCACGAAGTCGTAGCCGTAGGTATTGAGGGGATCGTCCTTGGAGATCAGCGGAAAGAGGGCCGCGAGCGAGCCGTTCTGCTCTGGCCGCGATGTCGTGGCGTTGACCGTGTACCACTCCACCGCCTCGTTGTACCTGTCGCGGTTGCCCGTGAAGATATACCCTGCCGCGGCCCCGATCAGCGGATAGGAGTGCTGGTTCAGGTACCGCCAGTTGGTGTGCAGGAACGTTTCCGTCATGGGCACAATGAGGTTGGCAGTCAGCTTGGTGGTGTCCTGGTCATTCCAGTGCAGGTCATAGGCCGTGTAACCGTCAGGCACGCTCGTGGCGCGGAAGAGTTCGGCGGCGGCCAGGAGCCGGTACAGCGGAACCCCCGAGTGGATGTGCGCATCCGGGTAATATGCGTACTTCGTCGGATCCATGTTGCTCCAGGTGCGGATCAGCCGCATCCCGTTCTCCCGGTACACGGGGTCGCCGGTGATGATGTACAGAACGGCCTGGGTGTAGGCACCGAAGGCGTCACGGATGAGCTTGCTCTCGACGCCCTGGGAGTTGAATGCGGTGGTTCCCGGCATGTCAGGGACACTGCTGGCATTGGAGGAGCGGAAGTCTTTCGCGGCGAAAGGTGTCTCCGCCATGGCGGCGTAGTAGCTCTTCCACGGTTCGGTGCCGGCTTTGACCATGTCGCGGGCGTTGCGCAGGCTCGCGGCGGTCACCCCGATGCCCGGATGGACGAAGCCATTCGCGTCCACGCTCTCGGTGATGGTCACGTCCTGGCCCGTATCGGCTGCGGCCGGAGCGGTACTTCCCGGTATGGGGATGCCGCCTGCCGGAGCCACGAGGGCAACGGCTGCGGCAAGCCCGAGCACGCGCGCCCATCGCCTCATCATTGAAGCATCTTTCATCGGTCCTCCTGGATCGATTGTTGGTTCCTGGTGTTGTTGGGTGCAGCTCCCGTCGGAGCCTGGCTTGAGCAAAGAACCCGTCCGGCCCGCGGCTTGATGCGGCCCTGGCCGATGCGGAAGGTGCTCGGCCGGTGCACCGCAGGGGTAGGCGCGGAGCAACCGATTTTTGGCAAGCTTAGCCGTGAATCGATTCTCAGGCAATCGTTTTCCTGATAGTTAGGCAAACGCTTTCCCAGTCAAGGGGGAGTAATTCAGGAACCAGGCCGGGCTACGGTCGGGAGACCGCGCCCGGCTGGTGGCGTTCGCTTACTGTGCGGGTCCCGCCTCATGCGGCGGCACGCGCTGGCCGTGCAGATAGTTGAACAGCTGCCGCAGGCCAAAGGACCAAGCCGGCAGTTCTTCCGCGCGGCCCACGCGGTTGATCAGGGCTCCGAGGTGGCTGCTGCGGATCGTCACCACGTCACCGAGCTCATGGGTGAACCCCTGCCCGGGCTTGTTCCTGTCCTGGGTGGGAGCGAACAGGGTGCCCGTGAACAGTGCGAAGCCGTCCGGGTACTGGTGGTGCCTGCCGAACGTCGCGGCCACGAGCTCCTCGAACGGCCGGCTGATCCTGGCCAGGGAGTTGCGCCCCTCCAGGAAATAGCCGTTCGGGCCCTCAACCTGCAGGAGGATCTCCTCCCGGCGCAGCGTGTCCAGGGTGAACCCGCCGTCGAACAAGCGGATCAGGGGGCCAACAGCGCTGGAGGCATTGTTGTCCTTTGCCTTCCCCAGCAGCAGTGCGCTCCGGCCCTCCACGTCACGGAGGTTCACGTCGTTGCCAAGCGTGGCGCCCACCACCTTGCCCTCCGACGTGGCGATAAGCACCAGCTCCGGTTCTGGGTTGTTCCAGGTGGAGAAGGCCGGGATCCCGATCCCCGCGCCAAAGCCGACGGAGGAGAGCACCGGAGCCTTGGTGAAGACCTCGGGGTCCGGCCCGATGCCCACTTCCAGGTACTGCGACCACAACCCTTCGGCGATCAGCACCTTCTTGGCTTCGGCCGCCGCGGGGGAGCCGGGACGAAGGTCGCTGATGCTGCCGCCCAGGGCGCTTGCCACGAGCTGCCGCACTTCTGTGGCACGGCCGGCGTCCCCGCCGCAGCGCTCCTCGATGACCCGTTCGATCATGCTGTCCACAAACGTCACCCCGCACGCCTTGATGACCTGGAGGTCCACGGGCGCCAGCAGGTGCGGGCGTGCCGGGTCCTGCGCCAGTGATGCACCGACCACCTCGGCGGTCTTCCACCGCGGCACGGCCATTGCCGCCCTGACGTCCGCGGCGAGGTTGGGACGTTCCAGCAGCTCGGACACCGTGGCGGCCAGGTGCTGGAGGTCGAACACGCCTTCCTCCTGGACCGCGACGACGCGCGGGCCGGAACTTTCCACGTCCCAGAGGCGCCCGATCAGCAGTGCCCGGGCTGCGTCGTCCGGGAGCACCGATGCAAGGTCAGTGTCTTGGGTTGGGTTCATCGCTGGATCTCCCTTTCCTGCGGTCGTTCGGCATTGACCCGCTTCCAGACGCCATCCACGCGCTGCGGCATGTTCCAGGGGTTGGCATCCTGCAAGGGTTCGGGCAGGCGGCCTTCCGGGAACGACTGGTACGCCACCGGCCGGAGGAAGCGGCGGATCGCCGCGGTCCCCACCGAGGTGGTGGCCGAGGTGGTGGCCGGGTAGGGTCCGCCGTGGTGCTGGGCGTAGGTGACAGTGACCCCGGTGGGCCACCCGTTCCACAGGAGCCGGCCGCTGATGTCCGTCAGCCTCGCGGCCAGGTCGGCGACGTCGTCGTCGGGCTCCGCCTGGAGGGTGGTGGTGAGCTGTCCCTCAAGAAGCCCGGCGAGTGCCGGGAGCTCGGATTCGTCGCCGTACTCCACCACCAGGCTGGCCGGCCCGAACATCTCCTGCCGCAGGATTGAGGGGTCGGCGCGCACCGCGGCGGCGGTGGTGTGCAGCACGGTGGGTGCGGGCGCCTCGGCGAAGTCGCCCTCCACCAGCACGTTCACGCCGGAGGTGTCCCGGAGCTTGCGGACGGCTTCTGCATAGCCATCGTGCAGCCGGTCGCTGAGTAAGGGGCCGGGTGCGAACTCCTTGAGGGCTCCGCTGAGCGCCGCACCGGCGTCGCCTGACTGTCCGGCCGGGATGAACAGCAGGCCGGGTTTGGTGCAGAACTGTCCCATCCCCATGGTGAATGAGCCTGCGTATCCGGTGAGGATCTCCGCGCGCCGGGAGGCCCAGGCGCTTTCGGTGACGAAGACGGCGTTGATGCCGCCGAGCTCGCCATAGAAGGGGATCGGTTCGGGCCGGGCCGCGGCGCGGTTGAACAACGCCCGGCCCCCCGCCGTCGAGCCCGTGAAGCCGATGGCTTTGACCAGCGGATGGTCCACCAGGGCCTCCGCCGCGGCATGGCCGGTGACGAGCGAGAACAGGCCTGACGGTGCGCCGGCGGGCTTGAGGGCGGAATTGACTGTCCTGGCGGTGCGAAGCGCGAGGTTCAGGTGGCCGTCGTGTGCTTTGTGGACGACGGCGCAGCCCGCGGCCAGGGCTGAGGCGCTGTCCCCGCCCATCACGCTGAAGGCGAAGGGAAAGTTGGACGCCCCGAAGACTCCGACGACGCCGACCGGCACGTTATACCGGCGCAGGTCAGGGCGGGGACCCATGCCCCAGTCCGCGTCCGGATGGTCAATGGTGGCGTCGAGGTGTTCACCCTGGCGGATTTCCGCCGCAAGGAGCCTGAGCTGGAAGGTGGTGCGTTTCAGCTCGCCCCGGAGCCGCGCTTCACCCAGGTGGGTATCCTCGACAGCGATGGCCACCAGCCCATCGGCGTCGTCATCCAGGCCGGATGCCACTGCGTCCAGCCATGAGGCCCGGGTGAAGGGATCGGCCGTACGGGACTTTTCGAACGCAGCGTGTGCGGCGTCGACATATGAGTTGAGCTCGTCGATCGTGGTTGTCATCGCACTGCCCCTGCTGTGGTCAGGGATCCGCCCGTCACTGCGGCGCGGTTGCCCACTTCAAGCCAGCCTGCCCCGGCGGGGAACTCCCAGCGGGTGCGGGCGGCAGCCAGGATTTCGGCGCCGGTGCCGGGCAGTTCCGGTGCGGCATAACGGCCATTCAAGATCCGGACCGGCTCGGCGAAGTGCTCATGCAGGTGGTCAACGTACTCGATCATCCGGCCGTCCTGGCTTCCGCTGATGGCGGCATAGTCGAAGAACGAGAAGTGCTGGACGAGTTCGCAGAGCCCCACGCCGCCGGCATGCGGGCAGACGGGCACGTTGAAGCGGGCAGCGAGCAGGAGGTTGGCGATGTTCTCGTTCACGCCGCCTACCCGGGTGGCGTCGAGCTGGAGAACATCGATGGCGCCGGCCTGCAGCAGCTGCTTGAACACGATGCGGCTCGCCACGGCTTCGCCGGTGGCGACCCGCACAGGCGAAACACCCTTGCGGATCTCGGCATGTCCCAGGATGTCGTCGGTGCTGGTGGGTTCCTCGATCCAGTACGGGCTGAATTCCGCGAGCCGGTTGACCCATTCGATGGCTTCGGATACTTCCCACCGCTGGTTGGCGTCGATAGCGATGGGCAGCTCGCCGACCGCCTGCCGGGCCAGGGCCATCCGGCGGCGGTCGTCGTTGATGTCGCCGCCCACCTTGAGCTTGATCATGGAGAAACCGTCGGCGGCCGCTTCCTTGCTCAGCCTGACCAGTTTTTCGTCGCTGTAGCCGAGCCATCCCGGGGATGTGGTGTACGCGGGATAGCCGTCCGCCTTGAGCGCCGCGATGCGGGCAGCCTTTCCGTCTTCACCGGCCTGCAGAATGTCCAGGGCCTGCTGGGGACTCAGGGCGTCGCGGATATGGGTGAAATCGACGACGTCGACAATTTCCTCGGCGGGCATCCCGCTGAGGAGGAGCCACAAGGGCTTGTTTTCGCGCCGCGCGCGGATGTCCCAGAGTGCGCTGACGAGCGCACCGCAGGCCATCTGGGTGACGCCCTTTTCCGGACCGAGCCAGCGAAGCTGGGAATCGTGGATGAGGCGCCTGGATGCGCCGCCGAGGTCGTAGATGAGCTCGTCGATGTCGCGGCCGAGAAGCAGCCGGGCGTAGGACTCGATGGCATGTGTGAGGATCTCGTTGCCTCGTCCGCAGCTGAAGACGAAGCCATGGCCTTCGTCGCCGGCGTCGGTGCGGATAACCACGTACGCAGCGGAGTAGTCGGGGTCAACGTTGACCGCGTCGGAGCCGTCGAGATCCAGGGACGTGGGGAAGCGAACGTCCTGGGTGCGGACGGAGATGATGGAAGGCATATCGTCTTCTCTCTGGTGGCAGTTTAAGGGGTGGACAAGCGATTCCTATATGAATTTCGATAATCATATAGGAATCGGAAGCCGGATCAAGGGCCCGCCAAAGCAAGGGAAGCTCCGGCCACCGGCCGGAGCTTCCTTTCAACCGACGATCCGCGTCCTGGGCGGCCCGCCGTCCGCCAGCGGCAGCAGTTCGGCGTTGCCCGCGAATGCCTGCGCAAAACGGGTGAAGGAATTCCTGATGTGATCGGCCATGGCCTCTTCGGCCCGGTCCGGCCTGCATGCCCGGATGGCCTCACGCACCGCTGAGTGCTCGGCTATGGTGTTGGCTCCGTCGACGTCTGCGGCGTAGAGCCGGAACGTGTGCAGGTGGCAGTGGGTCTGGGCGAAGGCGTGCCGCACCACCGGGTTCCCGGCCGCGGCAAGGATGCTGTCGTGGAAGCGGGTGTCGTGGGCTACGAGATCCTGCCGCAGGTCGGCGCTGGTCTGCATGCTGTCCCTGAAGGCCGCCAGTTCCTTTTCCAGCGCGGCCGCCGGGTTGGCCAGCCGGTCCACAGCCGCGGACCGCGCAGCCCACGGTTCAACCAGGAGCCGGAACTCGAACAGGGACCGGAGCTCCGCCAGATCAAGCAGGGGTGTGGTGCTGTAGCCGCGCCCTGGCGTGTAGACCACCAGGTTGTCTCCCTCCAGCCGCTGAAGCACCTCCCGGACCGGAGTCTGGGAGACGCCCATGCTGCGGGAGACGGCGTCGATGTTGATCCGTGTGCCGGGCTCAATTTCGCCTTTGAGGATGGAGGTGCGCATGGCCGAGTAGACGTCGCTCACGGCAGCCTTGCCTCTGGACGGATCGGACGGTTGACGTGGGGGCACGCGCTTACCTCTTGTGGTGGTTGAACGGAGTGGCTGTGGTGGAGCCGATGTGGGAATCATAATCCACCGTGGCCCGTCGGGCCGGTCCGGAAGTTTTTTGGTCAGGGACTTGTCATGGATCACATTCTCTATATGATTAACCAGATTCCTATATTATTTTAGCGCCGGTCCTCGGCGTCCTCGTTTCCATCGTGCACCAGCACTCGAAGCCATCGTTACGTCAAAGGAGACCGTATGACTGCTCTAGGCAGTAGGCTCGCCCCGAAATCATCCGCCAAGACTCCCCGCACTATGACCCGCAAACGCTGGATGATCATCTGGCTCGCCTTCGCAGGGCTGAGCATCAACTATCTGGACCGCTCCAGCCTGAGCGTGGCCTTGCCGTTCATGGGCAAGGACTTCGAGCTCTCCGGAACACAGCAGGGCCTCATCTTCGCCGCCTTCTTCTGGGCCTATGACTTCTGCCAGCTGGCGGCAGGATGGTACGTCGACAAAGTCGGGCCGCGAAGGTCCTTCTCGCTGGCAGCTGTGTGGTGGTCCGTGTTCACCATGGTCACCGCCCTGTCCACGAGCTTCTGGTCTCTCTTTGCTGCCAGGTTCCTGCTGGGGGTGGGCGAGAGCCCGGCCCCGAGTACCGCGGCCAAAGTAGTGGCCACCTGGTTCCCGGTCCGCGAGCGCGCGTTTGCCACCAGCATCTGGGACTCCGGATCGCGAGTGGGTGCGGTTATCGCACTGCCCGTCGTCACCCTGATCGTCGCGGTCACTTCATGGCACGCGGTCTTCATTATCATCGGCGTCGTCGGCCTCGTCTGGGCCGCCATGTGGTGGAAGATGTACCGGAGCCCGGAAGAGCATGCGACGGCCAACGCCGCCGAAGTGGCCTACATCCAGGAGGGCGGCGCCCGGAGTGCGTCCAGCGATGACGCCGGCGCGGCGAAGCTTCCGTGGCGGGCTCTCTTCAAATACCGCACCATCCTCAGCATGATGTTCGGATTCTTTTGCCTGAACAGTGCCATCTACTTCTTCATCACCTTCTTCCCGAGCTACCTCGTGAAGGAGCGCGGATTTGACCTGCTCAAACTCGGCTTCTTCGGTGCCATCCCCGGCATTTGCGCTGTGGGATTCGGGTGGCTGGCCGGTTACGTTGCCGACCGCGCGGTACAGCGGGGCATCTCGGTGACGCGTGTCCGCAAGACCGCGATCTCCGGCGGCCTGGCGGGCGGTTCGGTGATCATGTTTGCTGCGTTGGTGCCCGAGGCGTGGATGGCCCTGGCCTTGCTGTCCGTGGCTTACTCCAGCCTCACCGTTGCCGCCACCGGCATCTGGTCGCTGCCCGCGGACGTTGCCCCAAGCTCCCGACATGTCGGCTCTATTGGCGGTCTCCAGAACTTCGCCTCCAACCTGGCCGGCATATTCACGCCGATCCTGATTGGCGTGCTGGTGGACCTGACGGGATCCTTCGTAGCGCCACTTGCGGTCATTGGAGTCGTTTCCCTGATCGGAGCCGCGAACTATCTGTTCGTCATGGGCAAGATTGAACCGCTGAAGGTATCGGTGCCTGCTCCGTTGTGAGCCGGCAGCACTGGAAGGACGACGGCGGGACCTCCCGCCGTCGTCCTTTTTTGTGGCCTGAAGAAACCTAAGTCCGGCAACGCGGAGTCTCCTGTGCCGAAGTCGCCCAGATTCGTATTGACATCTGCAAAACGTTTTGTGTAGCGTGGCTCACACCGAATACAAAACGTTTTGCAAGGAGCTGTCGATGTCGACAAAAGTTGGGATACGCGACGTGGCCAAGGCCGCCGGAGTCTCAGTGACTACCGTCTCCCACGCTCTCAATGACGCCACCAGCTTCAGGGTCAAGATGGAAACCCAGGAACACATTCGGGCGGTTGCCAAGGACCTTGGCTACGCACCGAACAGGCTCGCCAGCGGACTGCGCAACCAACGCTCCCAAATGCTCGGCCTGGTCAGTGACGAAATCACCACCACACCCTTTGCCGGGGCCATGATCCGGGGAGCGCAGGATGCCGCCTATGAACGCGGCTACGTGGTGATGGTGGTGAACTCAGGCCTTAACCGCGAGCTTGAAGACCGTGAAATCAGCATGCTTCAGCAACACCAGGTGGACGGCGTAGTCTATGCCAGGATGTACCACCAGAGGGTGCAGGTTCCCCCTGAACTGGCCGGTCTTCCCACCGTGCTGCTGGATGCCGTCACCGACGGCACGTCGACTTCATCGGTTGTCCCGGACGAGGTTGCCGCGGCTGAAACAGCCATGGAGGCGCTGGTCCGGGCGGGTCACACGCGGATCGGGATGATCAACAACAGGGACGACATTCCGGCCACCCGCGGCCGCCGGGAGGGGTTCCTTAACGTGTTGCGGCGGTATGGGCTGGAGCGCGCCTCCCGCCATGTAGTTACCGCCATGCCTCACCAAACGCAGGGAGGCCGGGAAGCTGCTTTGGAGCTTCTTCGACAGCCGGACCGTCCCACCGCCCTGTTCTGTTTCAGCGACAGGATTGCGATGGGGGCCTACCAGGCGGCCACGGCATTGGGGCTTCGCATTCCCGAGGACGTTTCCATCGTGGGAATCGATAATCTGGAAATCATCGCGGATTCCCTCTGGCCCGGCCTTACTACCGTCGCCCTCCCGCACTACGAGATGGGCAGGTGGGCGGTCAGCCGGATCCTGGACGACATCGAGAGCCCCGGTAAGCCGGCAGTCCAGGCACAACTGGACTGCCCCCTCATAGAGCGGGGGTCGCTCGGCCCGCCGCCCGCTTAGCCTCCAGTCCGGTACGAGAGCACGCGGCATTACAGCATTTCAGCATCACAGCACTACCCAGCAATCCCCTGCCCGGGAGACAGAAAAAGGGACGCAGCCGTTGCACCGGCCGCGCCCCCAAGGATCCGGGTCATCATCCACGCACGAAATCAGCAGAAAGATTGAGAATCATGAACAAACGATTCACCCGGATCCTGGCCACCAGTGTAGCCGCGGCAGCCCTTGTCGGGGGTCTGGGCGCCTGCAGTAAAGGCAGCGCCTCGGCCACAACCGAAGGCACCAAAGAGATCACCATGTGGACCCATAACGCCGGCAATCCTGACGAGCTGAAGGCCATCCAATCCATCGTGGACTCATATAACAAGAGCAGCGGGGCCAAGGCGCAGATCAAGGTGCAGGCATTCCCCCAGGAGTCCTACAACGATTCCGTTGTCGCCGCAGCGTCAGCCGGGAAACTTCCCTGCATCGTGGACATCGACGGGCCGAACGTTCCCAACTGGGCCTGGGCCAAGTACCTGACGCCACTAAAACTGTCAACGGACCTTTCCAACAACCTTCCCAGCACCGTTGCCAAGTGGCAGGGCGAGACGTACGCAGTGGGATACTACGATGTTGCCCTGTCGATGCTCGCCCGCAAATCTGACCTCGCCGCGGCAGGCGTCCGGCCGGCAACATCGAGAAGCCGTGGACCAAGGCCGAGTTCCAGGACGCGCTGACCAAACTCAAGGCCCTGGGCAAATGGGATTACCCGCTGGACATGGGCACCGCCGGAACAGGCGAGTGGCTGCCCTATGCATACTCGCCGTTCCTGCAGTCCTTCGGCGGGGACCTGATCAACCGTGACGGATTCACATCCGCCGAAGGTGCCCTGAACGGTGACAAGGCTGTCGAATGGGCCAAGTGGTTCCGCGGCCTCGCGGATCAGGGTTTCATGGCCACGAAGAGCGGCAAGGACTCTACCCAGGACTTCCTGAACAACAAGAGCGCCATTGTCTACACGGGCTCCTGGGCAGGGGACAAGGCCAAGGCCGCACTCGGAGATGACCTGGTGGTCATGCCGTCCGTGGACCTTGGCAACGGCCCCAAGATCGGCGGCGCTTCCTGGCAGTGGGGCGTCACCAGCGGATGCACGAACACGGACGCAGCCATGGATTATCTGTCGTACTCCCTGAAGCCGGAGAACGTGGCCGCAGTGGCCAAGGCAACGGGAACCATCCCCGCCACCAACGAAGCCGCGGCGCTGATCCCGGCGTTCGCCGAGGGCGGCGCCAACCGGGTCTTCATGGACTTCTCCCGCAACTACGCGGTATTGCGGCCTGAGACCCCGGCCTACCCGTTCATCTCCACGGAATACGGCAAGGCCGTCCAGGACATCCTTGCCGGCGCCGACCCCAAAGCGGCCCTGGACAAGGCGGTCAAGGCGATTAATGCCAACATCAAGTCCAACGGCGGCTACCAGAACTAGCCGGCAGCCCGGCGGAACGGCGACGGCGGTGCCCACCCGGGCCGCCGTCGCCGGACCTGCCGGCCCCGACTGTCAACGGAGAATCCCATGACAACCACCCAGCTTCCCTTACCGCGCCGCCGTGGAGCGGCTCCCGGCCCGGTCCCGCCGCCCCTCAAGCCCCACCGCCGTCGACACCACCTGCGTGAGCAGTTCAGCGGGTGGGCAATGATCGCCCCCGCCGCCGTGCTGCTGCTCGCCTTCGTGTTCCTGCCCGCCATCCTGGGCTTTGGCCTGGCGTTCACCAATGCACGCCTTGTTTCCCCGCGGCCTGTCGAGTTCGTCGGCACAGACAACTTCGTCCGGCTCTTTACGGATCCCACGTTCTGGCGCGCACTGCTGAACGTCAGCTACTTCGCGGTTGTCGTGGTCCCGGTCCAGTCCGGCCTGGCACTGGCGATGGCCCTGCTGATCAACAAGAAGTTCCGCGGCGTGAACTTCTTCCGTACCCTCTACTTCCTTCCCGTGGTCACGTCCATGGTGGTGGTGTCACTGCTGTGGCTGTTTATGTACCGCAAGGACGGGCTGATCAACGAGTTCCTGTCCACAGCCAGCTTCGGCCTCATCCATGGCCCCGACTGGCTCAACGACCCTGCCACCTCCATGCCGGCCATCATTATCCTGTCCATCTGGCAGGCCGCCGGCTTCCACATGATCATCTGGCTCGCCGGCCTGCAGAGCATCTCCGGCGAGCTCTACGAGGCAGCCCAACTGGACGGGGCCAGCCGCTGGCACCAGTTCCG
>DATCNU010000209.1:0-6692 GCA_036565085.1 Arthrobacter sp.
GCGCTGATGCTGGAAGCGTGCCACCGACGGCGCGGCAGACTCTTCGGCGTCTCCCGTGTTCAAGTCGTGGGCGCGGCCGCCGCATGTGGGCGCGATGAGGCAAGTCTGGCCATGCCCGTCGGGCTCCCTTTACGTGAGAGAGGAGATGCCAAGGCGTCAGGCGTCTCCCCTCTTCTTCCACGACGGGAACGGAACTCAACAACTAATGAGTATGTGGTGACCGCGGCGGTTGGGGCTAATTGTGCGGTAATCACAGTGATCTTGTCCCCTCGTTTATGAGCGCAAAACATACCCCTCTCATAGACCCCCCGGCGCGGGCAAGACTATGCTGGCCGAGAGACTGCCCGGATTGCTCCCGGACCTGGCCGATAACGAAGCCATGGAAGTCACCGCCATCCATTCTTTGTGCGGCCTTCCGTCCTCAGCTGTCCAGCTGCTGCGGCGGCCGCCCTTCGAAAACCCGCATCACTCGGCCACGGCGGCCGCCATCATCGGAGGCGGCACCGGACTGCCCCGGCCCGGTGCCGCCTCACGGGCCCACCGCGGCGTCCTGTTCCTCGGCGAGGCACCCGAATACGAACGACGGGTCCTGGATGCCCTCCGCCAGCCGTTGGAGAGCGGGGAACTGGTGATTCACCGTTCCGCCGGCACGGCAGCCTATCCGGCCCGTTTCCAGCTTATCCTTGCCGCGAACCCGTGCCCTTGCGGCAAGGCTTCGGGGAAGGGGCTGGACTGCACCTGTACCCCGATGATGCGGCGACGGTATCTGGCCAGGATGTCAGGGCCGCTGCTGGACCGGGTCGATATCCAGCTCCAGGTGGAGCGCGTCTCCCTGGCGGACTTTGGCCAGGCGGGTTCCGAGGAGGACACCGCTTCCGTGGCCCAGCGGGTACGTGCTGCCCGCCGCCGCCAGGCAGAACGTCTCATGGCCCTCGGCCTGGAAACCAACTCGCAGGTGCCGGGCCGGATCCTGCGCGGCGAACTCCGGCTGCCCCCGGCTGCCACCGGGATCCTGGACCGTTCACTGGAGCGGGGAGTTCTGACGGCCCGGGGCTACGACCGGGTGCTTCGCCTGGCATGGACACTGGCCGATCTTGCGCATCGCGAGAGACCGGACGCCAATGACATCGGACAGGCCCTGGGCCTCCGGCAGGCCGCCTCGGCCGCGGCATGAAGGAAGGACCCATGGACAACGAACGGATTGCCCGCGCCGCGCTCTCCCGGCTCATGGAACCGCAGGACGCCGCAGGCTTTGCCCTGGTGCACGCCGCCGGCGCAGAGGACGGTCTGAGGATCGCTACCGGCCAGCTGGCACCGGGGACGGCCATCGAACAAGAGATCACTCGCCTGCTGGCCGACGCCGGCGCCGGGACCGGATGGGGCGGAATGGCCGCCGCCCTCAAACGCTGGGCTCCGCGGGTAGCCGACCTCGCACCTGAGCGGGACCTGGCAACGATGGCACGTCTGGGTGGAAGACTGATTGTGCCCTCTGATGCACTCTGGCCGGCCCAGCTCGCCGACCTGGGCATCCACGAGCCCCTCTGCCTCTGGTGGCGGGGCCTGGAGCAGGAGTTCCCCACGGCCGCAAAGAGTGTTGCCCTGGTGGGGTCCCGTGACAGCACAAGCTACGGGGCATCGGTGACCGGCGATCTGGCCTATTCGCTGGCGCAGCGGGGCTTCGCTGTGGTGTCTGGCGGCGCCTACGGCATCGATGCGCACGCCCACAGGGCAGCCCTGGCCGGGGGATCGGGGCCTGTGCCCACCATTGCGGTCATGGCAGGCGGCGTGGACCGGTTCTACCCCTCAGGGAACGAGGACCTCCTGCGTGCAGTATGCAACCAAGGTGCGGTGATAGCGGAAGTTCCGCCGGGATCCGCGCCCACCCGCTACCGGTTCCTGCAGCGCAACAGACTCATCGCCGCCCTGTCGGCGGTGACGGTGGTGGTGGAAGCCCGCTGGCGGTCCGGAGCGTTGAACACCGCCCACCATGCAGAAGCGCTGGGCCGGATGGTCGGCGCTGTTCCGGGCTCCGTGCACAGCGCCAATTCGGCGGGCTGCCACCGGCTGCTCAGGGAAGGAGCTGCCGTCTGCGTCACGGACGCTACCGAAGTCGCTGAGCTGGCCTCGCCCAGCGGGGAAGCACTCACCGAGCCCGGAACGGGGCGTGCCGCTGATCATGACGGGCTGACCCTGGAGGACCTGATCCTCCTTGATGCCCTGCCGCTGAGGTCCACAAGTTCCGTGGACAAACTGTGTGCGGTCGCAGGTCTCAGCCCGGAGTCCGTACGGGCAGGACTGGGAAGGCTTGGCCTGCTGGGTCTGGCAGCCTCGGACCGGGGAGGGTGGAAGCGCGCGAAGGAATCCGCCTAAGTAGCGGATTTACGGACAGTTTCCTGTGTCCGTTCCCTGCTTACTGGGCAAATACTGGGAAAGTAGGACTGTGGAGAATCAGGAACTGCCCCCGGCGCTGGAACAGGCAATCGGCGGGTTTGGCAGATATCTGGAAGGCGAACGGGCCAGGTCAGCGCACACCCTGCGGGCCTACGTCTCGGACCTTCGAAGCCTCCTGGAGTTCGCCGCTTCCGAAGGCGTCACTGATCTGCCAGGCCTTGAACTGGGGACCCTGCGGCGCTGGCTGGGGGTGCAGAGCCAGGCGGGGATGTCCCGCTCCACGCTGGCCCGCAGATCCGCGACGGCGCGGTCCTTCACCGCGTGGGCCCTGCGGGAGGAGATCATTCAAACCGACCCTGCGCTGCGGCTCCGGGCACCGAGGATGGAAAAGTCGCTGCCAGGGGTCCTGCAGCCCCGGCAGCTCTCCAGGCTGCTCGGCATCCTTGAGGAGGCGGCCGCAGACGGCTCGCCGCTTGCGATACGCAACCGTGCCATGGTGGAACTCCTTTACGCCACCGGCCTGCGGGTGGGGGAACTGGCGGGGATGGACATCGATGACCTCGATCCGGACCGGCGTACACTGCGGGTGGTCGGAAAGGGCAACAAGGAACGCACCGTTCCCTATGGTGTTCCGGCTGCCGTGGCCACCGACGACTGGCTGCGCCGCGCAAGGCCGCTGCTGGCCAAGGAACACAGCGGGCCCGCCCTGTTCCTCGGAGCCCGGGGCAACAGGGTGGACCAACGCCAGGTGCGTTCAGTGGTGAAGGACCTCTTCGAGGCCCTGGGCGACACCTCTGCCAC
This sequence comes from Arthrobacter sp., assembly GCA_036565085.1. GTDB lineage: Bacteria > Actinomycetota > Actinomycetes > Actinomycetales > Micrococcaceae > Arthrobacter. The sequence continues at coordinate 3,193 of DATCNU010000209.1, forward strand.
AGGACCGCACGCCCTCCGCCACTCTGCGGCCACGCATCTGCTGGATGGGGGCGCGGACCTGCGGGCCGTTCAGGAAATCCTGGGCCACAGCAGCCTGGCCACCACCCAGATCTACACCCATGTGTCAGTGGATCGTCTCAGGAAAAGCTACCAGCAGGCCCATCCGCGGGCATGAGAGGCGGCGTCGGGCGGAACTGGCGCGCTGGTCATGCGGGCAGCCCGGACAGCCGTGTGCACTCCTCCCACAACCGCCTCCGCGCCGCCGGGTCTGAGCCCATGCCGGGCGTGGGCAGCTCCTTGCGCTTTGCCCACAACTTGCCTGAGACCGCTGCCCCCTCCGGGGAGGTCGCGAGCCAGAGAGCGGTGTCGGCGGCCTTCTCGGCGGGGGCTCCGAACGCGTTCGTCATCCAGCGGAACGGGCCGCCGACGTCATGGAGCAGGGCTGTGTGCTTGACGAGGCCCGGGTGCACGGCGTTCGCCACCACGCCAGTCCCGCGCAGGCGTTCTGCCAGCTCTTGGGTCAGGAGAACGCGGGCCAGCATGGTCGGGGGTGTGGAGCGCAGGAAGCTGTACTTGCCCTTCGTTGTCTGCAGGTCGCTGAAGTCGAGCTTGGTAACCCACGGTCCGTTTGAATACCTGGAAGCGATATTCACGATCCGCGAGGCGCTTACGGTGCCTGCGGCGGCATTGGGGCCTTGGGAGTCTGCTTCCCTTGCCGCGGCTTCCTTGAGGGCGTCCAGGAGGAGATTCGTGACCAGGAAATAGCCCATGACATTGGTGGCGAACGTGAGCTCAAGCCCATCCGGTGTTACGTGCCGCTCCTTGCGGAACACACCCGCGGCATTGACGAGCACGTCCAGGGCGTCATGGCGTGTCAGGAACTCATGTACAGCTGAAAGGATCGAAGCCTGGCTCGAGAGGTCGCAGGAGAGCGGCTCGAGCCTGGAGGAAGGGACAACCTCACGGATGTCACGCATGGCGTCCTCGGCCCGCGACTGGGAGCGGCCAACCACGACGACCGTCGCGCCTTCGCGGGCGAGCGCTGTGGCGATCGCCTTTCCCAGGCCCCCCGTCGAGCCGGTCACGAGCGCGATTCGCCCGTCCATCGAGGGCATTGCTAGTGTCCCCTCTCGCGAGGGCGGCCGATCAGGGGTGATCCACAGAGCCGCGTCTTTAAGCCTGGCATGCCAGTCATGGTACATCCGGAGCGATTTCCAGGCACAGTGTTCGCGCAAGTCTTGAGGCCCGGAACACCTGCAAAGCCGCCGCGCGTGGGGCCAGCCCTCATTGCACTGGCGTAATGAGGCAGGGTACGGCACAATAAGAATCACGTCCGGCAACTTTCAAGTGTCGCTTGAAGCTCTATCGGCTCAAGTGCCACCGCAAGTCCGGACATGTTTCAATATTCAGGTCTTAATAGTCAGCAGGGATTACCGGTTCCGTGAGGGGCAGGCAGCACAGTTTCATCCGGGCAGAGGTCGTTGGGGAAGACGTACCTACAGCTATGGAGGATGGAATGTCTGTTGCAATGACCCGCGGTGTGTTGTTTGTGCACTCGGCCCCGACCGCACTGTGCCCGCATGTCGAGTGGGCCATTGGATCCGTCGTGGACAAGCGGACGGATCTTGAGTGGACCCCTCAGCCTGCCGCGCCCGGAATGTTCCGGGCGGAGCTTTCCTGGACGGGGGTTCCCGGGACCGGTTCGCAGCTTGCCTCCGCACTCCGCGGTTGGGCCCACCTCCGCTATGAGGTCACTGAGGAGCCGAGCCAGGGCGTGGACGGGGGCCGCTGGTCCCACACTCCCGAGCTGGGCATCTTCCATGCGGCGACGGACGTGCACGGCAACATCATGGTGTCTGAGGACAGAATCCGGTACGCCTACGAGTCGGGTGCCGGCGATCCCTCCGCCGTCTATCACGAACTCTCCCTTGCACTCGGAGAAGCGTGGGACGAAGAACTCGAACCATTCCGGCACGCCGCCGAGGGCGCTCCGGTGCGCTGGCTGCACCAGGTGGGCTGACCGCCGTCGCCCCTCGCGTCGGCCGTTCCATCTGCGGCCCGATTCCCGCCTGAGGCCCGTTTCCGTTTGTCGGTTGCACGGCTGATGGACACTTCATAGCAAAAGAGGAGGCACGCCAACCGGCGGTGCCTCCTCTTTTGCGGGGCGCTAGATGCTCCGGACCGCGATCACTGCGTTGTGTCCGCCGAAACCGAACGAGTTGCTGAGAGCAACGATGTTGCCGGCCGGCAGGTCACGGGCTGAGGTGACGACGTCGAGCGGGATCTCCGGATCCTGGTTCTCCAGGTTGATGGTGACCGGGGCCTTGCGTTCGTAGACGGCCAGCACGGTGAGGACGGCCTCCACAGCGCCTGAAGCGCCCAGGAGGTGGCCCATCTGCGACTTCGTGGCCGAGACTGCCACATGGTCGAGGTGCCTGCCCAGCGCAGCACGAAGGGCCGTGTACTCGGGTTTGTCACCGACCGGAGTGGAGGTGGCGTGTGCATTGACATGCACCACGTCTTCGGCCTGGATCCGGCCGTCGAACATGGCGGCCTTAAGCGCCCGGGTTGCGCCCAGGCCTTCGGGGTCCGGGGCGGTGATGTGGTAGGCGTCGGCAGTGACGGACGTACCAGCGAGCTCGCCATAGATGCGGGCGCCGCGGGCCAGGGCGTGCTCCTCTGCCTCAAGGACCAGCGCGCCGGCGCCTTCACCCATCACAAAGCCGTCGCGGCCAAGATCGTAGGGACGTGAGGCGCCCTGGGGATCGTCATTCCGGCGGGAGAGGGCCTGCATGGACGCAAACGCCGCGAGGGGCATTGGGTGGATGGCTGCCTCGGCGCCGCCGCACATGACGACGTCGGCCTTGCCGGAGCGGATCAGCTCCAGGCCAAGATGGAGGGCTTCCGTGCCGGAAGCGCAGGCGGAGACGGGGGTGTGGGCACCGGCCCGGGCGCCAAGGTCGAGGCTGACCGCCGCCGCGACTCCATTGGGCATCAGCATGGGCACCGTCATGGGGAGAACGCGCCGGGGTCCCTTTTCCTTGAGGGTGTCCCACGCGTCCAAGAGGGTCCACACGCCGCCGATGCCGGTGGCGAACGCAACAGCCAGTCTGTCGTGGTCGACCTCGGTGATGCCGGAGTCGGCCCAGGCCTCTCGGGAGGCGATCACGCCGAACTGTGTGGACGGATCCATCCGTTTCGCCTCGACGCGGCCCAGGACCTCAAGGGCAGGGGTACTGCAGCGTGCAGCGAAGTGGACGGGAAGCTCATACTTGGCAACCCAGTCGTCCTCCAGAGTGCGGGCACCGGAGACACCCTTGAGCGCGTTCTTCCACATAGTGGGTACGTCGCCGCCGATGGGCGTGGTGGCGCCCAGACCGGTAATGACTACTTTGCGTGTCATGGATCACTCTCTGTCGGTGGGCAGGCCGTATCCGGTTCTTTCCGGCGGTCCCGCGTAACGGGTGTGCGGCAGCTCGCTGCCGGCGGGGATGCGGTGG
>DATCNU010000210.1:0-9622 GCA_036565085.1 Arthrobacter sp.
GTCCTTGTCACCGTCCATGGCCGAGCGGTAGCCGGGCTGTCCGGCATACAAGGGCGCAGCACCCGCGGCCTTGGCCGCCGTGCAGTTCGCGTAGTAAACGGACGCGGGTGCCGGCGCGACGGGAGCCGGAGCCGGCACAACTGTCAACAGCAACTTAGAAATGACCGGGTGCGGCATGTTGGTTTGCCAGCGTGCGGCAAGTGATTCACCGGTGGCGGCAGGTATTTTTGGAAAGGGCCTGACCAGTGGCTGCAGGTGTGTTGAACAGCGGTAGGCCACCGGTGTGTGGTTTGGTGTGCTGGGATTCCCTTGTCCATCCCTCGTGTCGTTACGAGGGGAGCCCCTTCCTTCCGCGGTGAAAATGGCGATGCCAATCGTTGTATTTCACCCGTTGTGGGAAGGAAGGGGCTTGTTGTGAAGTCTCCAGGAGATTTCATGGAAATTTTAGCTGCCTGATTTGACCCTGGCTGCCTGAACGCGAGCGGCGGCACCCAAGCCGGGTTACGCCGTCGTACGCTCTCCCTGCTACCCGTTACCGCAGGATCAGCACAGGCTGGCTCCTGGCCCTTCTCTTCCGTGGCCGCTCCAAAGACTCCACGATCGGGATCAGCCTGTGAGCTCGGCGCGGCGGAACCTCAGTTCCCGCAGCGCACCGTTCAGGGGAGATCCGGTGAAGGGCAGGGTGTCTAGGTCTATGGCGATGGCTGCCGTCAGGGCTGTTTTGTTGGCGGCTGTGGCCGCTCTTTCGGGGAGGCCGATGCTGGCGGCGAACTCCCGCCAATGCTTGGCCTTGAGGTTCTTGACCCTGCCGGCGAGGGTGAGGGCCAGGGTGTCGTCAGCGTAGAGCAGGGTGCACGGGATGTCGTAGATGGGGGCCACCACCCAGCCGCCGTGTTGGCCTTCCAGCACGGATGCGTTCTTGGCGTGAAGGTCCCCGTTACCGGTCAGCCAGGCAAAGAGGAACTGCAGGTAGAGGTTCCTTACGGCGACAGCTTTGGCTTTGCACAGCCCGGCCAGGGCCAGCACTACTTCCTCCGAGCTCACGGCATATTTTGATGCCGGAGGAAGGTCCAGGACCTGCGCGGCATCCTCCAAGGCCAGACGCAGCGGCCCGTCGCCCTGGGTGCGGTCAAACCGCTCAACAAGCAGCCCGGGCAGGCCGTTCCGGTCCAGGACAACACTGTGCCTGGCAACGGGGATTTTCAGGGCTTTTGCCCCTGTGAGGTGGGCGGCTTCGTTGAGGACCAAGTGCGGGTGCTGAGGCGGATCCAGTTTGAGCAGGTACCGGCGGTTGGCAAGGGCGAGCGGGGTCGTCAACATCGAGGCGCTGGCCTTGGATTGGACCCCCGGCAGCCCGTACGGATCCACCGCTTCAGCCAGGGAGGCAAAGTCCAGATCCTCCGGGCGCGACGTGTCCGCCAGGGGACGGGGCTCCACAGGTAATTCCCCGGCGGGGACGATCTGAACGTCGCCGGGAACGTCGGCGCCGACGGCCAAAAGGAGGCTGAGTTCATCGGCCAGGCTCGTCTTCACGGCGTCCTTGAGGATGGTGAGGCGGTGGCCTTCGGGCAGGAGGCCGGAGAAGAAGGAGGGCAGTGCACCGCTGGGGGCTTCCACCGGCTCCGCGGTGAGGGGCAGGGTGGTGGCGACAGACCGGCCACCTGAGGCGAGGTAGTCGGGCCCGTAGGAAAAGACAACACTGCCGCGGCCGGTCCGGTTCAGATGGCCGGCCAGGACGCCCGCCTTGTACGCGTCCGCGCTGTGGACAAATTTCAGGCGCCGCAGGTCCTCAGTCATCGGTAGCCTTTAGGTGCAGCCCCACCGCGTTGGCCGCGGCGGCGACCGTCACCAGCGAAGGATTACCGGTTCCGGTTTCGATAGCGTGAATGGTCCGGGAGGATGTACCGATCAGGTCGGCCAGCGTGTCCTGGGTAATACCTGCCTCCTTGCGGGCGCGCCGGATGCTGGCGCCTATGGCCGCGATGTCATCCACCCTGCCGCCTTCCTGAAATATATTGCCGATTTGGCTGCTTTCACCGCTTACTCTGCCTTAGATGTCAGAAATCCGCAAGATATTTCTGATCTGGCCTGGCTTGCTGGCCTTCGAGGCTGGGGAAACGACCGATCGGAATGATATTTCCGATTTATTCTGTCCGTCATCCCGGCTAACGTGGGATCAGCGCGAAACCGGGCAGCCGGTTCATCAGTTTTGGGGCAGCAATGAGGTGCATACCCGAGGAACCGGAGTTCGGCGACGGACAGCACGCGGAAAAGGCCGTCTGGACCCCCTGAAGAACAGCCTTCCAGATGAGTGCGTCCTGGCCCACTCCGTCCACGTCCGGGACGGGTGCAACGAGTACGAGATTGATCTGCTCGTCCTCTGGCCGGGCGTGGGCATGGCGGCCATCGAAGTCAAGGGCGGTCAGGTCAGCATCGCCGACGGACAGTGGTACCACAGTCAGAGCGGACCCACAAGCGCAAGATTCAGAGCCCCGCGGCTCAGTCGCAGAGCTCACTGCACGCACTCAAGGACTGGCTCAAGAACCAGCTTGGTTCGCGCCTGAGCAGCCGCTGCGTGTACATGGTGAGTTTGCCCTACACCGCGGTACCGAATGACTGGACCATGGCCGGCTGCCCGCGCTCGCTCATCCTTGACCCGACAGGAAGCAGATCCCCCGCCGAGCTCGTGCGCCGTGCGACAGAGAACGAAGGGGGCGGGGCATCGCCGCTGGCCCCGGCATTCCTGGAACGCATCGTCCGCAAGCTGAGCGGAAACCTGGACACCGCCGTCGGGACCTCCGGCAATCCCCAGGAGGATGAAGACGCCCAGGACCACCTCACCGAGCGCCAGTCGATGCTGCTCCAGGCAACCCGGTCACTCCCCCGGATCCGCTTCACCGGCGGCGCCGGCAGCGGAAAGACCTGGCTGGCGGTGGAGAAGGCCCGCCTGCTCAGCAGGCAGGGCAAGCGCGTCGGGCTCTTCTGCTACAACAAGGGTCTCGGCCAGTATCTGCAGGACCGTGTTTCCACGTGGCGCCAGGCCACGCCCGTGTTCACCGGTGAGTTCCACGAATACGTGCGCGGACTCGGTGTTACCGACGGATCCGGGCAGGACTACTTCGATCTGGAGATGCCCCGCCTGTTGAAGGAACTGGCAGCCACGATGAAGCCGCATGAGCGGCTGGATGCCGTCGTCGTCGATGAAGCCCAGGACTTCGCCCCGCTGTGGTGGGACGCGCTGCTCGCCTGCACCAAGGACCCCGACGGCGGTGAGGTGTACGCGTTCATGGACGACCGGCAGGACGTCTACCGCCGGTGGCGAGGCGCGACGGCGGACCTTATGTACGGGCCCACCGCATCCCTTAGGCCGTCAAGAGCTCAGTTGCGTACCTATTCAGAGGCATTCCGTGGCTTGCGGCTTCTATTGCCAACTTTCGGTGAAGCTCAGGGGGTACCCGAAGGTTGAGCCTGCCGCTAAACGTTTGGCCGGAAATGGGTAGAGGCACTGGTTCACCAGACTGCTTAAGTTCCTCAATGACATCGGACACTAATCGTTCGATGCCACGGAGAGCCTCGAATTGATCCTCGTCGAGCCACAACAGGGACGGGAACTCGAGGACTGTGGCGACGAACTCCTGGTCCTCTCGCGACCACTGCACTGAGTACCGGTACTGCGCAACCGTGGACGGAACGGTTACTTTGCGAGTGGACATCTAGTTCTCCTTGCTCCGATCGATGGCGGCTATGGCTTGCTTCACCTGTTAAGGCTTTGCCTTGCCATTCTTGTTCTGAATGTTGATTCTGGGATCACCCTCCCATGGCATTTTTGAAGATTGCATTGTGGCTACCAGAACCCGACCTCGGCTCCCCGAAATAGTGAATGCAAAGTTTGAGTATGTCGCTGTACGGAGACGTTTTCAGGTGAGTTTCGGCTTGCTTTTCGATCTTCGCGATACTCGCCACGTAGTCAATGGTGCCACTTTTGGCACCATCACTCAAGTCCCGACGGGACTGTGCTGGCCAGTGCCGCCCCTTTGGAAAGTGACGGCTGGCTGCAGCCGGACAACGCCGCCTGGGGTGGTGCGGGGCTAAGGTGTGGTGCCGTGACGGCTGGTCACGCCGTCGTGCCGTCCGCCGCCGTGCGCCCTACAACCGCCGCTGCCGAAACACCGGGAACGACTCCCGTACCTTGGCCACGGTCTCAAGCGAGATGTCCACCGCCCGGACGCCAGCTTCAAGGCCGAGATCGGCTTCGGTGACCCCCATGGGATCGACCAGAATGCTCCTGCCCACGGAGACCGGCGGCGCCTGGCACACCCCTGCCACGTACACGCTGTTCTCGATGGCCCGAGCCGCATTCAGCGCCAGCCACTGCTCTGTCTTGTGGGTGCCCGGCACCCAGGACGAGCAGACCAGTAGGACCTGGGCGCCGGCGTCGGCCAGTAACCTGGCCAGCTCCGGGAACCGCAGGTCGTAGCAGGCCATCAGCCCGAAGTGCGCTCCCCCGGACTCGAACACCACCGGACTGGTGGACGGACCCGGCTTGATAAACGTCGATTCCCCGAAGCCCTGCGCGTCGAAGAGGTGGATCTTCCGGTAGAAGGCCAACTGGTGTCCATCCGGCCCGAAAGCCACCAGGGTGTTGTAGGCCTTGCCGGGTTCCCCGGTCGCCTCCACCACGCCCGCCACCAGCGCGATGCGGTGGCGGCGGGCGGTGCGGGCGAGTTCGTGGCAGATGGGGCCGTCCAGGGGCTCGGCCACCTCCGGGAATGTGGCGTCCACGGTCTTTTTCTCGTAAGTGGCGTATTCCGGGAAGGCGACCAGCGTGGCGCCGTCGCGTGCGGCCGCGGCGGCGAACCGGTCGATCGCGGCAAGGTTGGCCTGGATGTCGGTGCCCGACTCCAGCTGCCCGAGCGCTATCCTCACGGTTGTTCCTTCCCTTTGGTCAGGCGGCGGCCCGGGTGAAAAACGCCAAGCTCAGGCGGCGGCCTCAACCGTCGCCTTTTCCGTGGCCGTCATTTCCGGCGGTGCTACTTTGAAGCCGCGCGTGATCAGGGCCAGGACCACTATGCCCAGCACGAGCCACGACAATCCCAGCGTAATGGCGTTGCTATCCAGCTGTGAGAGCAGGTAGGCGCAGACGATGGCTCCGATCACCGGGACCACCACGTAGGAGACGGGGTTCAGCTGGTGCCCGGCCCGGCGCTGGCGCACGTAGTGGAAGACCACGGAGGCGTTGACCAGTGTGAACGCGGTGAAGGCACCGAAGTTGATGAACGAGGTGGAGGTGGCCACGTCCAGGAAGATCGCGATCAGGCCGACGATGCCGGTGAGGATCAGGTTCACCACCGGGGTGTGGAACTTCGCGCTGAGCCGGCCGAAGACCGCCTTGGGCAGGACGGAGTCCCGGCCCATGGCGTACAGCAGGCGCGAGGCGCTGGCCTGCGCGGCGAGGCCGGAGGCGAACTGCGCCACCACCAGGCCGGCGAGGAACACGGCTCCGAAGATCTGCCCGCCGATCTGCAGTGCGATGGAGCTGGCCGCGGAGGCCGAGTCCTCGAACACGCCGCCGGGATGGACCAGCTGGGTCACGTAGGACACGGTCACGAAGATGCCGCCGCCGATCAGGGCGATGAGCATGATGGCGCGGGGCATGTTCTTGCGCGGTTCAATGGTCTCCTCGGTGAGGGTGGTGACGGCGTCGAACCCGAGGAACGAGTAAGCGGCGATGGCCGCACCGGCGGAGATGGTGGCGAAGCTGGAGGTGTCGTTGAAGAACGGCTGCGTGCTCGCCAGGCCGGCGGCGCCCGAGGTGGACACCACGTTGCCGATGGACAGTGCCACAAAGAACACGATGACCAGCAGCTGGAACGCCATCAGCACGTAGTTGGCCTTGTCCGCCACCTTGATGCCCAGGATGTTCAGCGCTGTGGTGATGAGGATGAAGCCCACGATCCAGACTCCGATGGGGATTCCGGGGAACTGCGCGCTCAGGTAGGAGCCGCCGATAAGCCAGATGACCATGGGCAGGAACAGGTAGTCCAGCAGGATGGCCCAGCCGACGAGGAACCCCACCCTGGGATCGATGGACCGACGGACGTAGGTGTAGGCGGAACCGGCCACCGGATACGCGATGGCCATCCGGCCGTAGCTGTGCGCCGTGAACAGCATGGCGACCATAGCCACCAGGTAGGCGGCCGGCGACGCGCCGCCCGTGGTCTCGGCGATGATGCCGAAGATTCCCAGGACGATCAGCGGGGTCAGGTACGCCAGGCCGAACAGGACCAGGGAGGGCAGTTTCAGCGTGCGGGTGAGGGTGGGTGTTGTCACGGTGTTTCCTTAGGCGTTGAAGGTCTGGGGAGCCCAGGTGGCCGGGTTGATCCGGCCCTGGTAGACGGGCAGTTCGACGGCGTCCTCGCCGTCGCGGAACTGGGACCAGGGGCGGTTGAGGTTTTCGGTGCCGTGGGTTCTGACGTGCTCGACGGCGGCAAGGTCCAGTTCCGCCGTGAGCAGCACGGGGGCGTCGTCGGCGGCCTCGGCGAGGGTGTTGCCCTCCGGGTCCACGATGATGCTCAGGCCTTTGCCGGTGGGACCGGCGCAGTTGACGCTGACCACGAACACCTGGTTCACGATGGCGTTTGCCTTGGCGAGCACCAGCTCCTGCCGGCGGTCCGGCGTCGTGGTTTTGACGACGTTGAGGATGACCTCGGCGCCCATCCAAGCGAGCTGGCGGGAGACCTCAGGGAACCAGGCGTCGTAGCAGATGTTCAGGCCCACCCGGCCGACGCCGGCCAGGTCCACGGTGGTGAACCGGTCGCCGGGGTCGTAGGGCTCGAACGGGCGCCAGGGGAAAACCTTCCGGTAGTAGCCGGCAAGCTCTCCCACCGGGGACAGGACTAGCTGGGTGTTGAACAGCTGCCCTTCCGGGCCGCGCTCGCAGACGCTGCCCGGCACTAGCCAGATGCCCAGGTCCCCGGCAAGCTGCCGGAGCTCCTTGACCCGGAGGCCGTCCAGCGGCTCGGCGGAGGCCTGGAGCACTTCCGTGCGCTGCAGGTCGGGGTTGGCATCCCCGAACAGGTGCAGCTCGGGAAAGACCACGAGCCTGCTGTGGGGCTGGACGGCGAGGGCGGCTGTGACCTCGTCCGCGAAAGCCGAGACGGGTTCGCCGATGAGCCGGGGCCGGGCCTGGGCCGCGATAAGGGGAAGCGTTCGTTGCATGGTGTTCTCCACGTTGGGGATGTGATCTGCACTATATTAGATCAGAATGATCCAATTATGGGAAGGGGCGGGGATGGGCCGTAAAGTAGCGGTTATGACCCGTCAGTTGCAGGACACCGCGGACACTTCGCCCATCGGCGCCGGCAGGCTGGCCGGCATCGACCGCCGAAGCGCCATCGACGCCGTCCGGCTGCGGATCGGCATGGCCATTTCGCTGGGGCTGCTGAAACCCGGCGAGCGCCTGCCCGATCAGGAGGACGTGGCCCTGGGCCTGTCGGTCAGCCCTATCACTGCCCGCCGCGCGCTGGCGAGCCTGGCAGAGCAGGGTGTGGTGGTCCGCCGCCGGGGCCGGGCCGGCGGAACTTTCGTGGCGGATGAGCCTCCGCAGAGCGTGCTGGCCGAACTCTCGGCATCACCGGCCGAGTCGCAGGCAGTAAACAGGCTGGTCGACCGGAGGCTGCTGTTTGAATGCGCCGTGACGCACTATGCGGCGGTCAACGCCACGCCTGAACAATTGAATGAGCTCGACCGGCTGACCCGTGACATGGCCGAGTCCTCGGACTGGTCCGACTACCACCAGGCAGACGAGCAGTTCCACCAACTGGTGGGGACCGCGTCAGGGCTGGGTACCGCCCTCGAGGTTTACCACGAGGCCCTCGCCGAGCTCTATGCCTACTTCATCCCCTACCCGATCGAGCTGCTGCACAACTCGAACTGCGACCACGTCGCCCTGGTGGCAGCCCTGCGTGCCGGCGACGGTAACGAAGCCGTGGAGATCTCCCGTAAGCACGTGGACATCCTGCACCGGAGCATGTTCATGGGCCTGACGCAGGACAGCGCGGGGTCCATCTCCAAGTAAGGAACGAAAGCCTAGCTCGAAACCGGGAAGAAGTAAGCGGAGTGATATTGGTCGACGCGCCGCCGCCAGGTCATGCCCCAGCGGTGTATCAGATCGCTCGGCATAGCCGGAACCCCTGAGACTTGATCACGTGGATCTGCTGTTGCCGCTAGATACCCTCTTTAGTACCCTTATGCCTGCCGGCGCAACGGTCCGTCTTGACTGCCGTGAACAGCATCGGATGTCCTCTTCCGCTTCCAGGCCGTGCAGCTGTCCGGAACGATCAGGAGATCCCCGGCCTTGCCCTGACACACCTCGCCACCTGACTTCAACGAGACCGATCCCTTCAACACATAGACAGTGGCCTCGCCGGGGTCGGCTGTTCGCTGAGCTTCGTGCCGGCACGGAAGGCCATGACGGTCTGACGCAGTCTCTTTCGTGGCCGCCGAACGCCGCCCATGTAGCCAGCATGCTGAGTGCAGCAACGACTGCCCTAATCTGCTGACGGGCCAAGGCGTCGATGGATATCTTCTGCGTGAGGACACCCTACCCACGATTGCCTGCGGCGCGGCAGGCCGAGCGTCCGACTGCCACGTAAACCAAAGGCGTGGCCGGTTCGGTACTCTCAGTTCATGGATAGCCGCACACTGGTCAATTTCCTGCTGGTCCTCTTCTTCGTGCTGTTGGGAGGGGTCTTCTCCGGCACGGAAATGGCGCTGGTTTCCCTCCGCGAGAGCCAGGTGCGGCGGATAGAAAAGGCCGGTAAACGCGGGGCCAGAATTGCAGCTTTGGCGGGGAATCCCAACCGGTTCCTCTCCAGTGCCCAGATCGGCGTGACCCTTTCCGGCTTCTTCTCAGCCGCCTACGGCGCCTCCACCATCGCCCCCGATGTTGAACCGCTTCTGGAAGGCCTGGGCTTAGGCCGTGCGGCTGAACCTGTGTCCTTTATCGGCGTGACGCTGCTGGTGGCCTACCTTTCCCTGGTGCTCGGTGAGCTGGTGCCCAAGAGGCTGGCCCTGCAGAGCGCCGTCGGCTTCACGAAGATCATGGGTTCGCCCTTGAGCGTCTTCTCGCAAATCATGCGGCCCGCCGTCTGGCTGCTGTCAGTTTCCACCAATGCGGTGGTCAGGCTGTTCGGTGGTGACCCCCACGCAAAACGTGAGGGCGTCAGCTCCGAGGAACTGTGGGACATGGTTGCCCAGTCCGACATGCTGGAAGAGGACAGCAGAAGCATCCTGACCGACGTGTTCGGGGCCGGGAACCGGTCACTGCAGGAGGTCATGCGCCCCCGCACCGACGTCACCTTCATCGACGGCGGCCTGACCATTGCCGCCGCACGCGGCATGCTCAGGGACCGCCCGTATTCGCGATATCCCGTGATTGACAGGACCCCGGACGACGTCCTTGGCTTTATCCACTTTCGTGACCTGATGCCCCGGGACGACCGGAATGACGAGGTGAGGGTGAGGGACATTGTCCGTGAGATTCTTCCGCTGCCGGGAACGAACAGGGTGCTGCCTTCACTGTCGCGAATGCGCAAACTGGGCCAGCACATAGCGCTGGTGG
>DATCNU010000211.1:0-15197 GCA_036565085.1 Arthrobacter sp.
CCGATGCCGTGGAGCTCGGGATTCTTTTCCAGAATCTCCGAGATCACAGTGTCTGCGGCTACCGCTTTCTCTGATAGTTGGTCCGTCATCACGGCCTTTCTTGCTGATGGTTGGTTACTTCATCCAGACTGGCGGGGGCTGTCCGCGGGACCTTTGGTCCACCGGCAGCCAGCCGGCCTGTGGGTATGTGGGTGGTGCAGACGTGGCCACCACGCGCCAGCGTGGAAAGACGGCGCACGTCAACGCCTACGAGCCGGGAGAACACTTCGGTCTCCACGTCGCAGAAAACGGGGAACTGGGCAGCGAGCTGCTGGATGGGACAGTGCCCCTGGCAGAGCTGGACGCTGGACAGCGCGGCGGGCAACGGGGCCTTCGCCTCGATCGAAGCGGCCGACGCGACAAAACCGTCGCGGCTGAGGGCCTCGGACAGTGCGCGCGCACGCGCCGTGATGTCCGGGCCCGCCTGCTCGATTTCGGGGGCGTAACGGCGTTCCATGTCGGCAAAACGCTCGACGGCGAACGCCCGGACTGCTTCTTCGCCCGCCATTTCCTTGAGCTGCTTCAGCGCCAGGGCGGCGATGTCGAGGTAGTCGTTGCCGAGTGTGGACTGGCCCTGTGAGCTGAGGACATAGCGGCGGGCGGGGCGGCCGGCACCGGCACCGGCCCTGGCCACCCGCTTGACCTCGATGACTCCGCTTCGGGAAAGGTGGTCCAGGTGGCGGCGGACGGCGGCTGGTGTAAATCCCAGCATGTCGCCGAGTTCCGCTGCGCTGATGGGTCCATGCTCCAGCACGGCACCGAGGACCCGGTCGCGGGTACGCTCGTCCGGGTCTGCTGCCGGCACGACCGCAATATGGTCGCGGTCAGCGGTGGCGCGTGGCGCCCTGTGCCCGGCAAAAGGCACAGCAGAAGCATTGCTCATGGAATACACAACACAATCATGTCGTAATTTACTCCCCCATTCCAGTAAGGTGAGGCTGACCTCCGGCGGCGACCAGAGCCGGAGCGAAGTACCGCCAAGTACTACATCGCGTAGAATGCTGGGGTGCGTTCCCCAGAATCCCCGGTCCTGTCCATCAGCGGGTTAATCAAAGATGTTGGTCCGCTGGCCAGCCTGGACGGAAAAATGCTCCGGGTTGTCAGCGGCGTCTCACTTGTCGCCGAACCCGGCCAGGTGACCGCGCTCCTCGGAGCCAACGGAGCAGGCAAGACCACTACCATCGAATGCGCCCAGGGCCTTCAGAAGCGCACGGGGGGAACCATCTCCCTGCTGGGCCAGGACCCCGCCCGGGCAGGCGCCGGCCTGCGGTCGCGCGTCGGGGTCATGCTCCAGGACGGCGGCCTCCCTCCGTCGGCCCGTCCCATCCCGCTCCTGAAACACATCGCGGGCATGTATGCCCGGCCGAGGCCGGTGGATGAGCTGGTCGGGCGGCTGGGCATCGACACTTTCAGCCGGACCACGGTTCGCCGGCTGTCGGGGGGGCAGAAGCAGCGGCTTGCCCTCGCGGCAGCCCTGATCGGCAACCCCGAGGTCCTGTTCCTCGACGAGCCCAGTGCCGGCCTGGATCCCCAGTCCCGGCAGCTGGTGTTTGAACTCATATCCGAACTGCGCGACAGTGGGATAGGCATCATCCTGACCACCCACCTGATGGACGACGCACAGCGGCTGGCCGATTACGTCTACATCATCGACGCCGGGCGGAACGTGGCAGAGGGGACCGTGTCCCAGTTGCTGCAGCGGGACCCTGCGGTGGAAGCCGGGGCCGACCACGTCAGGACCCTCTTCTTTGAGGCCCCGGCGGGCCTCAATTTTGCCGGCGTCCTCCCCGAGTCGATCGCCGTGAGTGAGACTCGTGCGGGCAGTTACGTGGCCACCGGCACCCTCACTCCGCAGGACCTCGCGTCCCTCACATCCTGGTGGGCCGCCCACGGAGTGATGCCGGGCTCCATGAGTCTGGAAGCACGCAGCCTGGAAGACGTCTTCCTGGACATTTCCGGAAAGGACATCCGATGAGCAATCTGCCGTCCCCGTCTTCCCCGTCGGCGAGGTACTACGCGGGGACATCCCAGGCGCCGGCCCCGTTGCTTCGGCGCATCCTGCTGCAGGGCAGGTATGAGTCCCTGACGATGCTCAGGAACGGTGAACAGCTGATCCTCGCCGTGGTGCTGCCGCTCCTTGCATTGGTGGGGCTGACCGTCACCCCGTTCCTCGACGGGCTGGGGGCCTCCCGCATTAACGTGGCCGTCCCCGGCATCCTGGCGCTCTGCGCAATGTCCACGGCATTTACCGGGCAGGGGATTTCCACGGGATTCGACCGGCGCTATGGCGTTCTCCGGTTCCTCTCCACCACGCCACTGGGCCGCCCCGGCCTCATGGCGGGCAAAGTACTGGCTGTCCAGGCAGTCCTGGCTGTACAGCTTGCCGTGGTCACCGCCGTTGCCTTGCCCCTGGGCTGGCGGCCGCTTCCTGCGGGATGGCTGCCCGGTCTCTGCCTCCTGGTCCTTGGAGCTTCCGCCTTCACCGCGCTGGGCCTGCTGGTGGCGGGGACCGTCCGTCCGGAGGCCACGCTGGCCATCACCAACCTGCTGTGGATCCTGTTGGGCGCCCTGGGCGGCATCGTCATTCCCGCGGAACGTCTCCCGGCCGCAGCCCAGGGCATTGTCCATTACCTTCCGTCCGGCGCCCTCGGCGAAGCCTTGCGTGCAGCTTTCCTGTACGGATCGCTGAACTGGGGTCCGGCACTTATCCTGCTGCTCTGGACAGTCCTTGCCGGGGCCGCAGCCATCCGTTGGTTCAAGTGGAATTGAGATACTTGTGAGCACGGCTTCACGCCTCCCCCAGCTTGCCGGCCGCCTGGCCTCCCGGCTGCCCCGCACCGTCGATGCGCGGATACGCCGCCTGGCCCTCGCGTCCCTTATCGGCCAGACCCTCCTGGTGGTCACCGGCGGTGCGGTCAGGCTGACTTCGTCGGGCCTCGGCTGCCCTACCTGGCCGCGCTGCACGGACACTTCCCTGGTGAACTCCCCTGAGATGGGGATCCACGGGTTCATCGAGTTCGGGAACCGGCTGCTGACATTCGCCTTGGCCGCGGTGGCCGCGCTGATGCTGGTCTACCTGTGGAACCTCCGGAAGGAACGCAAGGACCTTTTCCTGCTGGCGCTGGGCCTGCTGGCAAGCATTCCAGCCCAGGCCGTGATCGGCGGGATCACCGTCCTGACGAACCTCAACCCCTGGGTTGTGGGGCTGCATTTCCTCGTGTCCATGGCGCTGGTGGTGTTCTCGACGCTGCTCGTCAACCGGGCCTACGGCAGGACAGGGCGGTTTACTGCGGTCCGGCTCGCGGCCGTGCCGGGGGTGCTCCGTCCTGTGACGGCCGCCGTCGTGCTTTTCTCCGCCGTTGCGGTCATGCTGGGCGTTGTGGTGACGGGTGCCGGCCCGCATGCAGGCGATGCCAACGCGCCGCGCAACGGCCTTGACTGGGACCTGTTCTCCCACATCCATGCCGTTCCGGCGTACCTGATTACCGCCGGAACCGTATTTGCGCTGGTGATGGTCATCACCGGACGGATCTCGGGGCCGTTCCGCACCGCGGTGCTGATGCTCCTCGCCGTCACTGTCCTTCAGGCGGTTATTGGCTTCACGCAGTATTACAACGGCATTCCCGCCCTGCTTGTCGCTTCCCATATGTTGGGTGCTGCACTCCTGATGGCCGCCGCAACCAACGCGGCCGACGTCGCCCGTTCGAGCCCCGTCAGGTAGTCCCCGCCACATCAGCCCCAGCGGAAGCGCCCCGGTCTCCAACGGCCGGGGCGCTTCCCGCTTAACGGGACGCCGGAGAGGGCGTCAGCCCATGACCGCGGAACCGACAAACGGATCCACGGCCAGGGCGATGAAGAGCAGGGTGAGGTAGCTGATTGAGCCGTGGAAGACCTTCATGGCCCCCTTGTCGGACACATCCCCGCCCTGCGCCCGGTTGTACAACATGTGCGACTCGTACAGGAACCATGCACCGGCAAGCACTGCTGTGGCCGTGTAGACCCAGCCCGCGCCACCGGCCGGAACCATCAGCAGCGAACAGACCACCATGGCCCAGGCGTAGAGGACCACCTGGACCGAAACCACCCTGGCTCCGGCGATGGCACCGAGCATGGGCACCTTGGCGTTGCGGTAGTCCTCGCCGTAGCGCATGGACAGCGGCCAGTAATGCGGCGGCGTCCAGAGGAAGATCACCATGAACAGGATGACGGCAGGCCACGCCACCGAGTTGGTCACGGCTGCCCAGGCGATCAGCACGGGGAAGCAGCCTGCCGCTCCGCCCCAGACGATGTTCTGCGCGGTGCGGCGCTTCAGGATGATGGTGTAGATCACCACGTAGAAGAAGATCGCGCCGAGGCCGAGCCACGCAGCCAGGGGGTTGGCGCCGAACCACAGGATGACAATGGCCGCCGCGCCCAGGAGCCAGGAGAAGATGAGTGCTTCACGAGGTGTGACCTCCCCCGTGACAAGCGGACGGTTCTCGGTCCGGTGCATCAGTTTGTCAATGTCCCGGTCGATATAGCAGTTGAAGGCTCCGGCACTGCCGGCGGCGAATGCGCCGCCCACCAGCGTGGCCACGATCAGCCCCAGCGGGGGGAAGCCGCGCTCCGCGTAGATCATCGTGGGTAGGGTGCTGACCAGCAGCAGCTCAATGACCCGCGGCTTCGTGAGGGCGAGATACGCCTTGGCTTTGCGGGCCAAACCGGCTCCCCCTTGGGCGCGGGAAGCGTTCAGCGGCGTATCGGTTGTGCTCACGGTGGCATTCACCCGTTCTGTTTGGCAGTTCTGTCTGGCTATGCAGCTGGTGCAATCGTGTTGCCGGGGCAGCCCGCGGAAACGGTGTTCCGGGGTTCGGGCAACGGCCGGAAGGGCTCCGGAAAGCCTCGAAAGGGTCCGGCCCACCGGCACAAGCCTCCAAATATCATACCGTGCCTGTTTAGGACAGATGCCGCCTCAATTCGCCCTCATGATCGCGCGCCAGCCCATTCGAGCAGATTAACTCAACCCGTCGCGGACGCCGTTCATATAACGCGAAATTGCGTCCACACAGTGAGATTTCTCCTGCTCAGAGAATGGAATGGAGCTAAGCTGTCACCAGATCAGCACGCAGCCGGAATGCGTTGGAAAACGCGTTCTGACTGCCCAGTGACTGAGTGATAGATCAACGTTTCGATGGTGAACGGCTGGTACACAACCGCAGCGGGCACCACAGCGTGCCTCCGTCCGGATCCCGCGTACCGCCCGCCGTCAGCACAGAGAGGGGCCCGGTTTTCGTGCCACATTTGGAAGAGCAAGAACTGTCATGGACCAGTTTGGACCAACGCGCCGTGGACACTGTCCGGGTACTGGCCGCAGACGCCGTGGAGAAGGTCGGCAACGGCCACCCGGGTACCGCTATGAGCCTGGCCCCGGCCGCATACCTTCTCTTTCAGAAGCTCATGCGCCACGATCCGAGGAACCCGGATTGGCTGGGACGCGACCGTTTCATCCTGTCCCCCGGCCACACGTCGCTGACGCTGTACATCCAGCTGTTCCTGTCCGGCTACGGCCTGGAACTGCAGGACCTTGAGGCACTGCGCACCTGGGGTTCGCTGACACCGGGCCACCCGGAGTACAAGCACACCGCGGGCGTGGAGATCACCACCGGCCCTCTGGGCCAGGGCCTCGCGTCCTCGGTCGGGTTCGCCTATTCACAGCGCCGGATGCGCGGCCTGTTCGACGCCGATGCTGCCGCCGGCACCAGCCCGTTCGACCACACCATCTGGGTCATCGCATCCGACGGCGACCTCCAGGAGGGCGTGACCTCCGAGGCTTCCTCGCTGGCAGGCCACCAGGAACTGGGCAACCTTGTCGTAATTTACGATGAGAACCACATCTCCATCGAAGACGACACCGACATCTCCTTCACCGAGGACGTCCTCAAGCGCTACGAAGCCTACGGCTGGCACGTCCAGCGCGTGGACTGGACCAAGACCGGGGAATACAAGGAAGACGTGCAGGAGCTCTATTCCGCCCTGCTCGATGCCAAGGCAGAGACGTCCAAGCCTTCCATCATTTCGCTGCGGACCATCATCGGCTACCCCGCCCCCAAGAAGCAGAACACGGGCAAGATCCACGGTTCCGCCCTGGGCGCCGAGGAGGTAGCCGGCCTCAAGAAGGTCCTCGGCTTCGATCCGGCTAAATCCTTCGACGTTGACCCGGAGGTCCTGGCCCACGCACGCTCCGTCGTGGACCGCGGCGCCGCAGCCCGCAAGGAATGGGAAGAATCCTTCAACGCCTGGCAGGCAGCCAACCCTGAAAACGCCGCCCTGCTGCAGCGCATTGAAGCCCGCGAACTGCCTGAGGGCCTCGACGCCGCGCTGCCGGTTTTCCCGGCCGGCAAGGACGTTTCCACCCGTGCGGCCTCCGGTAAGGTACTCAATGCGCTGGGCCCGGTCATGCCGGAACTGTGGGGCGGCTCCGCCGACCTGGCTGAGTCCAACAACACCACCATCGAGGGCTCCCCGTCGTTTGTGCCGGCGTCCAAGCAGACCGACGCGTGGTCCGGAAACCCGTACGGCCGGGTGCTCCACTTCGGTATCCGTGAGCACGCGGCGGCGTCCATCGTGAATGGCATCAGCCTCCACGGCAACACCCGGGCGTTCTCCGGGACCTTCCTCATCTTCAGCGACTATCAGCGTCCGGCGATCCGGCTCGGTGCCCTGATGGGCGTGCCGTCCCTGTACGTCTGGACCCATGACTCCATCGGGCTGGGCGAAGACGGCCCGACGCACCAGCCGGTGGAGCAGCTCGCCTCCCTGCGCGCCATCGTCGGCCTGGACGTTGTCCGGCCCGGCGACGCCAACGAGGTCGCTGCGGCGTGGAAGACCATGCTGGAGAACCACGAGAACCCGGCCGGCATCGTGCTGACCCGCCAGAACATCCCCACCTACGAACGCGGCGACGGCGGCGCCGACGGTGACCTCTTCGGTTCCGTTGCCGGCGTGGCCAAGGGCGGGTACGTCCTGGCTGAGGCGTCCAGGGACGGAGCGACCGTTCCGGCCGACGTCATCCTCATCGGCACCGGTTCCGAGGTCCAGCTGGCCGTCCAGGCACGCGAAGCCCTCCAGGCCGAAGGCATCGCCGCACGCGTTGTCTCCATGCCGTGCGTCGAGTGGTTCAACAAGCAGGACGCCGCCTACCGCGAGTCCGTGCTGCCCGCCGCCACCAAGGCGCGGGTATCCGTCGAAGCCGGGCTGGCTCTGGGGTGGAGGGAATTCGTCGGCGATGCCGGACGTTCCGTCTCGCTGGAGCACTACGGCGCTTCCGCTGACTACAAGCGCCTTTTCCAGGAGTTCGGCATCACCGCGGAGGCTGTTGCCGCCGCCGCCAAGGACTCCCTCGCTGGCCTGCAGGCCTGAATCCGATTTCCAGGAGATACAAGAAAATGACTACTCCCACACAGCAGCTCTCCGACGCCGGAGTCTCCATCTGGCTCGATGACCTGTCCCGCAGCCGCCTCAAGACCGGCACGCTGCGCAAACTCATCGAAGAGAAGAACGTTGTTGGTGTCACCACCAACCCGTCCATCTTCCACGCCGCGATCACTGCGGGCACGGACTACGACGCCACCATCGCAGCCCAGGCTGCGGCCGGCGCCAGCGTTGAAGAGACCATCTTCGAAATCACTACCACCGACGTCGCGGACGCCTGCGACCTGTTCGCCCCGGTCGCCGCAGCCAGCAGGGGTGTCGACGGCCGCGTCTCGATCGAAGTTGACCCGCGCCTCGCCTGGGACACCGCGGCAACCATCGCCGAAGCCAGGCACCTGTACAAGAAGGTCAACAAGGACAACGTCCACATCAAGATCCCGGCAACCCTCGAAGGCCTGGAAGCTATCACCGCAACCCTGGCAGTGGGCATCAGCGTCAACGTGACCCTGATCTTCTCGCTGGAGCGGTACCGCGCTGTCATCAATGCCTTCCAGTCCGGGCTGGAGCAGGCCAAGGAAAACGGGCATGACCTGTCCAAGATCCACTCGGTCGCGTCCTTCTTCGTGTCCCGCGTCGACTCCGAGATCGACAGGCGCCTCGACGCCATCGGCACGGCCGAGGCCAAGGCACTGAAGGGCAAGGCCGGCGTGGCCAATGCACGCCTGGCCTACCAGGTCTACGAGGAACTCTTCGCCACCGAACGCTGGGCACTGCTGGCCGACGCCGGCGCCCTCCCCCAGCGCCCGCTCTGGGCATCCACCGGTGTCAAGGACCCCGCCTACCCGGACACCATGTACGTGACCGAACTCGTGGCACCGGGCGTAGTGAACACCATGCCCGAGAAAACCCTCAACGCCACGTTCGACCACGGAGTCATCACCGGTGACACGGTCACCGGCACCTACGGGGAAGCCAACGCCACCCTGGACGCGCTGGACGCCCTGGGCATCTCCTACAACGAAGTCGTCGCCATCCTCGAATCCGAAGGCCTCGACAAGTTCGTGGCCAGCTGGAAGGAACTGCTGGCCGACGTCGAAGGTGCCCTCGCCTCTGCACGGAAGGCTTCCTAGTCCACTATGAGCACACTCAGCTACGACGCCACCGGTGCCGCCCAAGAGGCACTCGAGCAGCACCTCCCCGCCCTCGTCGAGGACCGCATAGCCACCCGGATTTTCGCCAAGGACCACACCCTTTGGGGTCTCGACGCCGAAGCCGAGGCGGCCGTCCGCCTCGGCTGGGTCGAGGCGGCCACAGTCTCGCAGTCCCTGGTTGCAGACATCCTGGAACTCCGCGATGCACTCAGGTCCGAAGGCGTCACCCGGATCGTGCTTTGCGGCATGGGCGGCTCCTCGCTTGCCCCTGAGGTCATTGCCGGCACCGCTGGCGTCGAGCTGACCGTGCTGGACAGCACCGACCCCGACCAGGTCGCTGCTGCCCTTGCTGACCGGCTCACCGAAACCGCCATAGTGGTTTCGTCCAAGTCCGGTTCCACGCTGGAGACAGACTCGCAGCGCAGGATCTTCGAGCACGCCTTCACCGAGGCAGGCCTTGACGCCAAGGGCCGGATCGTCATCGTCACGGACCCGGGTTCGCCGCTTGACAAGGCGTCCCGCGAAGCCGGCTACCGTGCCGTCTTCAACGCCGACCCCAATGTTGGCGGCCGCTACTCTGCCCTCACCGCTTTCGGCCTGGTCCCTTCGGGCCTGGCCGGCGTGGACATCCAGGCATTCCTGGACGAGGCCGAGGAAGCCGCCGAGATCCTGAACGATGACGCCCCCGAGAACATCGGACTTGCCCTCGGAACGGCCCTCGGTGGAACGAACCCGCTGCGGGACAAGATTGTCATCGCCGAGGACGGCTCGGGCATTGCGGGCTTCGCGGACTGGGCGGAACAGCTCATCGCGGAGTCCACCGGCAAGCTTGGAACGGGCGTGCTGCCTGTCGTGGCCGGCCCCTCCTCGCCGGAGGTCGCCTCAGGCGCCCCCGACGTCCTGGTGGTGCGGCTGGTAGCCGCCGATGCCGACGTCGAACTCGGTGAAAACGAAGTTGCCATCGCTGGCGGCCTGGCTTCACAGATGATGGTGTGGGAATTCGCCACCGCTGTCGCCGGTCGCCTGCTGGGCATCAACCCGTTTGACCAGCCGGACGTGGAAGCGGCCAAGGTGGCCGCCCGCGGCCTGCTGGACGCACAGCCGGAGCCCACGCCGGCTGCGTTTGTTGACGGCGCCATCGAGGTCCGCGGCGGTGGCTGGCTCGGTGATGCATCGACTGCGGAAGGCGCGGTCAGCGCGCTGCTGGACACCCTCCAAGCCGACAGCTACCTCAGCGTCCAGGCTTACTTCGACCGGCTGGCCTTTGCCCGGCTGGAAGGCATCCGGGATGAGCTGGCCGCGGCCAGTGGCCGTCCCGTCACCTTCGGCTGGGGCCCGCGCTTCCTCCACTCCACCGGCCAGTTCCACAAGGGCGGACCGGCCATCGGAGTCTTCCTCCAAGTCACCGCCGCACCAACGCAGGACCTTGCCATCCCGGACCGTCCCTTCACCTTCGGGGAACTGATCTCGGCGCAGGCGGCCGGCGATGCCCAGGTCCTGGCCGGGCACGGACGCCCTGTCCTGCGTCTGCACCTGACCGACCGCGCAGCCGGCGTGGCACAGCTGCAGGGCATCATTGCAGCCCTTGCAGCCCGGTCAGCATCCGTCACTGAAAGCTAAGGCACAACAGCAACCATGCCAGAAACCGAATACGGCAGGAAGTCAACGGGGCGCTCCGGAAAACCGGGGCGTAACCCGCTCCGGGACCCGCGTGACCGACGTTTGAACCGGATTGCCGGTCCTTCATCCCTGGTGCTCTTTGGAGTCACCGGGGACCTTGCCCGCAAGAAGCTCATGCCGGCTGTCTATGATCTGGCCAACCGGGGGCTGTTGCCGCCGAGTTTCGCGCTGGTGGGTTTCGCCCGCCGGCAGTGGGCAAAAGAGGATTTCGCCGCCGAGGTGAAGGCCTCCGTCAGGGCCTATTCCCGCACGCCTTTTGATGAGGCGGTGTGGAACCAGCTTTCGGAGGGCATCCGTTTTGTCCAGGGCGAGTTCGACGACGACGACGCCTTCGAGCGGCTCGGTGACACGATCGCTGAACTTGATGAGCAGCGCGGAACGCGCGGAAATCATGCGTTCTACCTCTCCATTCCGCCGAAAGCGTTCGAACAGGTCTGCCGGCAGCTCTCCAAGCACGGGCTGGCGCAGGCGGACGGGGACAAATGGCGGCGGGTGGTGATCGAGAAGCCTTTCGGACATGACCTGGAGTCGGCCCGGCAGCTGAACGACATTGTGGAGTCCGTCTTCCCGCCGGACGCCGTGTTCAGGATTGACCATTACCTGGGCAAGGAGACGGTGCAGAACATCTTGGCGCTGCGCTTCGCGAACCAGCTGTTCGAGCCGCTGTGGAACGCGAACTATGTGGACCACGTCCAGATCACGATGGCCGAGGACATCGGCACCGGCGGGCGGGCCGGGTATTACGACGGCGTCGGCGCGGCCCGCGACGTGATCCAGAACCACCTGCTCCAGCTGCTGGCCCTGACGGCGATGGAGGAGCCCATCTCCTTTAACGCCGATGACCTGCGTGCGGAAAAGGAAAAGGTCCTGGCCGCGGTCAAGCTCCCTGACGACCTCTCCAAGCACTCGGCGCGCGGGCAGTTCGCCGGCGGCTGGCAGGGCGGCGAACAGGTCCAGGGCTACCTTGAGGAAGAGGGCATCCCCGCCGATTCGACCACCGAGACGTTCGCTGCGATCCGGGTGGACATCAACACCCGGCGTTGGCACGGGGTGCCTTTCTACCTGCGCGCGGGCAAGCGCCTGGGCCGGCGGGTGACGGAGATCGCGGTCGTGTTCAAGCGGGCACCGAACCTGCTGTTCCGTGACCATGGCGAGGACGACTTCGGCCAGAACGCCGTGGTCATCCGGGTCCAGCCCGACGAGGGTGCCACGATCCGGTTCGGGTCCAAGGTCCCGGGCACGCAGATGGAAGTCCGCGATGTGACCATGGACTTCGGCTACGGGCACTCCTTCACCGAGTCCAGCCCCGAAGCGTACGAACGCCTGATCCTGGACGTGCTGCTGGGCGAGCCGCCGCTGTTCCCGCGGCACCAGGAAGTCGAACTGTCCTGGAAGATCCTGGACCCGTTCGAAGACTACTGGGCCGAACTGAACGAACAGCCCGAGCCCTACGCCCCGGGCAGCTGGGGCCCTGCCTCGGCCGATGAGCTGCTGGCCCGTGACGGACGAACCTGGAGAAGGCCATGATTGTAGACCTGCCGGACACCACCACGTCGAAGATTTCCAAGAAGATCATGTCCCTGCGTGAGCAGGGCGGGGTGATCGCGCTCGGCCGGGTGCTGACCCTCGTGGTGGTCACCAAGTCCGGGCTCGAAGAGGAAGCCATCGAGGCGGCCAACGAAGCCAGCCGGGAACATCCCTGCCGCATCATCGTCCTCGCCGACGCCGGAGCCTCCGCCCCCGACAGGCTGGACGCCCAGATCAGGGTGGGCGGGGACGCCGGCGCGTCGGAGGTCATCGTGCTGCGCGGCTACGGCGAACTCGCCCATGAAAGCGAATCGCTGGTCGCGGCCCTGCTGCTCCCGGACGCCCCGATCGTGGCCTGGTGGCCGCACGGGGCCCCACGGAACGCCTGCGAGACCTCGATCGGGCGGATCGCGCACCGCCGGATCACCGACTCCGCGAACGAACCTGACCCCCAAAAGGCCCTGGAGAATATCCGCGCCACCTATAAGGCCGGGGACACCGACCTCGCGTGGACCCGCCTGACCAACTGGCGGATCCAGCTCGCCGCCGTCCTGGACCAGGTGGATCCCTCCCCGGTCACGGCTGTGGCCGTGGAAGGCGCTTCCGATTCGCCCTCCACCATCCTGCTCGCGGCCTGGCTCACCCTGGCCCTGGACGCCCCCGTCACGATCGTCGCTGACCCCGCCGGCACCGGCATCCGCCGCGTCCGGCTCACGCGGCCAGGCGGTGACGTGCAGCTCTTCCGCCCCGGGCTCTCCGTCGCCGAGCTCACCCAGCCCGGGCAGCCGGCCCAGCGGATCTCGCTGCCGCGACGCAGCCTCAAGGACTGCCTCGCCGAAGAACTCCGCCGCCTGGACCCCGACGAAGTCTTCGGAGAAGTGATTACTATTGGACTGCCCCGTACCAATCTAAGGAGTGTCCGGCCCAGTGAGCGTTGACCCACGAGTAAGCATTCATCCTGATTCGTCTGTCCTGATGGCCGCTATCGCGGCCCGCCTCATCACCAAGCTGGTGGATGTGCAGGATAAGTACGGAGAGGCCACGGTGGTGCTTACCGGCGGTACGGTCGGCATCGGGACGCTGAAGGCTGTTGCGGACTCTCCGGCGGCACCTGCCGTCGAATGGTCCAAAGTTAACTTTTGGTGGGGCGACGAACGGTTCGTGGCCGCGGACGATGCGGACAGGAACACCCGCCAGGCATTCGACGCGCTGCTCTCGCACATCCCGGTTGATCCGGAACGGATCCATCAGCCCGCGTCGACGGATGATTGCGAGACGCCCGAGGAGGCCGCCGAGGACTACGCGCGGCGCCTCCGGGAGGCCGCCCAGGCTGAACACGCCGCGGACATGTCCGATGACCGCCCGGAGCACCCTGGCGTGCTTCCCCGTCTTGACGTCGTCCTGCTGGGAGTCGGGCCGGATGCCCACGTGGCGTCCCTGTTTCCTGAGCAAGGCGCGATCCGGGAAAAGGAGCGGACTGTTGTGGGGGTGCGGAACTCCCCCAAGCCGCCGCCGCAGCGGATATCGCTGACGCTTCCGGCGATCAACACTGCGGCCGAAGTCTGGATGGTGGTTGCCGGGGAGGACAAGGCAGGGGCGGTCGGCCTGGCGCTGGCCGGGGCCAACCCGGTACAGGTGCCGGCCGCTGGTCCGCGGGGAACATCCCGCACCCTGTGGCTCATCGACGAAAACGCAGCCTCACGGGTCCCGCATCAGCTAGTCCGGAAGGACGCCGCGGGCGCGTAGCTTTTCCAGCGCTCCGGCCAGGACGTCTTCAGCGTCCCGGTCGGAGCGCCTCTCTTTAACGTATTCCAGATGGCTCTTGAAGCCCTCTTCCACCGGTTCGAGCAGGGCAGCGTCCTGCCCGTCCCGGGATGCCGGATTGCCGCACCTCCGGCAATCCCAGACCAGCGGAATCTGGTCCTCGGGCAGCTTAAGAAAAACAGGCCGCGTTTCGTGTCCCTTGGCGCACCAATAGGAAACACGAATACGCGGCAGCCTGTCTTCCGGAAAGTCGTCGGACTCGTTCCTGGGGCCGGCCCCTTCCGTGACACCCACCCGGGTGCCGCGGAATCCTGACGCACTGTGTACCATCGGCACTCCTGGCTGCTTAAACTGACTGTGGCTGTTGATAGTCAACAGCCACAGTTTAGTTCGGAGTTCCCTTTGGCGGCAGTGCCGGGCCGGGACAGGACGTGAAGTCTACGAGTCGCCGGTGCCCGTGAAGCGCATGATCAGGCCGAGGGCAATGATCACAACGCCCCAGGTGACACCAAGGATCACCGTGAACCTGTTCAGGTTCCGCTCGGCGACACCGGACGAGCTCAGGCCCGAACTCATGCCGCCCCCGAACATGTCCGACAGGCCGCCGCCCCGTCCTTTGTGGAGGAGGATGAGCAGCGTCAGCAGAAGACTGGTGATACCCAGGAGGATCTGCAGAATGACATGAAGAACGTCCACGACGGCCTTTCAGAAGATTGGAATTGCGGGAGCCTTGCGCTGCGTCCGGACTAGTCCGTCAGCAGGTGACTCTCGAACCTGACAATATTAGCAAACTCGGCGGGGTCGAGGCTGGCCCCGCCCACCAACACGCCGTCGACATCGCGCTGGTTCAGGATGGCGGCCACATTGCTGGCCTTGACCGAGCCGCCGTAGAGCAGCCGGATCTTCGCCGCAACGTCGTCCCCGAAGATGGTGGCGAGCTCGGTCCGGATCGCTGCGCACATCTCCTGTGCGTCCTCCGGACCCGCCACCTCGCCGGTACCGATGGCCCACACGGGCTCGTACGCCACTACCAGCTGCGACGCCTGTTCGGGGGTGAGCCCGGCGACGTCCGCCCGGAGCTGCCCGAGCGTGTGTTCCACGTGGGTTCCCGCCTGGCGGATTTCCAGCCCTTCGCCGACGCAAAGCACCGGGATCAGGCCGTGCTTGTAGGCAGCCTTGACTTTGGCGTTGAGCACCTCGTCTGACTCAAGGTGGATGGTGCGGCGTTCGCTGTGCCCCACCAGCACGTACTTGCAGCCGAGTTTGTTCAGGAACTGGCCGGAAATGTCGCCGGTGTAGGCTCCGGAGTCGAATGGTGACAGGTCCTGGCCTCCGTAGGCGATGTCCAGGTTGTCGCCCTGGACCAGGGTCTGCACGCCTCGAAGGTCGGTGAAGGGAGGAAAGACTGCAACCTCGACCCGGTTGTAGTCGTGCTTGGCGTCGGACAGGGTCCAGGCCAGCTTCTGCAGGATGGTGATGCCCTGGACGTGGTCCATGTTCATCTTCCAGTTGCCCGCGATGAAGGGCGTGCGGTCAAAGGCGCCGTTCGTTGACGTAGTCACGTATTCTCCAAAAGTTCTTGATATGTGTGCGGCCGGCAGGGTGCCCGCGGGCACCCTGCCGGCC
>DATCNU010000212.1:0-2007 GCA_036565085.1 Arthrobacter sp.
ACGGACGTGCCGTAGGTGTTGGCGTTGAGCTGCGCGGCGCCCGTATTCGCCTCAGTGGAGGCTTTGGTGACGCCGAGGATTTCGGCGTAGTCCTTGTTTTTCTGGATCCCGTCCGCGATCGCACCGTTCGTGCCATCCACAGCGGCGGCGAGGACCTTCGCCGCTGCCCCATTCTTGACTTGGGCTTCCGTTGCGATCTGATGACCGGCCACGGCCCCTTGGGAGGCATTGATAGCGTCATGCGTGACGGAATTAACGCGGGCGAGCGCGTCCGCGTTTCCTGTCGCCGCTGCGGTCACATCATCGATGGACACACCAAGGGTTCTGGCGGCGGAGACGGCCCCGGAATCAGCCAGCGCCTTGGCGGCCTGCGCCTTGACGTGCTCACCGATGGCGTTCGTGTCGTCCCGCAGGGCTTGGGTGTAGTTCTGCACGGACGCTGTGCTGTGGTCCGTACCCTGCGCGGCGGTGATCGCCATGATGCCTAGCCCGGACAGTGCGGCCAGAAGGATACCGACTACGGGGACTGCAAGGTTGGCTTTCATACCGAACAGGGCCGCTTCGTCCCCGGCGATTTTCATGCCTGCCCCGGCAATGGTCATGGCGGGGCCGACGAGGGTTGCGGTGGTGACGAGACCGGCCAAGACCGGCAGCGGCAGGGCTGAGAGGGTATCCGAGATGGCCGTAAGCACACCGATGACGACGGGGCCCATGGGTGCGAACGCGGCGAGGAGATGCCCGGCCGTGGTCACGAGGGATTCGATGAGGGTCATGACGGCGGGCAGGTTCGCAGACGCGTAGGCCAGGAACTCGCTGAAGCCGTTGGTGTTGGTGAACGAAAACAGCCAGGTCACGAACTTGCCGAGCTCCACCCCACCCTGCTGGATCAGCGGGTTCATCTGCTGCAACCCGTTCAGGACCCCGGACAGGGCTGTGCCGCCCATCTGACCCAGCAGGCCGGCGCCCTCACCGACAAGTTGGTTCAGGAACGGCATCCGGGAGTTGATGTCTCCGACGGCGCCGTTGAACGAGCCGAGCATGGCGTTGGCCGCTGTCGCGGAGAGCTGGTCCAGGCTGCCCTTCAGGACACCCAGCCCGGCAGCGTATTCGTTGCCCGCAGTACTGCCGGCGGCCATCTCATCCTTGATGCCCTTGAGTGCGAGGACACCGGAAACGCCCATGACACCGAACGCGACACCGAGCCCGACAGCGCCGGCCGCGATGGGTGCGGCGGCGGCCAGGATCGCCGGGGACAGACCCAGGAGGACCTGGAGCCCGGAGACGCGCTGGTTGTTCGCGGCGGTCCCGCGCTTGGTCGCCTCCGTGGACTTGTCGGCGGCCTGCGTGTTGGCCTGCTCCGCTACGGCCTGTTCCGCTGCCCTGTCGGCGGTTTGCTTGTGCGCCTCACCGAGGAGCTTCTCGACCGTCGCGAGCCGCATGGCTGAACTGGTGGACTGGACCTGTTCCCGGTCCACGATCTTCTCGGTCGCGGCAAGCCGGACGTTCGTGGCCTCGAGGCGTCGCTCGACCGCCTCAACTTCGGCCATCTTCGCCAGGGCGGGGCCGACGTCGACACCGATCTTGACCTCAGGGGAGAGTGAGCCGAGTTCCCGGGCCTCAGCCTTGGCTTCAGCGACGGACCTGTCCCACGAGGATTTGTCGATCGTGAGTTTCGCGTCGATGCTGCCGGTGGTTGTGGGGCCGTCTGCCATGGGTTACGCTCCCTGTTCTTTGACTGGTTGGGTGGCGTGCCACAGCCGGGATTCGGTTTGGAGGAGTCCGTGGACGAGGTCGCGGAACTCCGCCCACATCAGGGACTCTTTGTGGACCCTGACGCCGTACTCGGAGGCGAGGGCTGAAGCCAGGGAAGTGGCGGCACTCAACCCCACGGTGAAGATCGACGCCAACGTGGGGCCCGCCCTGGCGAAGATGGCTGAAGTCCAGGCTGTCGAACGGCAGCTCGCGGACACTAACGTCCGGCTCGCGGCCACTCAGAAGATCGTGGAC
>DATCNU010000213.1:0-21261 GCA_036565085.1 Arthrobacter sp.
TGACAACACCCATCCGCTAAGTGTTGCAATCACCCCACGAACCCAAGGTTCCTCGACGCGGCGCACTTCAGCCGCACCTTCCGCGACGCCTTCGGCGTATCGCCCAGCGACTGGCGCCGCGGCGCCTGACCAAGCCTGAACAGCCCGCCTGACCAACGCGCCCGACCAACGCGCCCGAACAACAAGACTGCGGCCCCGCGCGGAGTACTTCCGCGCCGGGCCGCAGGCTCCTCCCCGACTATACCGGGGGCCGCACCTTAGCTGACGAAGTGCCCCAGGGTGTCAGCCCCGCGGCGCCGTTCCACTTGGACTTCGACTGCCACTCCGGCAAGGAATACCACAGGGACGGCCACCAGAAGGGCGCCAGCCGTCTCGGCGCTTCCGCCGATCAGCGAGGTGAAGTTGCTGACCACCAGGTACAGAACCCAGCCCAGCAGCAGCGATGCGAGTACCGGCGCCAAGAGGGTCTGCCAGAGCTGCCCGCTGACCGGCTCCCGGCGGAAGAAGCCGACGACGGCCACGGAGCAGAGCATGTACAGCACCAGGAGTGCCGCCACGGCCAGCCCGCTGAACCACGAGAACAGGGTCAGGACCGGGTCCAGGGCAAGCAGAGCGAAGGGGGCCACGAGTACGACGGCGGTGGCGGTCTGGATCCAGGCAGCAACGGCTGGGGCGCGGTGCCGGTTGGTCCGGGCGACGACTGCGGGCAGGGAACCGCGCAGTGCCAGCGAATGCAGGTAGCGGTTGATGCCGTTGTGGAAAGCGATGATCCCCGCCAGCAGTGAGGTGACCAGCAGGATGCCGGTGGTGACCCCCGCCCAGGGTCCGAACAGTTCCACCATGGGCGTGAGCACGAAGGCGGTGGAGTCACCGGACTCCAGGGCCGCGCCGGCTGCGTCGATCACCTGCGAGGGACCGTAGTAGCTGACCAGCATCCAGGAAATGAAGGAGAAGAACACGGCTATGACGCCGACGGACAGGTAGGTTGCCCGGGCCACCGTCTTGTGTGCGTCCTTGGCTTCGGCCGAATAGATGGCCGTGGACTCGAAGCCGAACATGGAGGCCACCGCGAACATGATGGCAACGCCGGGGGCGCCGGAGGCAATGGCTTCCGGGGAGAAGGATGCGGCGATGCTGAGGCCTTGGGGACCGCCGCCGCGGAACAGGACGGTGAATCCGAACATCAGCAGCACGGCAACTTCCAGCCCCACCAGAAGGGCCAGGACCCGGGCGCCGAGTTCGATGTTCAGGGAACCCAGAACCTGCACACCCGCCATGGTCACCAAAGCCAGCAGCCACCAGGGCATGTCCAGGCCGATGGAGGCCAGCAAGCCGGAGAATGCGAAGCCGTACAGTCCGTACATGGCGGCCTGCACCGTATTGTAGGCCAGCAGCGCCAGCCAGGCGGCGCCGGCCCCGACCTTGCGCCCGAACGCCGCGCTGACGTAGGCGTAGAAGGCGCCGTTCGCCTGGATCTTTCGGCTCATCGCGACGAAACCGACCGCGAAAATCACAATCACGATGCCGACAATCAGGTAGGCACCAGGGGCACCGGCGCCGTTGCCGAGTGCCGCCGCGAGGGGCGACGCGCCGACGATCCCGGTGAGGGGCGCCTGGGCGGACAGGACAAAGAACAGGATGCCCATGACGCCGATGCTGCCGGCGCGGAGGGCGGTGGAGTGCTCCGTGGGCGGAGCGGCTTCAGTGGTCCGGGACTCGGAATTCGAAATACTCATTGGATCCTTCTTAACGGTCATGAGCGCTGGAGGGAAGGGCGCTGCGCGAGGGGGCAGGCACCGATGAATCCAGCATGGCAGCCGACCCGGTCCGCGCCTTGTCCTGCAGCGATCAGTTGTTGTGCGTGAGCGCAGTGACGCGGCCAAAGGTGATGCCAGAACGCTCGGCCGAGGAACTCGCCCGGCTGCTCTCCCGCGAGCAGGGCAAACCCCTCAACGGCCCCAATGCCCGGTTCGAGGTGGGCGCCTGCGCCGCCTGGCTGCGGGCCGCCGCCACCACGCCCCTGGAGCCGGAAACGGTGGTGGACGACGGCGAAACGTACGCCGAGCTGCACTACCGCCCCATCGGCGTCGTCGGGGCGATCGGCCCGTGGAATTGGCCCATGATGATCACCGTCTGGCAGATCGCCCCCGCCCTGAGGATGGGCAACGCGGTGGTGGTCAAACCCTCCAAGATGACCCCGCTGTCCGTCCTCGCCCTGATCAAGGTCCTCAACGAGGAACTCCCCGAAGGCCTGCTCAACGCCGTCTCCGGCGACCGCGAGGTCGGTGCCCGCCCGGCCGAACACCCCGCCGTCGGAAAGATCATGTTCACCTGCTCCACGGCCGCCGGACGCCGGATCATCAAATCCTCCGCAGACACCGTCAAGCGGCTCACCCTGGAACTGGGCGGCAACGACGCCGGCATCGTTCTCCCCGACGCCGACCCCGCAGCGATGGCCGAGGGCCTGTTCTGGGGCGCCTTCATCAACACCGGCCGGACCTGCGCCGACAATGACAACCCGCTCGTCGCCGAGGAACAGTTCGGCGTCGAAGGCCTCAAAGCCCTCGGCGTCCCGCAGGCCATTACCGGCTGACCCCGCCAAAAAAGATCCGAGGCTTGTCCGCAAATCCGCGCCGTGACGGCTCCGATCTGCGGACAAGCCTCGGATTCATGCTCAGCCTTGCTGACTGACGCGGCCGGCGGACTCACACAGCACCATCTGCACGGTCATTCCCTTCCTGCGTTTGTGGTGTGCCGTCGCGGTACGCCTGCACCAGTTCAAGTTCTTCGGTGGCCACGAGCACGTCTGCCCGGTATCCCACCGCAATGGACCCGACCCGGTTAGTGCCCGCCCGGCCCGCACCCGGCCGGTCCAGGCCCATCAGCCGGGGGCGGCGTGCAGGAAGCCGCCGCCACGGCGTGGCCGAGCGGGTGGCTGCCGCCGCGCCTGCACCGTCCTGCTCTTCAAACGCCGGTCCTTCACCGGAACAGAAGAGCCGGGCACACCCATTGAGTACTCCGTATCGACGTACCGCTCGGACCGGTATCGGGTGTCCATGCACCTGGCGCTGGCCGGGCCGGGCCGGGCCGGGCCTGTCGGGTCGGGCCGATCCTGTCGGGTCGGGCCGGGCCGGGCCGGTCGGGCCGATCCGCGACGCCAGCACCTGCCGCTGATAGGTTGGCTCCATGCATGAAACCGTCGACGTGGATGAATCGGCCAGGCAGCATGTTCTCAGTGTTTTGGACGCCGATGACGGCATCCAGCGCGAAGATTCGGACTGGCCGGAGTTTGTTCGGCGGCTGGACGTTCACTTCCCTGATCTGTGCCGGCTGTTCCGTACCCTGTACGGGTCGCGGGCTGACTGGCAGGAGCAATTGAGCGCCCTTGTCCTGCAATGTGCCCGCTCCTGGCAGGAACGGCCGGCTGGCCTCAAGGCGCTGGACGCGGAACGGGAGGGCAACAGCAACTGGTTCCAGTCCAACAGGATGCTGGGCGGTGTGTGCTACGTGGACAGGTATGCCGCCAGCCTCGACGGCGTGCGGGACCGGATTCCCTACTTCAAGGAACTCGGACTGACCTACCTGCACCTGATGCCGCTCTTCCTCGCACCCGAGCCGTTCTCCGACGGCGGATATGCCGTCTCCAGCTACCGCGAGGTCAACCCGAAGCTGGGCACTATGGACCAGCTGCGTTCGCTGGCATCGGAGCTCCGCGAGAACGGGATCAGCCTGGTGGTGGACTTCATCTTCAACCACACGTCCAACGAGCACCACTGGGCCCGGCGGGCGGCAGAAGGCGACCCGGAATACAGCGACTACTTCTGGATCTATCCGGACCGCACCATGCCCGATGCCTTCGAACAGACCGTCCGGGAAATCTTCCCGGACGACCACCCCGGGTCCTTTGTCCCGCTGCCCGACGGGCGGCGGGTATGGGCCACGTTCCACACCTACCAATGGGATCTGAACTACGCCAATCCCGCCGTGTTCCGCGCCATGGCCGGAGAAATGCTGTTCCTGGCCAACCAGGGCGTGGACATCCTCCGCATGGATGCCGTGGCATTCATCTGGAAACAGATGGGCACCCCGTGCGAGAACCTCCCTGAGGCGCATGCCCTGCTGCGTGCCTTCAACTCGGTCTGCCGGCTCGCGGCGCCGTCGCTGCTGTTCAAGTCCGAGGCGATCGTGCACCCCGACGAGGTGGCGCTCTACATCGATCCCGAGGAGTGCCAGCTGTCCTACAACCCGCTGCAGATGGCCCTCATCTGGGAATCGCTGGCCACGCGGAACGTCGCCCTGCTGTCGCAGGCGCTTGAGCGGCGGCACAACATTCCGGACGGCACGTCCTGGGTGAACTATGTCCGCAGCCATGACGACATCGGCTGGACGTTTGCCGACGAGGACGCGGCAGAACTGGGCATTAACGGCTTTGACCACCGCCGGTTCCTCAACGCGTTCTACGTCAACCGCTACCCCGGCAGTTTCGCCCGCGGTGTCCCGTTCCAGGACAATCCGCGCACCGGCGACTGCCGCATCTCAGGGACCACGGCCTCCCTCTGCGGGCTGGAGGAGGATCCGGAGCACGCGGTAGGAAGAGTCCTGCTGGCCCACTCGGTCGCATTCAGCACCGGCGGCATCCCGCTCCTCTACCTCGGCGACGAGGTGGGGCAGCTGAACGACTACCAGTACGCCCTGGAGAACGGCCACGAGGCGGACAGCCGCTGGGTACACCGGCCGCATTTTCCCGCGGCCCGATACGCCCGCCGCCACGACCCCGCCACCCCCGAAGGTGCCGTCTTCCGCGGACTGCGCCGCATGATCGAGGTCCGGGCCGAAACTCCGGAACTGGCCGGCACCCGGCTCATCGGCTTCCGCACGAACACCCCGGGCGTGCTGGGGTACCAGCGGCCCGGAGAGGGGACCTTGGTCCTGGCACTGGCCAACTTCAGCGACGGCCCCCAGCAGCTTCCGGCGGTGACGTTCTCCGGATTCCGCAGCGGCGCCGTCGACCTCGTGACAGGCGCAATGCACAGCCTGGCGGACGGCGTCACTCTGGCCCCGCATCAATACGCCTGGCTCCGCGTCACCCCGACTGGCTAGCCTCCCAACCAGGTAGCGCTAACTGTCGTTATGGGGCCAAAAATGACAGTCAGCGCTACCCAGTTGGGGGCTGGGCGCGCCGCGTGACACCATACGGATCATGGCCCAGAAGATTGCGTACCAGGGTGAGCCCGGCGCCAACTCCAATATCGCGTGCAAGCAGATGTTCCCCGAACTGGAAAGCGTGCCGTGCGCCAGCTTCGAGGATGCCTTCGAACTGGTGTCCGGCGGCGAGGCCGACCTTGCCATGATTCCGATCGAGAATTCCATCGCCGGCAGGGTGGCGGACATCCACATCCTGCTGCCCCAGTCCAAGCTGCAGATCGTCGGCGAATACTTCCTGCCCATCCACTTCGACCTGCTGGGCATCCCCGGCAGCACCATCGAGGACGCCACAGAGGTCCACAGCCACATCCATGCCCTGGGCCAGTGCCGGCGCCTGATCCGCGAGGCCGGCCTAAAACCCGTCATCGCCGGCGACACGGCCGGATCCGCCCGTGAGGTACGCGAGTGGAACGATCCCCGCAAGCTTTCCCTCGCTCCCCCGCTGGCCGCGCAGATCTATGGCCTTGAAGTGCTGGCCTCGCGGGTTGAGGACGACCCCTCGAACACCACCCGGTTCGTCGTCCTCGCGCGGGAAAAGGAACTGCCGGCCCGGGACGCATTGCCTGGACCGGCGGTTACCAGCTTTGTGTTCCGGGTCCGCAACGTCCCGTCTGCCCTGTATAAGGCGCTGGGCGGCTTCGCGACGAACGGCGTCAACATGACGCGGCTGGAAAGCTACATGGTGGGCAACGAATTCGCGGCCACGATGTTCATGGGCGACGCCGAAGGCCACCCCGAGGACCTTCCGCTGAAGCTCGCCCTGGAAGAGCTGGACTTCTTCACCACCGAAGTGCGGATCCTTGGCGTGTACGCAGCCGCAGACTACCGGGCGGCTCAGACGGTCAGCGGCTGACCAGTCCCTGGCTCCCTTTCAGCAGGGGCGCGAAGAACGCTGCGAGCTCCGCCGTCGCCGTCAACGGCAGGACGTTGGCCACGTACTGGTCCGGCCGCACCACCACCACAACGCCGCCGCGGTCCAGGCCACGGAGCTCGAAGATGTCGGCGTTCGGGTCCGTGCCAAACACCTTCTCGAGGTAGGTGAGCCGGAACGGGCCCACAGTAGGCTTGAACGCGGCCGGAACTGCGTTGATGTCGATGTCCGTGTGGTCCTGCTGGTAGATCACCTTCAGGTCGAACCATGCATCGCCGTCGGAGTCCGACGGCGTCGCAGCCAGCGGTGAGTCGGGCGCGTTCGCGATCCACTCGGCAAAGTCCGCGGTCGGCGAAGGTGCGCCGTGCTGCTCCGTGCCCTGTTGTCCCGCGCGGGGGGCTGCCGCGTCGGCGAAGACGTAGATGCGCCACCGCCCGTCCGCCGTGGCGTGGTGGCCCAGGTGCATCGGGTTGGTGTCGCAGACCCGCACCACGGGCGCGGATTTGAAGCGCTTGCCGATGGGGAAGCCCGTGGCCAGGTCCTGGTGCTTCGGCTCGGCGATCAGCATGGAGGGTCCGTGACGGGCAGGTACGCAACACCCCGTTCTACGTCGTCACGGGCGTCACCGTGAACGGGGAGCGGGAGATCCTGGGCATCTGGGCCGGCGACGGCGGCGAGGGTGCCCGGTTCTGGCTGCAGGTCTTCTCCGAGCTGAAGAACCGGGGCGTGGAAGATGTGTTGATCGCTGTCTGCGACGGGCTCAAGGGCCTGCCGGAGGCGATCACGACCACGTGGGAGCGAACGGTCGTGTAGCAGTGCATCGTGCACCTGATCCGCAACAGCTTCCGCTACGCCGGACGCCAGCACCGCGACGGCATCGTCAAGGCGCTCAAGCCGGTCTAGACGGCGCCGTCCGAGCAAGCGGCCAAAGACCGGTTCGCCGAGTTCACGGCCGAGTGGGGCCAGCAATATCCGGCAATCGTGCGGCTCTGGGAGTCCTCCTGGGCTGAGTTCGTGCCGCTCCTGGAGCACGACGTGGAGATCCGGCGGGTGATCTGCACGACGGACGCGATCGAGTCGATCAACGCCCACTACCGCAGGGCAGTGAGGGCCCGCGGGCACTTCCCGAACGAGGCCGCTGCCTGAAATGCCTGTATCTGGTCACCAGGTCCCTTGATCCTACCGGCGGCGGTCGGGCACGCTGGGTGATGAGGTGGAAGCCTGCGCTGAACGCGTTCGCGATTACCTTCGCCGGCCGGTTCGAAAGAACCACTCACTAACGAAAACCCGGCCGGACCCCACACACCGTTTATCGGACAGTCCCAGCCATGCTGCTTCCTGATATCCAGCGTGGACTCGGACTGTGTTGGAGTCAGCGAAAGAGTTCACGGGTCATTCCGAAGGGTACCTGGTCGGATAGTTCAGCCGTGTAATGGCCCGGCATGTGGCGGGTGATGAGGATCCCGCGCGTCCAGGTTTGCAGGGTGGCTGCCTTTAGGTCTCGCACGGCGGCCTCGATATGATCGTCGAGGTCCTGGCGGCTATTTACTCGTATGTCGATGCGTTCGGTAAGGGTGACCATGCGATGCCTTCCATTACGGCGGGTCAGGTTTCGACAGCGCTCACTCGGCGAGTTAGCGTTTGCGGCGGTTCGATGAGGGTTCAGCTGTGGTCGCTCGTCGTGGGGATCCAGACGCGCATGGCGCTCGGTCCTCTGTTCGCCCAGCGGTAGTAGGGTCGCAGGTTGATGGCGAGTGTTGCGTCCGTGGTTTTTTCCGAAGGCGCTCCGTAGGGCCAGTCATCCCATCCTCCACCCTGCCGGAGCCGGGCGGTGAGCGTGGCGCCGTCGTCCGTTGTTTGGGGGATCTGGTGCGGATCGATGGTGATGTCATCGAAGGAGACATCCTCGGGAAGGTCGACTGATTCCAGGCAGAGGACGAGTGGGCCGCGCTCGATCGCTGCCGTGCCGCGGATGGCGTCGATCCTGGGTGCGGGTGAAACCATCCGGGCCTCCATCGGTAGGGATACTTTCACCGTGCTGCCCGGCGTGAAGTCGCGGGTGATCGTCAAATAGTCCCCGTCGACGGGCACCGGTTGGTCGTCCAGCGTCGCGGTTGCCGTTCCGCGGGTCCACGACGGGATGCGGATGCCAAGGGTCAGATGGGCAGCTTCGAGCACCGTGATCAGGACGTCGCCCACAAACGGGTATGCCGTTCGAACGCTCAGCGAGACTGGCTGACCCTGGCCGGTTGTCGTGGCGATGTCCAGATCCGCGAACTGGTGCAGCTGGACGCCGTCGTCATCTGTTGTCGCAAAATACGAATGGATGCTCGCCAGGGTGCGCGCCACATTTGTGGGACAGCACGACACTTCGAACCATGGGGCACGCATGCTTGCCTCGGCCCGCTCGCTTAGTTCGTCCTGCGCCAGCATCTCCCCCGGGATCCGCTGGTGCAGAGTGTTGGTGTAGTAGAACGCACGTCCGTCCTCCCGCGGGGAGGCGAGGACGTTGTTGAGCAGCGTGCGTTCCATGAGGTCCGCGTATTTCGCTGATCCGGTTTCCAGCAGCAGACGCCAGCCGAGCATGACCGACGCTATGCCCGCGCAAGTTTCAGAGTATGCACGGTCCGCGGGCAGTTCGTAGTCGTGGCCGAACTCTTCGTTCTGGTGGTGGGCGCCCATGCCTCCCGTGACGTACGTTCGGCGCGCCACCGTGCGGTCCCATTGCCGTTCGACCGCCGAGAGAAGCTGCTGGTCCGCGGTGTCGGAGGCAATGTCGACGGCGGCAGCGGACAGGTAGAGAGCGCGAACGGCGTGCCCGCGAAGAACGGTAGCGTCGCGGACCGGCGTGTCATCCAGGAAATATTCATGTCCTTGGAACAAGGTGGTTTTCAGGGTCCGGTGTCCGCGGCGTTCCAGGAAGAGTTGGGCAAGGTCCCCGTAACGGCTGTCGCCGGTTGCGCGGGCAAATTCAGCGAGGGCGCCCTCGATTTCGGGGTGTCCGCAGACGGCGTTTTGTCCTTCGGGCCCGAATTCACGGTAGACGTGGTCCGCCAGCTTTCTCCCGGTAGACACGATAAGGTCGTCGTGGCCGGTGCGGAGGCGTGCAACGGCGGCCTGGATGAGGTGCCCGAAGCAGTACAGTTCGTGGCCCCATTCAAGGTCGGAGTAGCGGGCCCGCTGGCCGGGGCGCCCGAAGCTGGTGTGGAGATAGCCGTCGGCATCCTGCACGGCGGCGACGCGTCGAACGATGTCCTCGAACCGCGACTGCAGGCCCGGGCTGGGCTTGCGGGCGAGTTCCCACGCCATCGCCTCGAGGAGCTTGTAGACTTCCGAATCCACGAATTCGATGCCCGTGTGGGCTGCGGAGATCGTCCCGTCGGCCACCCGGTCAAAGTTCGCGATCCATCCGATGCGTTCCATCCAGGTGCGGCAATGCTCAATGATGGTGTCGGCGTTGAGCGACTGCTTTTCGCCCCAGAAACCGCCGGTGATGCGGATTTCGTTCTGGGCCAGGGGCGTGAGCCGGGATGACAATGGGCGGACGGGGCCGCCAAGCATGGTTGTTTCTTTGACTGTGGTCACGAATTTTCCCTTTCTCGGGTGGAGTAGCCGGCGTCGAGGCGCGTTAGTCTTTGACGGCCCCGGCGGTGACTCCGGCGGCGACGTACTTCTGGGCCAGGACGAGCAGCACAGCGGCCGGGATGGACGCGACGACGGCGGTCGCCATGATGGCGTTCCAGTCCTGGTTGTTGTTG
This sequence comes from Arthrobacter sp., assembly GCA_036565085.1. GTDB lineage: Bacteria > Actinomycetota > Actinomycetes > Actinomycetales > Micrococcaceae > Arthrobacter. The sequence continues at coordinate 9,835 of DATCNU010000213.1, forward strand.
CCGATGTATTTGTAGATTCCGAGGGTGATGGTCTGCAGGCTTCCGCCGCTGTTGAGCGTCGAGGAGAAGATGAAGTCGGACCATGCCCAGAGGAACGCGAAGAGCGAAACCGTGACGATCGAGTTGCGGCTGACCGGCAGGACGATCGACCGGAAGGTGCGCCAGGTTCCTGCGCCGTCGATTTTTGCCGCCTGCATGAGTTCATTGGGAATACCGGCCATGAAAGCGGAGAAGATCAGGACCCCGAACGGCACGGCAATCGTTGAGTCGGCAACAATCAGCCCCCACACGGTGTTCAGGACGCCCATGCCAAGGAAGATGGCGTAGAAGCCCATGGCCATGATGATTCCGGGGATCATTTGGGCGATCAGCAGCACGAAATTGAGGACCCCCCTTCCGGCCGGCCGCAGCTTGGCCAGCGAAAACGCGGCCGGCGCGGCCAGGGCGACGGTGAGGATCACGGTCCCAAGCCCGACGATCAGGCTGGTTCCCAGGTAAGGGAGCTGTTGGCTCAGCACGGCCTGGTAGCCCTCGAATGTTGGGTGGATGGGGAACCAGTCGGGCGGGCTTTTGCGCATCTCCTTGGTAGGGGTGAGCGAGACGTTGATCATCCAGTACACCGGAAAAAGCATCAGGGCCGTCAGGACGATCCCGACGATTGTCTTCCAGAGGCTGGAACGGCGCTTCACGAGAGGTCCTGCTTTCGCTGAATGCGGATGTAGATGAGCCCGAAGACGAGCGCGAGGATGATCAGGAGGTTGCCGACCGACGCGGCAGGGCTGAAGGCCGGCAGGACCGATCCGAAACCGAGCTGGTAAGACCAGGTCGCGAACGTCGTCGAGGCGTTGCCCGGTCCGCCTTTTGTCATGATCCAGATGATGTCGAAAACCTTCAAGGTGTAGACCAGACCCAGCAGGATGGTGATCGCCGAGACGGGTCGGAGCAACGGGAAGGTGATGCGCCAGAAGGTCTGCCAGGCGTTGGCGCCGTCGAGTGAGGCCGCCTCGTAGAGATCGGTGGGAATGTTCTGCAGGCCGCTGTAGAGAATCACGAGGTTGAAAGGGATGCCGATCCAGATGTTCGCGATGATCACGGAGGTCAGCGCCCATTGCGGGGACGTGAGCCAGTTGATCTGACCGATGCCGAACGCCTCCAGGAAGGAGTTGACGACGCCCGAGTCGCTATTCAGCATCCAGGACCACGTTGAGGCGGACACGATCAGCGGCAGCAGCCAAGGGACCAGGAACAGTGCCCGCAGCGTGTTTGACAGGCGGAAGTGTTGATAGAAGAAGACCGCAAGGGCCATGCCGATGGTGAACTGGAACACGATCGAAATGACGGTGAAAAGTGCCGTGTGCAGCAGTGCCGGGCCGAAGGTGGCGTTCTCGAGAACCTTGACGTAATTCTCGAACCAGACAAACGGGGCATTCCCCTGGACGAATGACCGGACGGTGTAGTTTCTGAGGCTGAGCTCAACGTTTCGAAACAGCGGGTATGCGTAGAAGGTGACCATGTAGATCACAAGGGGTGCCAGGAAGGCCCAGGCGGCCCACTTTCCGGACGGTGTTTTCTTCCTGCCATCGCCGTGCGGCGGGGTGTGGCCCACCCCGCCGCGACGTTGGACAGATTGCGCAGGAAGGGTCTGCGAATTCGTCATGGTGTGACTCTCAGTTACTTTGGGTGCCTATTTTGTCGCCGCGGCTGCCGCGGACTGGGCGGTTTGCAGGGCCGTCTGCGGCGTCTGGGAACCGCTCAGTGCGTTTTGCACAGCGCCCCAGAGCTGCTGGGAGATCTTCGGGTAGTTGGTGCCGAGGTTGTCGCTGGTGCGTCCCTTTGCGGCAGCAACTGCATCCACCCACGGCTTCAGTTCAGCGTTCTGCGCGACCTGCTGGTCTTGAGCGGGCTTGGTCGGGACGATGTAAGACAGGGTGTTGTCGGTGGTCACGGAGTTTGCCGTGTTGGTGAGGCACTGGGCAATCTTGACCGAGGTGCTGTAGCGGGCTGTGTCTTTCTGGACCGGAAGGGTCATGAATTCTCCGCCGGTCGGCGCGGCGGCCGCTCCGCCCTTGGCGGCGGGGATGGTCAGGATGCCGTAGTCGATCCCGGCTTTCTTCACATTGCCAAGCTGCCAGGTCCCGTTTTCGCTGAATGCATAGTCGCCGCTGGCGAATTCCTGCCAGCTGGTGGTCTGGGTGTTGTTGATGACCGAGTTGGGGGCGTAGCCGTTCTTCACCCAGTCCGTCCACAACGCAAGCGCTGACGCCGCCTGGTCGGAGTCGAGTTTCTTGAGGTCCGCGCCGGCACCCCAGAACCACGGCAGGAACTGGAAGCTGCCCTCTTCGGTTCCGATGGCAGAGAACGTGATCCCCTTCTTACCGGCAGCCTTGACCTTCGCCAGTGCGGCGGTAAGCGAGTCCCAGTCCTTGACGGTATTGATGTCCACCCCTGCCTGGCTCAGGACCTTCTTGTTGTAGTACAAGGCGAGCGTGTTCGCGCCGATCGGCACGCCATAGGTTTTGCCGTCAACGACGCCGGCCTGCAGGATGTTCGCCTGGATCGCGCTTGTGTCGAGCTTGACGTCGTCGGTGGAGTTCAGGAGACCGGCCTGGGCCAGGGTGGAGACCACCGGGTTGTCGACCAGGAGGAGATCGGGGGAATTGCCCTGCTGGCCGGCCAGCAACGCCTTGTTGGTCAGGTCCGACGTGTCGTAGCCGGTGCGTTTGATCGTGACGCCTGCGTCCTTGCCGCATTTGTCGATCAGCTTTGCCCAGTCGCTGGAAGTGTCGAACTGCGGGTAGGGATCCCAGAAGCTATACTCCCCGGACGGCGCCGCGGCGCTCGTGCTGCCCGCCGTCGACGCGCAGCCGAAGAGACTGCCGGAAACGGCCGCGGCCACGACGGCGGCCCCCAGGATCCGGGTTTTCTTCTTGGTGATCATGATATTCCTCCTTGAATAATCCATATCTTTGTCGAATCGGTTCGACGATGCGTAGGGCAGTGTTGTGCATTGAACGGTGTTGCTGCGTGAAGCGGTGTTCCAGTGTTTCTCGGTGGGGCGGGATGGCAGCCCTAGCGGGTACTGCCCCGGTCGGTCAGTTCGGGAGCGATGAATCGGGTCACGGGCGCGCCTGCTTCGGCCGGATTGGTGATGCGGCGAACAAGCTGTTGTACAGCGTGCTGGCCGAGCAGATCGGGAGACGTCTCGATGGCCGTGTACGACAACGAGAACGCTCGGCCGAAATTTCTGGAGTAGAGGCTGACCACCGAGAGGTCGTCAGGAACCTTGACCCCGCGCTGGTTGAGTATGGTCGGGAGCGCCGCGATCGAAGCATCGTTGTGCACGATCATCGCTGTGGCCCCCGGACGCGCATCAAGAAACGCGTTGATGCTGCCCGTGATGGCCGGCTGCCGGGACTCTCCGTAGTAGGGGTAGATCCGGAGCCCGTAGCGGGCCGCGCGTTCCTGGGCTGCATCCCGGAAACGCCACGCATACGCTCCGCCGCGTTCGAACACATGCTTGGGCGGGGAGACCAAAATGATTTCCCGGTGGCCCAGCCCGTACAGATGATCCACCGCCATTCGAGCGGCCTCGCCGAAATCGAGATCCACGACGTCGAGACCTTCCGTTTCCGCGGGCAGGCCGACAAGCGCGCCGGGCTGCTGGGCCCCGCGCAGAACAGGAAGCCGCGGATCATGGTGGGTGACATCAAGAAGCACGACCCCGTCCACCATTCCCGACCGGGTGATCCGCTCCAGAGCCGAGGGCGCGTTGCTGTCAGTCACCATCAGGATGTCGTAGCCGAGCTCACGTGCCGAGTCGGAAATCGGCAACATGTACTCGAGCATGGCCGGAGCAAACTCGTCCTCGTGGAACTGCAGGAGAAGACCCAGGACCATTGTCTGGGACGTCGCAAGCGCCCGGGCTCCAGCATTCGGCGTGAAACCGAGAGTTTCGATCGCTTCCTCGATCCGGCGTTGGGTGCTCGCCGAAATGGTCCGCTTGCCGGACAACGCATACGAGACCGTGCTCCGGGAAACACCCGCAATACGGGCCACGTCTGCGATTGTCGCCATTGCCATCCTTCGTTGCTTGAGGAACCGGCACTCAACGAACCGGTTCGATGAAGTTACCAAGTCAAGTCGACTTGCACAAGTCGAATCGGTTCGATCTTTGAAAAAGACTTTCCCGGGACCCGAGTTGAATGGGTCCTTAGAGGGGAGATATCTGGCCCTCATTCGGGGACTTTCTCAGCATTTGTGGCAAGCGTTTGCGCGTCCACTTTTGTGAAGATCCTGTTTGCAAAGTGCCTCAGGTCACATATACTCCCGTCTATTGTCGAACCGATTCGAAACACGACGTGGCTTCGATAAGAGGTCCGAAAATGCCCTGGAGTCGGCTTCGGCGCCCGCAAATGTCTGCACCTGACAGCGGAGGCAGGCGTCACTCCATGACCGACGTCGGCCCCGCTCGGTTCGCATGCCACAGCCGCGCCCACCCACGAACCGGTCCGACGTGGAAAGGAAACGCCGGCCGCCCTAGAACGAACTGCCGAGCCACCAATTCACCAAACAAAGCAAGGAGCTCCTTTTGAGAAGGAATCGTTACAGGGGAGGTCTGACAACAGTGGACCAGCCTGACACCAACCGGTCGTCTGGTGACACATCGTCCCCGGGCAACTGGGCTCAGTCGAGCCGTCGGTCCTTCCGGATGACTCGCGGGGTTGATCCTATTTCGCGAGATGCTTGCTTTCGCCCTTAATGGCTGAGGGCCCCGCAGCGCCTGGCCGCGGGACCCTCAGTAATCCATAACAGGGAACCTGCCCCTGTCTTCCTCTACAGTTTAGTCCTATGGCCGCAGCGCACCAAACACCGATCGAACTGGTCCTTCAGCACAGGATCAGCCCCGAGCGCCTGGCACCCTACGTCCGCGAAACACCTAGCCTGCATGAAGCCATCCGGCTCTACCGTTGGAACATTGACCTCTCAGGCGCCGTCTACGAAGCCCTGCACGTTTTCGAAGTCGTCCTGCGCAACGCCTTGGACGAACAACTCTGCATTTGGAACGCCTCCCAGCCGGATCCGTCTACAGGCCGCCTTCATTCACCAGACTGGCTCATCGATCCAAGTGCCCTGCTGCTCCGCGTTGCCGGCCGCGATATCCCCGACGCCAGGCGTCGGGCACTTAAATCGACCGCACGCAGACCACAGGGCCAACGAGACCCCATGCACGCTGACATCCTTGCCGCGATGTCCCTCGGAACCTGGCGCTTTATCCTGCCAGGGCGCCACGACGCCGGCAAACAACGCCTCTGGGACGAAGCACTCCACAAAGCATTTCCACACCTGCGCAGAACACCACGCGAACTCGAACGGGCAGTCGAGGGCGTCTACCACCTCCGGAATCGGGTAGCCCACCTGGAACCCATCATCAACAGCAACGTCCGGGCTCAGCTGGTCAACATGCGAACCGTCATCGGCGCCATCGACCCACAACTACTCTCCTGGTTCACCAGCACAGAACGCATCAGCCCATCACTCACGACGCGCACCTCCCCGGCCCAAAGCTGACAGAGGGAACAAGCACGCTAAGAGCCAACAATGGCAAATTCTCTACTACAACCAAGCCGACGGCACGAGCGCTGCAGATCAGCTTCCTTCAAATTCGTTGCGGCTTTAAGCCTGTCCACCTAAATGACACGGAGTATGTCCCTCTCCGCGACGCCCATGCCTCGCAGCCTTCGAGTAATTCACGATGCGCTGAACAGCCCGGCAAGGCCTTACGGGCAAAAGCTCTTGGGAAATTGGCGGCAACCGTCCACGCTGGGGAACTCGGTTTCTTTGCCCCTCCGAGGTCTACGACGCGGAGCCCTCTTTTGTCGTGAAGTCGTGCCGGTGACCGATAATCCACGGCGACAACGAACGAACGTCCAGGCCGTGCGTTGGATGCCCCAAGGAGCCTACATAAACGAGACACCGACTCCAGCATCACAGCCGCCTTCGCCCCAGAGCAGGGCATCAAAGCCCGTGACGGGTGTTGCAATCCCTCGGCCTGACAGCGCAGGGTACGCCGCTCCCCCAGCCCCGAGACCCTGCCGAGCAAGACAGCTTCAAAAAGGACCGTTCATGTTGTGATCCGAATCCCAATCATGAATCAGTGATGGCCCCGCCGTTTAAAACGCGAACCCATGAAGAAGGAGCCAAGCTCGCCCCGGCATGACCAGAGCACCCCCGGGCTGCGGACGACTGCGTAGTCACACAGCAGGCACCCCGCCTGCCAGACACCAGCCAGCACGCCCCGCCTGCAAAGAGAACGAAAGAACTAGCCAGCAAGTCATGGCGTACAGAAGCCTTCCCCGCATGAACAGGTATCAGCCGAAAACGCAGGAACGAGCCACCCGTGAGCAGACAAAAATCAGACATAAGTGTGGACACTGTCCACACCCTCTTTGGCAGGACAAGCAGGGCACCTGCAACTCTCTAGAACGTCCAGCAGGGAGCCCTCCAAGAAGTTCCGCACCAAAGCCGGCAACGTCATATTGTACCCGTGAGTCATAACTATGAACAGGTGTTGGCCACCCCGACCAACCAGACAGAACCAGAGCGAGGAACCGCATAACCCCACCCCAGGGCAGGCAGAGGTCCAACCAGCCAGGACCCTGACCGCCACCCCACACACCTGCATAGGCCATCGCGGCGGCCAGGCACAGCCCGCGCACTAGCGTCAGAGGGACGCCACCCACAAGCTTTGTACACACGTTAAAGCAAAAACCCCTCTGACGAGGGGTCATGCGTGCCCGAGGTGGGACTCGAACCGGACTCCAGCCCTTGCAAACGGTAATACTGGAATTGGTCTTGAACCGGTGTGACTCACTTGCAAACTGACGTGCCTGCGGGTGCTGTCTTCCCTGTGATCTGTCCGCCGGTTCAAGTTCCGCTATAAGCGCGTTGAGCCAGGCGGACATGACTTCATAGGAGCCTGATTCGACCAGTCCCATTACCGTTTTGTCTGCCCACCTGGCCCACGTGCCCGTCAACTAATCATTGGTATGTCAGGGGCAGTCTCCATTTTGGCAAAAGTACCGCTAAATGTCTTCGTCGGCGTCGACACGCACGCCGATACTCACCACGTCGCCATCATCAACGAGTACGGCAAACCTCTGGCCGATCAGGAGTTCCTTGCCGTGGGCTCCGGATACCGCAAAATCCTGGACTTCATTGCCAGTCATGGAACGGCTGCCGCGGTGGGGGTCGAAGGAACCGGCTCATACGGTGCCGGGCTGTCCAAGGTGCTCCGCAGCGAAGGACTCACTGTCCTGGAGATCAACCGGCCGAACCGGGCTCAGCGTCGCCTGAAAGGCAAATCCGATCCCCTGGATGCCTACCAGGCAGCACAGTCAGTGCTGGCTCAACGAGGCCTCTCGACCCCGAAAGCCAAAGACGGACCCGTCGAATGCCTGCGGATCCTACGTACCGCCCGCTCTTCGGCAATGAAAGCCCGCACGGCAGCAATCAATCAGATCAAGGGTCTCCTCGTGTCGGCACCGGACGCCCTCCGGGCGAAATACAGGGGGATGGCCACTCCCGCCATGATCACCGCCCTCCAGCGGACCAGGCCGTCAGGCCATGTGGCCGACCCGGAGTACATGACGCTGCTGACCTTGAAAACCCTGGCCACCCGTTACCAGGCTTTGGCCGAGGAAATCACCGCCGCCGATACTGCCCTGCAAAAAATCCTCGATTCCTATGCGCCCTTGCTCTGCGACCTCCCAGGCGTAGGACCAGACGTTGCCAGCCAGCTCCTCATCACCGTGGGAGACAACCGGGGACGGATCGGAAACGAAGCCCAGTTCGCGGCACTCGTCGGGGTTGCACCCATCCCGGCATCGTCAGGAAAAATAACCCGCCACCGGCTCAGCCGAGGCGGTGACCGCAACGCAAACCGTGCCCTGCATCAAGTGGTCCTGACCCGGATGTCTTCGTGTCCACGCACGAAAAACTATGTCAGTAAACGCACCACCGAAGGAAAAAGCAAGCGAGAGATCATGCGCTGTCTCAAACGCTACGTATCCCGTGAAATATACCGACAGATATTCAACCCGGTACCGGCACCAGCCATCACGGACCTACGCCAGAAACGCAAAAGCCTCGGGTTGACCATCAACGCGGTCGCCGCCGAACTCAGCCAATGGCCCTCCATTATCTCCCGCCTCGAACGAGGCCTCATCCGCAACGACGACCTCGCAACAAGCTACCGGAAATGGCTCGAGGAGCAGGCGCAAAAAAGGAATTGACAACCATAGGAGCATCACTAGGCTCCCCCCGCAGGAACCCTTCGAGTCGTAGAACGGGATGGGACTGCACTTCGTTTGGCGTCTCTGATGAACTATTGACGGCCCCGCATCGTCGTACATAGGGAGGTGAAGATGCCTGATCAGGAGGCTGAGTTGCTGCGATCGCTGCACGGGGCCCATGCGCCGGCGCTGTGGCGCTTCGTCACGGGACTTACCAAGGACCGCGCACTGGCCGAGGATGTCGTGCAGGAAACCTTGATCCGTGCGTGGAAACATCCCGCGGTTCTGCAGCGCACCGAGCCCGCGGTGCGGGCCTGGCTCTTCACGGTTGCCCGCAATCTGGTGATCGATGAGTGGCGCAGCGCCCGGCAGCGCCATGAAAAAGGAACAGACCAGCTGCCGGAGACGGCAGCTGCGGATCCTACCGACCGGATCCTGGACGCGTGGCTGATAGCGGATGCCCTCGCCGGACTCTCCACTGCACACCGGGAAGTCATTCTGCACTCCTATTACCAACGCGAAACAACGGCGGAAATCGCCCAAAGACTCCAAATTGCCGAGGGCACGGTGAAGTCCAGACTGCATTACGCGGTCCGGGCCTTGCGGCTGGCACTCCAGGAGAGAGGAGTAACGCGATGAACCCGAACGGGGCGGACAAGTACCGCCAATGGGATGCCGCATACGTTCTGGGATCCTTGACTCCCTCCGAGCGCCAGGAGTTCGAGGAGCATCTTCCCGGATGCGCCGACTGCTCGGCCGCCGTGGCCGAACTTGCCGGAATTCCTGGTCTCCTGGCCGTCCTGACCCCGGCGGAGGCCGAAGCCCTCGGAAGGACCGGCAGCGAAAACACCCCCCCGGGGCTGCTGACCGGGCTGGCGGCACAGACGATTCGGCGCCGGCAAAGGACGCGCCTGGCCATCGCCGGTCTTGTCCTCGGCGCCAGTGCGGCCACCGCAGGGTTGACTGTGGCGGTCACTGAACCCGCCACGCCCACCGCGCAGACACAGGCGCCGGCAGCAACCAGACTCACCTTCGAGGCCGCAGGGGCCATCCCGCTGACCGCCACAGGATCCATCACCGCGCAGCCGTGGGGAACCCGGGTCGAATGGCAATGCAGTTACGCGCCCTCCCCCGGCGCCTATCCGTCCCGCTCCGGCACCAGTGACGCCGGAGCCCTGGGGTACAGCCTCGTGGTCGTTGACACTCACGGCGCCACAACCCAGATCGGGAGCTGGACGGCCGGGCCGGGAACGGTCGTGGCGCTAACGGCAAGCACCAGCATCAAGGCAGCAGACATCAGCCGCGTTGAAATCCGCTCCGTCGCCAACGGAAGGACACTGTTGGGCGCCCGGCTCTAGCGCGGAACTGCATGAACGGTCTCGGACCGGGCAACACCCCGGTGTGCCATGTGCGCCCCGGGGGTGTTGATGCACTCACCGGCCCTGCGGTTCAGTACGCTGAGGTTGAACCCGTGATCTTGCCACCGCCCGGCGCAACGTACACGGTGGCGGTGATGGCTGCCGTCCATAAGGTGCTGCGACGCAGGACATTTTCGTTTTGGGTGGGCGCCGCCGGGGAGACGCCAGAGCACGGTTGCTGACCGATGCGGCGCGGCCGCGGCGCGTGTCACAAGGCGTGCCGTGGCGGCGTGCGCGGCACCGGCCGATGACGCGCGCACTGGTTGATCAGCGCGGTCGAAGGGGTCTGGGAGCGTGGGCAAGTGACGCGGAGCTGCTGCGTGAGCTGCGCGACCAGCATGCCGATTCTCGACCGATGGATGAGGGCGCCAATGCGTGAGGCCACGGGCTACGGCGCACGTACCCTGCGGGGCATGTACCGAGTCGCAACTTGGGGTGTGCGATCGGCCTGCTCGCCGGAGCAGTCGTAGCGGCTTGGACTTGTTAGCGATGGGCCACTGCGGTGGACTCTGGAAGTCGTGACGCGCGTGAGTGGCGGTGCTGGGTGTGGCGCCCGGGGTCACTGGTGGTGCGGGGTCGAGACGATGGCAGGAGTGGTCAGGCCGACGGGGGCGCTATAGGCGGTAAGGAACTTGTCGCGGAAGGCGTCCATGGGCCAGAGCGGGGCCGAGGGACTGGGCAGCAGGCCGTCCTGCCACTTCCAGGAGGCGATCTGGCTGAACACGGACGGATCGCGCGCGATGATCGAGACTGGCACCGCGTGGTTGGCGCCGACACCACTGACCGTCGTCGCCGGTTGGTGGTCGCCGAGCATGACGACGACCAGGTTGGGGTCGTTAAGCTCGGTGACCCACGAGGTGAGCGCATGCAGGGAGTATTGGATGGACTGCCCGTAGAGCTGACGGACAGTGTTGGCGTCGCGCCAGGCGACGGACGGGGATATTCCCTGTGCCGGCATGGGGTCGAAGATCGACCCGTCTCCGAGCTGGTCCCAGGGCACCATGTTCGGCAACGGTGTCCACGGGGTGTGCGAGGAGACCAAGTCGATCTCGGCCATCACGGGTTTGTGGCCGGGCTGAAGCTCGAGGCGTTGGAAGGCGGACAGGGTGTACTGGTCGGGCATCGAGGCATAGCTGAAGGTCGGGCCGTGGTAGCCGACGTTGCGGCGGTCGTAGAGCTGGTCGTAGTGGTAGAAACTGGTGCCGGGCGGCCACGCCTCGTCGTCGGAGGGGGCGTCGCTGACGGTGTGCCAGCCAGCCTTGTCGAAGGCGTCGCTGAGGGTGAACCGGTTGCTCGCGACGAGCTGGTCGTAGCGCTGCTGGTTGTCGACCCAGAGTCCGGATTGCAGGGTGGAGTGGGCCAGCCAGCTGATGCCGCCGAAGGTGGGCGAGGTGAGCCAGGCGCTCTGCGTGGACCACCCGGCCTGGGTCAACGTGGCGGTGCTGTTGCGCAGAACCTGGTCGACGCCGCCGGAGAAGCTGGTGCCCTGCACGGCGACCTCGCCGTAGCTTTCGACGAAGACGATGAGGACGTCCTTGCCGCGCAGCCCGGTGAGCAGGTCCGAGGCGGGGACGTCGGCTTCGGGGTCGGCGGCGTGGAAGGTCGTCTCGAAGCGCAGCTGGTCGCGGACCGCCGTTACCTGCGCGACGGCGATCCCCGCGGCGCTGGTCGAGGCGACCGGGACTCCCGGGATGAGTTGCAGCGACAGGCCCAGGCTC